>JAOPYY010000226.1 GCA_025964395.1 Actinomycetes bacterium | reverse complement strand
CGATCGCGTCGCGCGATATCCAGCTGAACGGCGTCTCGGTGCGCAAGGGGAAGTGGCTCGGGCTCGCGAACGGCGAACCGGTCGCGGGTGGCGAGAGCTTCGACGAGGTCGTGCATGCCGTGCTCGCCAAGCTCCTGGAGGAGCCGCGCGGGATCCTGACGCTGCTCACGGGCGAAGATCCGCCGTCACTCGTAGGGCTGCTGTCCGAGCTGGAGACGGAGCACCCGGAGCTCGAGCTCGACGTGCACGAGGGCGGCCAGCCGCACTACCCGCTTCTGCTGGCGGCAGAGTGACCCCGGTCCGCGTGATCCTCGTCGAGGACAACGACATCTTTCGCGAGACGCTGGAGCTCCTCTTCGGCCTGCGCGACGAGATCGATGTGGTCGGGAGCGTGAGCATGGGCGACGCCGCGCCCGCGCTGGTCGCCGAGCTGAAGCCCGACGTGGTGCTGATGGACTACCGCATGCCCGGTCTGAACGGCGCCGAGGCGACGCGTGCGGTGCTCGACGCGTATCCAGGCACGAGCGTTGTGTGCCTGAGTGCCTCGGTCACGGCGCAGGAGGTCAAAGAGGTGCTCGCCGCGGGCGCGGTCGCCTGCGTCACGAAGGACGAGGACTTCGACCGCCTCGTCAAGACGGTGCAGGAGGCAGCGGCCCGGTGAACCTGACGGCCGAGAACACGGCGATCGTCATCGACTCGACTGCGGACTTCCCGGAGGCGCCGGAGCGGTACCCGAACTTCCGTGTGGTGCCGCTCTACGTGCTCTTCGGCGAGGAGAGCTTCAAGGACTACGTCGACATCACCCCAGATCGCTTCTACGAGCGGCTGCAGACCGAGGCGGAGCTGCCGACGACGTCGCAGCCGACGCCGGGTGACTTCCTCGCGACGTTCGAAGAGCTCGCGCCGCAGTACGAGCGGATCATCGCATTGACGATCGCCTCGACGCTCTCGGGCACGTACGGCAGCGCGCAGGCCGCGGCCGAGATGCTCGGCGGCGACAAGGTGCGCGTGATCGACTCGGGCACCGTGTCTGCTTCGCTGGGACTGCTCGCGATCGGCGTGCAGCAGCGGCTGCAGCGCGGGACGACGGATGAGGAGATCGACGCGTTCGTCGCGCACTACCAGCGCGAGCATCACCTCCTCTTCACGGTCAACACGCTCGAGTACCTCGCGAAGGGCGGGCGCATCGGGCGCGCCGCCGCGTTTGCCGGCAACCTCCTGAACGTGAAGCCGATCCTCGCGATCCGCGACGGTGAGGTGATCCCGCTGAAGAAGGTGCGCGGCAACCCCAAGGCGTTCGCCGAGTTCCGCGAGCATTTCGTCTCGACGACGACCGACTCGCCGAACCTGAGGGTCGGCATCGCGCACGCCGCCGCGCCCGAGCGGTTGCAGGCGCTGCGCGAGCTCGTCGAGTACGAACGGCCGCACGCGCAGATCGAGATCGCGACGACGCTGGGTGCCGTCGTCGGCACGCATGCCGGTCCGGGAACGGTCGGCTTCTTCTGGTTCCTGGACGAGTAGAAGAGGCTTGATGTGGAGTTGCGTGCTTGCGGGGATGGCTCAGACCAAGCAGGTCGTTCGGGTCGGGCGTAGGGCATAGCGGGGTCTACGTTCGAGCGCGACCCGGGCGAGATGCGCCGCGTCTGAGCCACCATCCGCGAGTGCGCGTGCACTCCACATCAAGCCTCTATGACCATGCCGTCCGGACCGGGTCCTATGCTCGGTCCAGATGGCAACAATGACCCGCATGCATCCGGGTTTCACAGGCGTGGTCCAGCACGGTTGGCCGCGCCCGCGGGGCTGGACGCCGCCGCAGCGGCTCGACACGCTGGACGTCTCGACGCTGCCGGGCGTGGGGGTGACGCTTTCCAAGCGGCTGAAGACCTTCGGCATCCAGACCGTGCGCGACCTGCTTTTCCACGCGCCGCGCCGCTACGAGAACGCTGTCGACACCGTTCCGATCGCGAAGCTCGGTCAGGCCGAGGGAGAGGTGGCGATCGAGGGTCGAATAGTGAGCGCACGCTCACGGCCCCTGCAGGGGCGGCGTACGCTCGTCGTCGCGGCCGTTCGTGACGACAGCGGCGGCCAGATCAGCGCCTCGTTCTTCAACCAGCCCTGGCTGCTCGAGAAGCTGACCCCGGGGACCTCGCTGCGGTTGCGGGGCAAGCTCGGCAGGTTCGGCTTCGACGTCAAGAGCTACGACATCGGCGAGGCGCGCAGGACTGCCGATTACGCTCCGGTCTACGCCGCGAGCGAGCAGATCCCCTCGACGCGGCTGCGCGAGCTCGTGCGTGTCGCGCTCGCGCAGCACGCCGGCAGCTTCCCCGATCCGCTACCGGCCGAGCTCGAGCTCCCGCTGCGCCGCGACGCGCTCGCGGCGATTCACTTCCCCGTCGACGAAGGGCAGGCGGAGCGGGCGAGGCAGCGGCTTGCGCTCGACGAGCTCGTCGCGCTGCAGCTCGTGGTCGCGCGCCTTCGCGACACCGAAGCGGTCGCGCCCTCGCTCTCGCAGCCCGGCGGGCTGATCGCGCGCTACCGCGAGGTGCTGCCGTTCCGGCTGACCGAGCATCAGGAGTCGGCGATCGCAGAGATCGACGTCGAGCTCGCGCGCACGACGCCGATGCAGCGGCTGTTGCAGGGCGATGTCGGCTCAGGCAAGACGGTCGTTGCGCTCTACGCGCTGCTGCGCGCGGTCGAGAACGACCGCCAGGGCGCGCTGATGGCGCCCACGGAGACGCTCGCGGAGCAGCACTTCCTGACGCTCGAGCCGCTCTGCGCGCAGCTCGGCGTACGCTGCGTGCTGCTGACGGGCTCGGTCGGCTCGAAGAAGATCCGCGACGAGATCGCGAACGGCGTCGCGCAGATCGCGGTCGGCACGCACGCGCTGATCCAGCGCGAGGTCGAGTTCGCCGACCTCGCCGTCGCTGTCGTCGACGAGCAGCATCGGTTCGGTGTCGAGCAGCGCAAGGCGCTCGCCGAAGGAAGGAGCCCGCATGTCCTGCACATGACGGCGACGCCGATCCCGCGGACGCTCGCGCTCACGATGTACGGCGACCTCTCCGTGAGTGAGATCGCGAAGCCTCCTGCCGACCGCAAGCGGATCATCACGGGTCGCGTCGGTTCCGAGCGCGCCGGCGAGGCGTATGAGCGGCTGCGCGCCCATCTCGACGCGGGCCGCCAGGCCTACGTCGTCTGTCCTCTGATCGAGCTCTCCGAGACACGGCTCGCCCGCGCCGCAGAGGAGGAGGCCGAGCGGCTGCGCCGCGTGGAGCTGAAGGGCTACCGCGTCGGGCTGCTGCACGGGAGGCTCAAGACCGCGGATCGCCGTGAGGTGATGCGCCAGTTCAAGGAGGGCGAGCTGGACGTGCTCGTCGCGACGACGGTGATCGAGGTCGGCGTCGACGTCCCGAACGCGACGATCATGATCGTGCAGGAGGCCGACCGCTTCGGTCTGGCGCAGCTCCACCAGCTGCGCGGCCGCGTCGGGCGCGGGGCTGAGCAGAGCTACTGCCTCCTCGTCTCGCGGCCGGTCGAGGAGCTGTCCGAGACCGCGGACAAGCGCCTGCAGGCGCTCGTCGACACGACCGACGGCTTCGAGCTCGCGCAGGTCGATCTCGACCTGCGCCGCGAAGGGCAGCTGCTCGGGACGCGGCAGTCCGGCTGGAGCGACCTCCAGTTCACGAGGCTTCGCGTCGATCACGAGCTGATCGAGCGCGCGCGTGACATCGCGGCGGAGCTACGCGACGAGGACGGCCCGTGGCAGGACGAGGCCGACCGGATGCTGTCCGGGACGGACGCCGGCGCAACCGCGTGACGTGTGGCACCATGTGGTCACATGGTGCGCATCGGGATCAGGGAACTGCGAGACAACCTCACCGCGACGATTCGCCGCGTCCGCGCCGGCGAGGCGTTCGAGGTTACGCATGACGGCGAGCCGGTCGCGATCCTGTCGCCGGTCAAGCGTTCGCGGCTCGATGAGCTGATCGCCGCGGGACAGGTCACGCCCGCCAAGCGGCCGCTCAATTTTTCGCGGAAGCGGTTCCCGGTGGTCGATGGCCGGACATCTCAGGAGATCCTCGACGACCTCCGCGCCGACCGAATCTGATTCACCGTTCGTCTATCTCGACGCGTCGGCGTTCGTGAAACTCGTCCTCGACGAGCCGGAGTCCGCGACCCTCGAGGCGTATCTCTCCGCACGTTCGAAGCCAACGGTTTCGAATGCGTTGCTGCGAATTGAGGCGATTCGCGCCGTGTGGATCGGGACAGGATCGTCAACCGCTGTCGCGGAGATCCGGGACGCGCTCGACGACGTCAACCTCGTATCCCTCGACGATGCGACGATTCGGCGGGCCGAGACGATCGAGCCGAGCGCGCTCCGGACGCTGGATGCCATCCATCTCGTGACGGCGCTTCATGTCGGGGCGCGCGAGATGATCGTCTACGACCGGCGGCTGGCGGACGCGGCGCGCGCACAAGGTCTCACGGTGACGAGCCCCGGCGCATGAGAGTCATCGCCGGAACCCACCGCGGCCGCCGGATCGCCGCGCCGAAGGGCGATGAGACGCGGCCGACCTCCGACCGCGTGCGCGAGAACGCCTTCAACCTGATCGGCCCCGTCGACGAGGCGGATGTGCTCGACCTGTTCGCCGGCTCCGGCGCGCTGGGGATCGAGGCGCTCAGCCGCGGCGCCGCGGCGGCAACCTTCGTCGAGCTCGACCGGTACGCCTGCAAGGTGATCAACGCCAACCTCGACTCGCTCGACTTCCGCGGCACGGTCCTCCAGCAGGACGCGCTCCGCGCGGTGACAAGCGAGCGGCGCACCTACGACCTGATCCTCTGTGACCCGCCCTACGGCTACGACCACGCTAAGGTCACGCCGCACCTCGCGCGGCTCCTGAACGACGACGGTGTGCTCGTCTACGAGTCTTCCGGACGTGAGGATCCGCCCGAGGTTCCCGGCCTCGAGCAACGAACATCCCGCAAGTACGGCTCCGCACGGCTTACCCTGTTCGACAAATGATCACCGCCATCTATCCCGGCACCTACGACCCCGTGACCAACGGGCACGTCGAGGTGATCTCCCGAGCGGCCCGGATCTTCGACCGAGTCGTGGTCGGCGTCGTCGGGAGCCCGCAACACAAATCGCCGATGTTCTCCGTCGAGGAGCGGGTCTTCTTGCTCAAGGACGCCCTCGAGGGAACGGCTGAGAATGTGGAGATCGACATTTTCAGGGAGCTCGTCGTCGAGTTCGCCCGGCGCTGGGAGGCGACGGTGATCGTCAAGGGCCTGCGGGTGCTCTCGGACTTCGAGTGGGAGTTCCAGATGAACCAGCTGAACCGGCATCTGGCCCCCGAGATCGAGACCGTCTACGTGATGGCCAGCCCGCAGGTCAGCTTCGTTTCCTCGAGCGGGGTGAAGGAGATTGCCTCCTTCGGCGGAAATGTCGAAGGGCTCGTGCCAAAGGCCGTCGCGGCGCGCCTGAAGGAGAAGTTCCCGAAGGGCCGAGGCGGCGCTCCACTATCCGACCAGGAGTAGACTGGACACTGTATGGACGTCCTCGTTCTGATCGACAAGCTCGACGACCTCGTGCACAACGCGAAGGCCGTGCCGCTCACCGACCAGGTGCGCATCGACCGTGAGGAGATCTACGACATCCTCGACCAGATGCGGGCCACGATCCCGGAAGAGATCAAGCAGGCCCGGTGGATCGTCAAGGAGCGGCAGGAGATGCTGGCCGAGGCGAAGCGCGAGCAGGATCGGCTCCTCCAGGAGGCCCGCGAGCAAGCCGTCCGTGAGGCGTCGCAGACGGAGATCGTCAAGCTGGCCGAGCGCCAGGCGCAGGAGATCATCGACGAGGCGCGCCGGCAGGCTCGCGAGATGCGGCTCGAGATGGAGGACTGGGCCGACGGGATGCTCGCCACGCTCGAGACGAACCTCGACAAGTTCCTCGTCGCGGTGCGCCGCGGCCGGGAGCGGCTGCACGAGCGCTCGCAGGAGTCGGTCGTCGCCGGGATCGGTCCGGTCGACCTCTCCGACAACGGCTCCTCTTACTGAACCTGATTCGGCGAAGCCGAACCAGATTCATGACTTACGCGAGTCACGGCTGACCCCTCGAATCTGGTTCGCCTGAGGGCGAATCAGGTT
>JAOPYY010000215.1 GCA_025964395.1 Actinomycetes bacterium | reverse complement strand
CCCGCAAATCGGCCAGCGAGAGGGTGGTCTGCTCCCCGCCATGCTCCCGGATCGCCAGGGACTCGTCCGACTCCTTGTCCCCGTAGACGATCACGAACGGGATCTTCTCCACCTCGGCGTTCCGGATTCGCTTGCCGAGGGTGTCGTTCGAGGCGTCCACCTCGACGCGGTACGGGGCGAGCTTCGCTGCCAGCTCCCTCGCCGCGGCTTGGTGAACCTCGGCCACGGGGATGATCCGGATCTGCACCGGGGCGATCCAGAACGGGAACGCGCCGGCGTAGTGCTCGGTGAGGATGCCGATGAAGCGCTCGAACGAGCCCATCAGCGCCCGGTGCACGACGTACGGGACGTGCTCCGCGTTGTCGGCCCCGATGTAGCGGCAGTTCAACCGGCCTGGCTGCTGGCTGTCGAGCTGGATGGTCCCCATCTGCCACGAGCGGCCGAGCGAGTCCTTCATGCTCAGGTCGATCTTCGGCCCGTAGAAGGCCCCGTCACCCTCGTTGATGTCGTAGGGGAGGCCGCGCCGGTCGAGCGCCGCGCGCAGCGCGCCCTCGGTGAAGTCCCACTCCTCGTCGGTCCCGAGTCGGTTCTCCGGCCGGGTCGAGAGCTCGAACTCCGCCTCGAGGTCAAACAGGTCGTAGATGAACTTCGCGTAGTCGAGGCAGCCGAAGATCTCGTCCTCGATCTGCTCGCGGGTGCAGAAGATGTGCGCGTCGTCCTGGGTCACGTGCCGCACGCGGGTGAGCCCGTGCAGGGTGCCGGACGGCTCGTTGCGATGGAGCGGCGCGGCCTCCGCGTAGCGCAGCGGCAGCTCGCGGTAGCTGCGGAGGGTGTTCGCGAACAGGACCATGTGCCCGGGGCAGTTCATGGGCTTGATCGCGTAGGTGTGGTCATCCTCGGGGATCAGGAACATGTTCTCGCGGAACTTCTCCCAGTGGCCTGACCGCTCCCAGAGCACCTTGTCGTAGATCAGCGGGGTCTTCACCTCGACGTAACCGCGGCTCGCGTCCTCGCGGCGCCGCATGTCCTCGAGCTCGTTCCAGATCACCATCCCCTTCGGGTGCCAGAACGGCGAGCCGGGCGAGATCTCCTCGAGGTGGAAGAGATCGAGTTGCACACCCAGCTTGCGGTGGTCGCGCTTCCGCGCCTCTTCGAGCCGCTCGAGATGCGCGTCGAGATCGGCCTGGTTGTAGAACGCGGTCCCGTAGATGCGGGTGAGCTGCGTGTTCTTCTCGTCGCCGCGCCAGTAGGCGCCCGCGAGGCCGGTCAGCTTGAACGCCTTGATCGGCTTCGCGTTCTGCAAGTGCGGGCCACGGCAGAGGTCGGTGAACTCAGCGGCGCCGTTTGAAACCTGCGTGTAGAGCGAGATGTCGCCTTCGGCGGTGTCGACGAGCTCGACCTTGTACGGCTCGCCCTCGCCTTCGAAGCGGCGCTTGGCCTCGTCGCGCGAGATCTCCTCGCGCTGCCACTCGCGTCCTTCCTTGATCTCGCGCTTGACCTCGTTCTCGATCTTCGCGAGGTCCGCCTCGGTGATCGGATCCGGGAAGTCGAAGTCGTAGTAGAAGCCGTTCTCGATCGGCGGCCCGATCGCGATCTTCACGCCCGGGTACAGACGCCGCACGGCCTCGGCCAGCAGGTGCGCAGCCGAGTGGCGGAGCACGTAGAGCGCATCCGGGTCCTCGGTGTCGCGCGTGGTCAGGAAGTGGATCTGCTGGCCCTCCTGCAACGGCAGCCGGAGATCCTGGACGGATCCGTTCCAGCGCACCAGCACGGCCTGCTCGGCGAGCTTCGAGCCGATCGCGCGCGCGGCGTCGAGGCCGGTTGCGCCTTCGGCCAGCTCGAGCTCGGAATTATCTGGGAGAACAACCTTCATTGCGGACAACGGTAACGCACCCCCTGCGGGTCGAATGGACAGGACAGGAGGTCGCCTGGTGCTGCGTTATGCCGCGCGCGATCCGGCGACCGAAGGCCGCGCGCGGCGCAGCGTCGTCGTCGTCGTCCGGTTCGCGTTCATGCGGGGAAGGGTAGCGAGGCGATGACCTGCGCGCTAATCGACGAGAGGAGCATCCGTGGAACATCCAGAGGTGAACCCCGGCGGCGAGCCGCCCGAGGACGACCGGAACGACGAGGACGAGGGCTCGCCGGTGCCCGACCCGACGGAGGATGAAGGGGACGCGGGCGACGATCCGGGCGCGGACTAGCCAGTCCGAAGAGCTCGAATCTGGTTCCCTGTCGGGAATCAGGTTCGGGTCTGAGTCGAACCTGATTCGGTGTCAGCCGAACCAGATTCGGGTTGGAAGCGCATCAGCACCCACTCCGATCGGTGGTCCTGGTCCGGCTCGTGCCGCGACACCTCCACGAAGCCCGCGTTCGTCCAGCCGCGCAGGCCCTGCTCGTTCCACGCGTACGGGTCGACGGTCACGTACTGCCAGCCCGCGTCGAGCAGTGAGCCGGCGAGCCTGCGGGCCGCGTCGGGCATCAGGCCACGGCCACGCGCCGCCGGAACGAGAAAGCCATCGAGGCCACCGCGAAGGGGATCATCCTCCTCCCACCACGACTGGAGGTAGCCGACAGGCTCGCCGTTTGCCTCGACGATCGATGCGTCGACGCGCTCGCGGTCCAACCGCTCGAGCATCTGCTCGGGCGTGAACGTCTCGTCGTCCCAGTAGCGCGAGATCTCGGGGTCCGCATGCCAGGCGACGAGCAGGTCGACGTCCGCGTCCGTGGCCGGACGGACGACCGTCAGCTGTCCGCGGACCGTTTGTCGTGGCGGCGTCACGGGGAAAGCCTACGGTTGAAAGGAGGGGTCAGATGCCCGGAAAGAACGCACACGTCAAGAACGAGAAGCAATACGAGGCCCTGAAGGACAAGGGCATGTCGAAGGAGCGCGCGGCGAAGATCGCGAACTCCCCCGACGCCTCGAAGCACGGCGGCGAGAAGTCGCACACCTCGACGAGCGATCCGAGGCAAGGCGGAACGCATGCCCAGAAGGTCGCCGCGGGCCGCAAGGGCGGCAAGGCGACGGCACGGAAGAGCTGAATTTACGGAACGAGCGGATATTTCGTGTGCGCACCCTCTTGCGCGAGGGTGCGCACTCGGCATACATTGCGGATCCCGCTGAGCGCGGAGCGCGAGTAGGTCGAAGCCTCGCCGAGTGACTGTTAAAGGCGCAAGCCTGATGCGGCCAGTCGGTGAGGTGGACGAAAGCGACACCGGCTCAGCGGGATTTTTTGTGGTCCGGTTTAGTCTCGCGCGATGGACTTCACGCTCTCCGACGAACAACAGCTGATCCGTGAGACCGCGCGCGAGTTCTGCGCCGCCGAGATCGCGCCCTACGCCGCCGAGTGGGATCGCAGCGAGACGATCGACCGCTCGATCGTCGGCAAGCTCGCCGAGCTGGGCTTCCTCGCCGCGGCGCTGCCCGAGGAGCACGGCGGCATGGGCCTCGACATGCTCTCGTACACGCTCGTCGTCGAGGAGCTCGGCAAGGCGGACTCGAACGTGCGCGGAATCGTCTCCGTCTCGAACGGCCTCTACGGCAAGTCCGTTGCCAAGTGGGGCACCGACGAACAGCAGGCGCGCCTGCTGCCCCCACTCGCCTCCGGTGAGGCGCTCGGCTGTTACGCGCTGACGGAGCCCGGCGCCGGCTCCGATCCCGGTGGCCTCGAGACGCGCGCCGAGCGCGACGGCGACGACTGGGTGATCAGCGGCCAGAAGATCTTCATCACCCTCGGTTCCTGGGCTGCGAACGCGCTCGTCTTCGCGCGCACCGGCGAGCCCGGAGCTCGCGGCATCACGTGCTTCGTCGTGCCCGCGGACGCGAAGGGCTTCGAGGCGCGGCCGATCAAGGGCAAGCTCGGGCTCCGCGCGCAGGACACGGCGGAGCTCTTCCTCGACGCCGTGCGCGTCCCCGACGAGAACCGGCTGGGCGAGCTCGGCTCCGGCTTCAAGGTCGCGATGTCGGCGCTCGACCACGGTCGCATCTCGCTCGGCGCCGGCTGCGTCGGGATCGCGCAGGGCTGCCTCGACGCGTCGATCGCGTACACCAAGGGGCGCAAGCAGTTTGGGCGCAGCGTGGCGAGCTTCCAGCTCGTGCAGGAGCTGCTCGCCGACATCGCCGTTGAGACCGAGGCGGCGCGGCTGCTCGTCTGGCGCGCGGCGGCGACCGCCGACCGCGGCGAACGCCACACGGTGGAGGCGTCGTACGCGAAGTACTTCGCGAGCGAGGTCGCAGTGCGCGCTGCGAACGCCGCGGTGCAGGCGCACGGCGGCTACGGCTACATCGACGAGTACCCGGTTGGGAAGTACCTGCGGGACGCGCGCGTCACGACGTTGTACGAAGGCACGAGCCAGATCCAGAAGCTGCTGATCGGACGTGCGCTGACGGGCGAGAACGCCTTCACGTGAGCGAGATCACCGCGCGCGACCAGGCCGAATGGGCAGCGTGGCTCGACGCGAACCACGAGACCGAGACCGAGGTTTGGCTCGTCTACTGGAAGAAGGCAAGCGGGAAGGAGTCGGTCACGTGGGCCGACGCCGTCGAGGTCGCGCTCAAGTACGGCTGGATCGACGGGGTGATCCGGACGATCGACGAGCACCGCTATGCGCAGCGCTGGACACCGCGCCGGCCGAAGAGCAAGTGGTCGCTCGTGAACAGGGAGATCGTGCTGCGGCACATCGCGAACGGCGAGCTGCGGCCGAAGGGCCTCGCCGCCGTTGAGGCCGCGAAGGCGTCCGGCGAGTGGGATCGCGCCTACACGGTGCAGCCGCCGACGCCGACGCCCGAAGACCTCAAGGCACGTCTGAAGGCTAGCCCACGCGCGAAGGAGAACCAGCGGCGGGTGAGCCGGACGCGCTGGGACCGCTGGCTCGCGTGGCTCGACGGCACCGAAGGACGAACGCGCTCCCGCCGGCTGAACATGATCATCACCGCGCTCGAGGAGCGCGACTACGTGGCCGTCGACGCGGCGGCCAAACGCTAAAAGACATGTCCGGTTCGGACGTGGCCAGGGACTGTCCCCCGACATGTCTCGTTCGGACATGGGCTAGGGACAGTCCCCCGACATGTCTCGTTCGGACATGGCTAGGGACAGTCCCCCGACATGTCCGGTCTGGACATGTCAGCTCAAGCGATAGACCGCGCCGAGCTGCTTCAGCACCTGCTGCGCGATCAGGTCGCCGGCGGCGGCGGTGTAGTGCACGCCGTCGGGCAGGCGCATCATCGTCAGCTTCCCGTGCACACGCAGGTACTGCGCGTAGCGGGCGTGGAAGTCGTCGAGGAGGTGCCACGTGTCGACGAACGTTGACTGTTTTGCGTGCTTCTTCGCGACCGACTCGAGGATCCGGTTGACGATCGGGAAGCTCTTCCTGAATCCAGGTCCATCCGGAATCGGAAGCCCGAGCCACACGACATAGATTCCTGCCGCGTTGAGCTCCCGCGTCACGCCGTCGACGCGGCGTCGATATTCGGCGATCCACGACGGGCTCCCGAACGGCCCGACGTGCGCGCCGCCCATGTAGTCGTGCGCGTCGTCGGCGCCGAACGAGAAGACGGCCACCTTCGGCCGCAGCTGCCCCGGCACCTGCTGGATGCGGGTGAACCAGTTGTAGAGATCCGTGCGCGCCAGCCCGGTCGAGAGCCTGCTCTCGACGCCGACGATCTTTACCGCGGGATCGGTGATGCGCTCGAGTGCCTGACCCGGCACCTCCGCCAGCGAGTCTCCAGCGACCCAGATCCGGAGCGGCTTCACTCTCGTGAACTGCGGCTTTGACGCATGTGTCTGTGTGCGCGGCTGTTGTTCAGGTAGCGGCCCCGCCGGCGGCGGAAGCGTCAAGTGCACCCGCGTGTCGATCCGGTCCTCATCCGCGCGACCGATCGCGACCTGCAGCTCGTGCCGCGGCGTCGTCAGATGCAACGCGCGGCTGACGCTCACGAGCGGACGCGTCACGCGCAGCGCCAGGTTGCGCTGGAACCCGGCCGGCTGGATCTGCGCCTGCTTGCGCAGCCCTTCCGCCTGGAGGAGCGCCGCGAGCAAAAGCCCGAGGAACAGGATCGCGATGCCGCGACCGGCGGCTGTCGAGAGCAGCCTCATCAGAAGCGGAAGTAGATGAAGAGCGCGACGCCTTCGGGGCCGAGGGTGTTGATCGTAGCGAGCGCGACCGCGAAGCACGTCGCCTGCGCGGGGACCGGCAGCCGCTGGAAGCCACGCAGCGCGGCTCCGACCGCACCGGGCCGGATGTACTGGCCGAGGATGCCGACGAGGATCGCGAGCACAACCGACGTCGTGACGAGCGGCGATGTCTGGCCCCACGCGGTGAAGAGCCGCGCGATCACGTCGCCCGCGCGACCGAAGGAGTCGGCACGGAAGAAGATCCAACCAAAGCAGACGACGTGGAACGTCAGGATGCGGCCGAACCACCGGGCCGCCGCCGATGTCGGGCGCCAGCCGGTGGCGCGCTCGATCGACAGGCCGAGCCCATGGATGCCGCCCCAGATGACGAACGTCCACGCGGCGCCGTGCCACAGTCCGCCGAGCAGCATTGTCAGCATCAGATTGCGGTAGGTGAGGAGCCGGCCCTTCCGATTCCCCCCGAGCGGGATGTAGAGGTAGTCGCGCAGCCAGCGCGACAGCGTCATGTGCCAGCGCCGCCAGAAGTCCTGCAGCGACACCGCGGTGTAGGGCGAGTTGAAGTTCTGCGGGAACTCGAAGCCAAGCAGCAATGCGATCCCGATCGCGATGTTCGTGTAGCCGCAGAAGTCCGCGAAGATCTGCACCGCATAGCCGTAGATCGCGACCAGCACTTCGAGTGACGAGTGCCGGTTCGGTGCGGCGAACACGTCGTCGACGATGTTCGTCGCGAGGTGGTTCGCGATCACGACCTTCAGGAAGAGGCCGCTGATGATCAGGAAGAACGCGCGCGACACATCGACCTTGCGCGGATCGCGCTCTTTCTCCAACTGGGGGAGCAGCTCGCTCGCGCGCACGATCGGGCCGGCGACAAGGTGCGGGAAGAACGCCTGGAACACGGCGAAGCGCGCGAGCGACGCCGGGACGAGCTCGCCGCGGTACGTGTCGACGACGTACGAGATCGCCATGAACGTGTAGAAGGAGATGCCGACCGGCAGCACGACGTGCGCGAGCCACGACATGCCCGCGACGTTGTCCGCGGTGCTCAGGAAGAAGTTCGCGTACTTGAAGTAGCCGAGCAGCCCGAGGTCGAACGCGATCGCAAGCGCGAGGAACACCTTCCGCGCGCCGACGCCGTGCGAGCGGTGGATCGCGACGGCGAGGACGTGGTTGACGATCGTCGATGCGAAGAGCAGGAAGACGAAGCGCCAGTCCCACCACGCGTAGAAGACGTAGCTCGCGAGAAGGATCCAGATGCGCCACGCGCGCTGGTACCGCATCAGCGCCCACGACACGGGCAGCACGATCATGAAGAAGACCGCGAAGGTGACGGTCGGGAAGAGCATGGCCTAAGCCTCTATAGCTTGATGCGAACGGTGAGGCGGCGGACGTCGAACGAGCCGGCTGCGTCCTTGACGCGCACGTTCAAGACGTACGCGCCGGGCTTCGCGAGCGGCTTGCCGATGATCCTTCCGTCAGCCTCTAGGTGGAGCCCCTTCGGTGCACGCGCGAGCAGAGACCAGCGGTAAGGGGCGAGGCCCGAGCTCGCCTGCAGCTTCGCGGCGTACGCCCTTCCTCGACGAGCAGCCGGCAGTGCGGTCGTCGACACCTGAACCGGCTTCAACGCGATGCCGTCGTCAAGCAGCGTCTTGTGGATCAGCCCCGCCATCGCCTCCGACCCCGGCCCGAGCAAGTGCAGCCCGTCGGCCTGGAACCAATCCGGATGACTGCGCGAGTAGACGTTCCAGTCGATCACGCTCATCTCGGGATGGTTCTTCGCGGCGGCTTCGATGTCGTCGTTCATGTTGATGTAGCCGTGATGCGCGGCGCGCAGCGTGACCCACCAGACGTGCTTCACGCCCGCCGCCTTGAAAGCTGCGAGTGCGTTCTCGATGTTCTGCGCGTACTGATCCTCGAAATCGTTGTAACCGACCGCGACGACCACGTTCGGGCCAAGCTTCGAGCCCATCGACTTCGCAAGCTGCACGACGTTGGGAGGACGCACGCCCCCGTTCGGGCAGCTCTCCTGGTCGACACGGCGGCACGCGGTCACCTCGAGGTCGAGGTCGACGCCCTGACGGAGAACCGCCACCGCGCTCGCGTCGCCCGGGATCGCATCCGCGACGGAGTCGCCGATCAGCGTCACATGCTGCAGATCGCGCGTCGCGCCGTGCGCGGTCGCCGCTCCGAGCGCGAGCGCCACCACCGCGAGAACAAGGCCCCCCCTCATCGGCGCGATGGTACCGCGGCCGGTCAAATCACGCTCCGTGCAACAGGCGGGGGTTTTCTTGGTCCAGACTTAACGTTCTTCCTCCACAATGGAGTCAGTGGGGGGGCGGTTCTGGATCGTTGCGTTGTTGGCGCTCGCGTTCGCGTGGGGCGCGGTCATCGTCAACTCAGGCCCGAACCAGAACGCGCACATGGCCCGCGTCACGGCAATGGCGCACGACACGACACGGATCGA
>JAOPYY010000211.1 GCA_025964395.1 Actinomycetes bacterium | reverse complement strand
TACCGCCTCGAGGAGCTGTGGGACGACGTCCCGCACGAGACGGTCGAAGCAGTCACGGCCTAAACGGACCTGTCGCCAGGGCGGGCAACAGTCCGTCCGGATGCGCGCGTAGAATGTTGTCCATGTTGACGACGAATCAGAAGGGGACAATTGCGGAGGCGAAAATCGCAGCGCGCGCGCTGGAGCTCGGCCTTGGCGTGGCACGTCCACTCGACGACGAGCGGTATGACCTGATACTCGATCTGCGGCCGCGTCTGTTCCGCGTTCAGTGCAAGTGGTCGCACCGCGTTGGGGATGTCGTCACGGCGAGGCTTTTCACGAGCCGTCGCGGGCCTGAGGGGTTCATGGATCGCCGGTACAACATCGGCGAGTTCGACTCGTTCGGTCTCTATTGCCCCGACAACGAGCAGTGCTACCTGTTGCCCGCGGACGAGTTTGTGGCGTTTCGCCAGGTTCACCTGCGGCTCCAGCCGTCCCGAAACAACCAGGCGATTGGCATTCGATGGGCGCGAGATTACGAGTTCGGAGCTACACTGCAACGGTTTCCGGGGCCCATAGCTCAGCTGGGAGAGCGTTCGGATGGCATCCGAAAGGTCGTCGGTTCGATCCCGACTGGGTCCACCTAAGGCGAAGCCGCCGCAAGGCGGCTTCGGCCTTTCGCCGCGCACTTCCAGCGCGATGCTCGTCCTCCAAAGTGCTGCATTTTCTCCCCCGTCCGAGGTAGGGCGCGCGATCCCTGAGCCAATTCCGTTCCGCTCGTGTTGGCAGAACGGGAAACACTGGGGCGGCGGTGGGAGGGCACGACGGCGAGATTCGCAGCGATCGGTCTCGCGAACCGCGGAGCGTCGCCGCTGCGGGCGCAGATCATCCAGTACAACCTCTCGCAGATCGGCCTGAAGGTCGACACGCATCTCTTCGCACGCGCCGTCCAGGTCACGAAGGAAGGCACGCGCGGCGAGCCGTTCGACATCGCCGGCGAGTCGTGGGGCGCGGACTACGCCGACCCGTACGACTTCATCAATGTCCTCCTGGACGGTCGCAACATCCGGGACCAGAACAACAACAACTTCGCGTATCTCAACGATCCGAAGTTCGGCGCTGTGCCTCAAGTAGGACAGCGCCTCGGGTAGGAGCACACAAGGGAGGTGGGGGCGTCGCGCCGCAGCGGCGCCCCCACCTGCTCCTAGCCTCCATCTCAGTCGGCGGGCGGCCTGACGACGGCCCCACCGTTCGCGCGCTGCACGACGAGCGGCAGCATGCAGTCGGAGAGGTAAGCCTCGATCGCGTGGATCACGCCCGCGACCAGGCGCTCGTACTCGTTGTCGGCCCAGCTGACGTGCAGCTCGCAAGCCTCGTCGCTGTCGACGATCTCCGCTCGGAGGCCGTAAGCGGCGAGTGCTTCGGTGAGGTCGCTGCCGATGCCGCGGAGCGGCACGTCGACCGTGATCATCTCGGGCATTGCGATCTTCCGTACCCGTGTTAAGCGGGGATTACGCATCGGCTCCGGCGCCGCCGTCCGCTCGTAACCGTCGTCACACCCGTTGTGGCAGGCGAATGGTGGTCGGGGATCGAGCTTCGGCACCTCGTGGCGCTGGACGCTGTGGCGCGCGAGGGGTCGTTCCGCCGCGCCGCTACGCACCTCGGCTACGTCCAGTCGGCGATCAGTCACCAGATCGCCGCGCTCGAGAACCTCACCGGCAAGCGCCTGATCGAGCGCTCGCGCGGGACGCGGCCGCTTGCGCTCACCGAGGCGGGCGAGATCCTGCTCAGCCATGCCGACGCAGTGATCGCACGCGTGCGCGCTGCACAGGCCGACCTCGCAGCGCTCGACGGCAATGGCGCCGCGTCGTTGCGCGTCGGTGCGACTCCAGATCTGCTCGCGCGCCTCGTGCCGTCGTTCCTGCGCGTGTACGGCTCACCGGTCTCGCTCCACGAGACGGCAGACACGCGGACGCTGCTCGCCGCTCTCGTCCGCGGTGAGCTCGACCTCGCGCTCTCCGAGACACCGTTGCCGAAGGGGCCGCTCGACGCGGCGCCGCTCTGCCCCGATCCGTTCGTCGTCTTGCTGCAGGCGGGTGCGCCGCTCGCACGCCGGGGAAAGCCGGTCGCGTGCACGGATCTCGCACGGCTGCCGCTGATCGCGCACGCGCCGTCGCGCGCGCACGTCGAGGAGCAGCTCAGCACGCATGGGGTGGAGCCGCGGTTCGTCTTGCAGGCCGAGACGGGCTCCGGCGTTCAGGGTCTTGTCGCGGCAGGGCTCGGCGCGGCCATCGTGCCGCGCGTCGCCGCCGACGAGCGACGGGCGGAGACCGAGGTTGTCGACCTCGCCGACGGTGTGATCGCCCCGCGCAGCATCGCCGTCGTGTGGAGCCGCATCCAGCCGCTCAGCCGAGATGCGGCGGCGTTCGTCGAGGCGGCGCGGTCGGCATGTGCAGACGAACGGCCGCGCGAAGCATCGATTGCGTAGATCTCTTGTCGACGCGCTCTATGCGTGGATCGACCCGCGCATCTGGCTCACGTAGCGCGGGAGGAACCAGGGGCGGGGCTCCGGGTCCCGGAGCTGCGCGGCGCGCAGTTCGAGCAGCGGCATCAGGTGCGCCGTCCGCGCGAATGGATCGCGCAACGCCGGTCCGCCGGCGAGCGGAAGAGCCGCGACGATCTGGCCGCCGGTGGCCGCGATCACCAGGCGCCCGTGGGGCATCGGGCGCTCGGCCAGTGCGGCAAGGCGCTCGAGCTGCGGGTCGTCCCCGATGCGGCAAAGACGGAGCTCGACGTCCTGCGTGTCCACGACCGGGCGCGGCGCGGCGCGTACGACACGTGCGTCCCTCCGCAGCTCTTTCACGTGCTCTGCGGCCAGGATCTTCATGAACTCAGGGTGAATCATTTCGCTCCTCCTCGCGCTCTGTAACCAGTGATACGATGATAGCAGTTACGTAACCCCCTAAGCAAGGTGAATGGTGAACAGCGACCTCGTCATCGACTTCGTCAACACAGCGGAATTCGACCCGGTTCACGAGGGCCTGCCGACCCCGGGCGCGCTTGACGACTGGCTTTCGGGCCGGGGCCTCGCCCCGGGCGCACGCGTGACCACCGCCGACCTGGAGGAGGCGCGCGCCGTGCGTGAGGCCCTCCGCGATCTGCTGTCGGCCCATAACGAGGTGGCAACCGACGTCCCGCGCGCGACTGCCGTGCTCGACACCGCGGCCCAGCGCGCCGGGCTCGCGATTCGCTTTGCCGACGGCGCCGCCCATGCCGAGCCGTCCGCCGCGGGCGTGCGCGGCGCGCTCGGCCGCATCCTCGCGGAGGTGTCCGCCGGCATGGCCGACGGGACGTGGGAGCGGTTGAAGGCCTGCCGCGCGGACGACTGCCGCTGGGCGTTCCTCGACACGGCGAAGAACCGCTCGCGCGCGTGGTGCTCGATGAAGTCGTGCGGCAACCGTGCAAAGGTTGCGGCGTACCGTGAGCGACACACCGCGTAAGTCAACGTTCTCCATCGTGGCGGCGGACCTCGAGACCGGCGAGGTCGGATGCGCCGTGCAGTCGAAGTACTTCTCCGTCGGCTCGGTCGTGCCATGGGCGTGGGCAGGCGTCGGCGCGGTCGCGACGCAGGCGGCGGGCGTCGCCGTCTACGGGCGGCTGGCGCTCGAGGAGCTGCAGCGGGGCGGGACGCCCGAAGCCGCGCTCGAGGCGGTGCTCGCGGACGACCCGGGCCGTGAGACGCGCCAGCTCGGGATCGTCACCGCCGACGGGCGCGCCGCGGCGTTCACCGGCCGGGAGTGCATGGACTGGGCCGGGCATCGCGTCGGGCCCGGCTTCGCGGTTCAAGGCAACATCCTGGCGGGCGAGGCCGTCGTCGACGAGATGGCGCGCGCGTACGCGGAGACGGTCGGCTCTCTCGTCGAGCGGCTCGTCGCAGCACTCGAGGCGGGCCAGGCTGCAGGCGGCGACAGGCGCGGCCAGCAGTCGGCGGCCGTCGTCGTCGAGCGCGCGGGCGCACGCGCCGATTCGCGCGAGGGCATCGACCGGATCTGCGACCTCCGCGTCGACGATCATCCGGAGCCGATCGTCGAGTTGCGGCGCCTCGCCGGGATCTGGGCCGACTGGGACGCGTTGCGGCGCGCGAACGCGCACTACGAGCGCGGCGAACACGCCGCGGGAGCGGACCTGCTCGCGGCGGCGGCTGTTGGCAAGGAGGAGCCGATGCTGCTCTACAACCTCGCGTGTTACGAGTCGCTCGCCGGCCGCACAGCGGACGCGGTCGCGCACCTCCTCCGTTCGATCGAGCTCGACGGCTCGTATCGTGCGCTCGCCGCCGAGGATCCGGACTTCGATCCGATTCGCGGCGAGCTCTCAGAGCTCTAGCTCGAGGAAGCGCGCACCCGGCACCGGGTTGACTCTGTACTGCGGGATCTCGCGGAATCCGGCCTCCGTGTAGAGCGCATGCGCTGCTTTCATCCAGGGGCCGGTATCCAGGCGCATGCGCCCGTAGCCGAGCTCGCGCCCGCGCGCGACGATCGCCTGCACGAGCTGCCGGCCGAGCCCGCTCCCTCGTTGCGAGGGACGGATGAAGAGCCGCTTCATCTCGCACGTCGTCCCGTCGAGTGGTCGCAGCCCCACGCAGCCTACGGCCTCGTTTCCGGCGCGCGCGACCAGCAGCGCCCCGCGTGGCGGGGCGTAGTCGCCCGGGAGCTGTGCGAGCTCGCGATCGAAGCCCTGGAAGTCGAGTGAGATTGGCAGCGATGCCGCGTACTCCTCGAAGAGCGCGCGCACGCCGCCGAGATCAGACATGACCATGTCAGTGACTAGCGGCGGGCCGGTCATATCGTCACGCTATCGGCACGAAGCCGGCACAGACACGTGCGTACTCGCCTTCTACCGTTGGCGACAAAGACAACGGAAGGAGACATCAGTGCGCAAGGCACTTCTCATTCTCGGCGTGCTCGCCGCTCTCGCCGTTCCGGCGGCTGCGGTGGCCAAGGCTCCGCCGGTCATCTGCGGAACTGCGTGCGACGGCGGCGGCTCCGGCTGGACCGGCTGTACCAGCCAGACGGCATCTCACTCGGCGAACCTCTGGCCGGTTGCCACTGTCAACCACTACCTCGTCGTCAGCTACTGCAAGGTGAACGGCTGGATCACGAGTATCTCGATCGCCGCGCACGGCTGTGACACGAGTGGCATCGCCTCGTGCAGCGCAGGCCCGGCCTGGCAGACCGGGGGCGGCGTCGGTGCGGGGTTCGCCACGTTCGAGGCGCACGCGAGTTGGTTCTTGTACACGTCGCCCTACTACATGAACTACGACACGTTGAACCTCACGGTGAGCCTCGGCTAGATGCCACCGCGCTGGGTCTGGGCCACCGTGCTGCTGTGGCTCGTCGTCGGCATCGCGTTCCTTGTCGTCGTCAAGCTGTCACTGCACTGACATATCGTCACGGTCGTGGAGCTTCGCCCCACGACCCTCGACGATCTGCCGGCGCTCCACGGGCTGTTCGCCGACGCGATCAGGGGCGTCTTCGAGCCGCATGCGTTTCCGACGCCGGGCCCTCGGCTCGAGGTGTTCGCCAACCAGCAGCGGCACATCCTCGAGACGGGCACCTCGGTCGTGGCCGAAGACGATGGACGGCTGCTCGGGTTCGGCGCGTCGTGGCAGCGCGACGAGCACTGGTTTCTGGCCTCGCTCTTCGTCGACGAAGCCGCGCAGGGCGGCGGCGTGGGCGCGGCTCTCCTCGACGCGGTCTGGGGCGCGGCTCCTCGGCGGCGCACGATCACCGACGCGATCCAGCCGGTTTCGAACGCGCTCTACGGCCGGCACGGGCTGATCCCCGCGACGCCGATCCTCCGCTTCACGGGGCGGCCGCACAGCGACGGTCGCGACCTGCGGCCCGAAGAGGCTGATCTGGCGGCGATCGACGTTGCCGCGTACGGATTCGACCGCGCGATCGACCACGCCTACTGGGAGCAATACGGACTGCGCACGACCTGGCCGGGCGCCTACACCTACACGTTCCCCGGCGGCGAGATCGGTCCGGTCGCGGGGCTCGACGCCGCTGCTGCCGCCCGCGCGCTCGCCGCAGAGCTCGCGCGCGCCGACGGAGATGTCCGCGTGCGCATCCCCGGCACGTCGCGGGCGCTCGTCGAGGTGGCGCTCGCAGCAGGCCTGCGACTCGATCCCGTCCCAGGCCTGCTGCTCCTCTCGGAAACCGTCACGCCGCCGACCGCGCTCGCGATTGCCGGCTACATGCTCTTTTAGAGGCTCATGCGCGCAAGAGGCGCGCCGCCCACGGCGGGAAGTACCAGTTCCACTTCCCGAGCAGCGACATCAGCGATGGTACGAGCAAGGCGCGGATCACCGTTGCGTCGAAGATCACACCTGCGGAGAGGCCGATGCCGAACTGCTTGATGTCCGTCCCCGGGCCGGTCGAGAGCACGAAGAACGCGAGGCAGAGCACGAGCGCCGCACTCGTCACGAGCTTGCCCGTGCGCGAGAGGCCGAGCGCGATCGCCAGTGACGTCT
Source organism: Actinomycetes bacterium (assembly GCA_025964395.1). Taxonomy (GTDB): domain Bacteria; phylum Actinomycetota; class Thermoleophilia; order Gaiellales; family Gaiellaceae; genus PALSA-600. The sequence continues at coordinate 6,120 of JAOPYY010000211.1, read as the reverse complement.
CACCGGTCGCGTCGTACTCCTCACGGATGCGCGTGAGCATGAAGACCTCGTAGTCCATCGAGAGGCCGTAGAGGAACGCGAAGATCATCAGCGGGATCCACGGGATGATCGAGTTCGTCGAGGGCACGTTCCAGATCGCCTGGGCACCGTGGCCCCACTGGAAGATGAAGACGATGATCCCGTACGCGGCCCCGAGCGAGACGAGGTTCAGGATCACGGCCTTCAGCGGCAGGATCAACGAGCGGAACGCACGCGCGAGCAGGATGTAGGTGAGCAGTACGACGAACAGCAAGACGTACGGGAAGTTGCCGTACACCGCGTGCACGAAGTCCTGATCGGCTGCCGCGCCGCCGCCGAGCGTCACCTTCAGGTTCGTCTCCTGCGCCAGCTTCGGCAGCACGTCGTGCTGGAGACGCGAGATCGTGTCCTTGGTCGCCGGCGACGCGCCGTCGTTGGCCGGAATCGCCTCGACGACTGCAGCGTTGGCGTGCTGCCAGGCGGCCGGCGCGACCGCGCCCGACACGCCCGGGTCGTTGGCGACACCCGACGCGATCTTGTCGAGCATCGGCTTCGACACGGCTCCCTCGACGAGGATGTTGAACGGCTTGTAGGCGCCTGCCGACACGCCTGCGCTCGCGAGTGCAGCGCGGCCGGCGATCGCGTCGCCGCCGCCCGGCCGGTCCTTCGCCTGCGACTCGCTCGGGTTCAGCTGCACTCCGGGAAGCAGGAGGGCTGCGACGATCACGACGCCGATTGCGCCGGTCAGGGCTGCACGGTTCGTCACGAGGCGCGACCACCAGGCCCAGAAGCCGCTCGCCTGGTCGCTGCCTTCGACGATGCGCTTCGGCATCACGCGCCCGCGGTTGATGCGCGGGCCGAGCATGGCGAGCATCGCCGGCAGCAAGGTGATCGAAGCGAGCACCGAAACGGCCGGGATCAACATGCCGCCGATGCCAATCGAGCGGATGAACGGGAGCGGGAGGAGCACCATGCTCAACAGGCCGACCGCAACCGTCGAACCCGAGACGATCACCGAGCGGCCCGCGTGCTGCATGGTTGCGACGATCGCGTCGTCGGTCGACTTCCCATGTCGCAATTCCTCTCGGAACCGGAAGATGATCAACAGCGCGTAGTCGATCGAGACGCCGAGCCCGACGAGCGCGATCAGGAACTGCACGATGATCGACACGTCTGTGATCTGGGTCAGCAGGAAGACGAGCGTGAATGTGTTGAGGATCGATGCGATCGCACACAACAGCGGCATCGCGATCGCAGGCAGCGTCCCGAACACGAAGAGCAGGATGATCAGCGCGCCCAAGCCGCCGATTAGCGTCTCGCCGAGGATGGACGGCCCGCTGTTGCTCCCCTTGGACGCTGCGGTGAGCAGCGGCTCATCACCGGTGACGTGCACGGTCGCTCCCGGTGGCGCGGCCTTGGTGAGCGCGGCGCGGGTCTCCTTCTCGCCATTGGCGGTGCCGAAGCCGGGTGTGCCGGGCCGGTAGATCTCCGCGAACATCGTGTGCTTGTCCTTCGACACGTACGTGGCGCTGCCGGTGGAGAAGTAGGAGCTCGAGCGCGCGCCTGGGTTCGCTGCGATTGCCGCCTCGAGCGCCGTCTTGACGCCCGGCGCCTTCGTCACGTTGCCCTTCGTCGTCACGACGGCCACGAGCGGCGTGTTGAGGCCGCTCCCGAAGTTCTTCATTGTGCGCTGGTTTGCCTCGTAGGCGGAGTAACCGGGGATCGAGAAGGACTCGAACCACTTGATCTGGCCGGCTGAGGCCGCGCCGATCACGGTCAGGACGAACCAGACGGCGACAACCGCCTTCCGGCGACGGAGAATCAAGCCTGCAAGCGCGGTCATACGTTCCTCTCAGTTGCTCTCTAGGTGTGTGCGACCGCCAAGCCCTCAACCGGTCATGCGGGCGACTTTACCGGCGGTGTCGGCGATGTCTTCTCGAAAACTGCTGTGTTACGGCCTTGTCACCTGTCGTACAATCGGTGCATGTCGAAGGGAGCCTGGGAGCTCGTCTTCATGATGGTGATCCTGAAGATCCCGCTCGTGTACCTCGCGGTGGTCGTCTGGTACGCGATTCGCGCCGAGCCGGAGCCCGGCGTCGATCCGAACGACTACTCCGTCTGGCGTCCGTGGCACAAGCCGACCGGACCGCGCCCACGTCGCGGCAGCCCGCACGGCAAACGCGACACCGCCCGCGTCGCTCGTGCGCGTCGCGATAGAGTCGCGTCGTGACGTCGTCCTACCGCGATCGCAGACCGCCCTCGGAGGCGGTCGCCGGCCTGCTCGCGTCGATCGCGATCTTCGTGGGCGGCCTCGAGCTGGTGTATCGCCCGTTCCGGCTCGCGCCGGCGGCGCTCATCCTCGCGCTGATCGCGACCGTGATGAGCCGCGAGCAGCCCAAGGTCATCCCGGTTGCGTACGCGATGATCGGCGTCTGCTTCATCGCCGGTGCGACGCTGCAGATCCTCACGCACCACCCGCTCTACTAGCGGGAGAGGCTTGATGTGGAACTGCGTGCTTGCGGGGATGGCTCAGACATAACAGCTCGCACGGGTCGGGCACGCATTTCTGAAAGAGCCGTGCATAGCGGTGGCTGCGTCATACCCGACCCGGGCGAGATGCGCCGCGTCTGAGCCACCAGCCGCGAGTGCGCGTGCGTTCCATATCAAGCCTCTAGAGGTCGCAGGACAACCACCGCTCCCCTGGTACAACACAGGGATGAGCACGCACGACGTCGACGGGCTGAACGCCGGTTACGCGCGCGCCCTGCTCGACGAGTACCTCGAGAACCCTGAAGCGGTGCCGTCGGAATGGCGCGCGCTCTTCGAGAGCGGAGATTCCGAGCTCGTCGCGACCCATCCCGGGATCGCCCGGCTGCTCGAACAGCTGCCCCAGGCCGGCAACGGCTCGCACGGCCAGACAGAGCCTGCGCCTGCGCCAGCGACCGAACCCGCGCCAACAGAATCGGCGCAGGCTGCGGACGCGCAGCTGCTCGGCGGCGTCGCCGCGGCGATGGCGCTCGTCAAGGCGCACCGGACGCACGGCCACCTCGCAGCCCGGCTCGATCCGCTCGGCTCCGAGCCGGTCGGCGATCCGTCGCTCGAGCCGATGCGCCTCGAGCCAAAGCTGACGCCCGAGCTCCAGGCGCGCATCCCCGCGTCGTACTTGCGCGTGCACGTGCCGGGCGAGACGCTGCTGGAGGTCCTGCCGAGGCTCGGCGAGACCTACTCCAGCACGATCGCCTACGAGCTCGAGCACCTCTCCGATCACCAGCAGCGCGTGTGGCTGCGGCAGGCGATCGAGTCCGGCCGGTACCGGCAGCCGCTGAGCGCCGACGAGAAGAAGCTGCTCTTCCGCCGCCTCTGCGAGGTGGAGGGGATGGAGCGCTTCCTGCGCAAGCGGTTCCTCGGCCAGAAGCAGTTCTCGCTCGAAGGCCTCGACGTGATGATCCCGATGCTCGACGAGACGATCGAGCTCGCATCCGAAGCCGGCGCCCACGAAGTCGTGATGGGCATGGCCCATCGCGGCCGGCTCAACGTGCTCGCGCACACGATCGGAATGCCCTACGAGTACATCCTGCGCGAGTTCGAGGGCGAGCGGACGATCGAAGCAGTCGCCGCCGACCCCGAGGGCGGCACCGGCGACGTCAAGTACCACCTAGCCGCGCACGGGACGCGCACGACGGCGAACGGCAAGGTCGGCGTGCGCCTCGTTGCGAACCCGAGCCACCTCGAAGCTGTCGACCCCGTCGTCGAAGGGCGCACGCGCGCGGAACAGACCGACCGCTCGACGCGCAACGGCGCGCACGACCCGTCGGTCGCGCTCGCGGTGCTGCTGCACGGCGACGCCGCGTTCGCCGGCCAGGGTGTCGTCGCCGAGACCTTCAACTTGCACGACCTCGACGGTTACTCGACGGGCGGCACGTTGCACCTGATCACGAACAACCAGATCGGGTTCACGACCGATCCCAACGAAGGGCGCTCGACGCGGTACTCGTCAGACCTTGCCAAGGGCTTCGACGTGCCGATCATCCACGTCAACGCCGACGATCCCGAGGCGTCGATCGCGGCGACGCGGCTGTCGATGGCCTACCGGCGCCGCTTCGGGCAGGACGTCGTGATCGATCTCGTCGGGTACCGCCGCTTCGGGCACAACGAGCAGGACGAGGCCGCTTATACGCAGCCGCTGATGGTGGAGCAGATCAACGCTCATCCGAGCGTGCGCGAGCTCTACGAGGAGCAGCTGATCGAGGAAGGCGTGCTGACCCGCGAAGAAGCCGAGGCGTCCGTCTCGGAGGTCGAGTCGATGCTGCGCGCGGCCCACGACCGTCTCAAGGCGTCGTTCGGCGGCGAGACGAAGGTCGAGCACGACGGGGCGATCCCGCGCTCGAATACCGCCGACCCCGTGACTGCGGTCGCGGCAGACACGCTTGCGGAGCTCACGGACGAGCTCCTGCAAACGCCGGAAGATTTCACCGTGCATCCGAAGCTGGCGAAGCAGCTCGAGCGCAGGCGCACCGCGATCACGGAGGGCGGGATCGACTGGGGGCAGGCCGAGTCGCTCGCGTTCGCGTCGCTGCTCGTCGACGGGATCCCGATCCGTCTCACCGGCCAGGACTCACAGCGCGGCACGTTCTCGCAGCGCCACCTCGTGCTGCACGACGTGCACACCGGCGAGACGTACACGCCGATGCAGCATCTCGACGACGCGGCTGCGTCGTTCGAGGTCTACAACTCGCCGCTGTCCGAGTACGCCTGCGTCGGCTTCGAGTACGGCTACTCGGCCGCCGCGCCCGAGGCGCTCGTCCTCTGGGAGGCGCAGTACGGCGACTTCGCGAACGGTGCGCAGATCGTGATCGACCAGTTCATCTCGTCGGCGCTCTCGAAGTGGCGCGAGACGTCGCGCCTGACGCTGCTGCTCCCGCACGGCTACGAGGGGAACGGCCCCGAACACTCGAGCGCGCGTCTCGAGCGGTTTCTGCAGCTCGCCGCGCAGGAGAACCTCCGCATCGTGAACTGCACGACCGCGGCGCAGTACTTCCACCTGTTGCGGCGCCAGGCGCTCGACGCCACGGCGCGGCCGCTCGTCGTCGTCACGCCGAAGGGCCTGCTGCGCCTCAAGGACGCTGCCTCGACACTCGCCGACCTTGCAGACGGCGGCTTCCGCCCGGTGCTCGACGACCCTCGTAGGGACAAGGACGCCGTGCGGCGGCTCGTGCTCTGCAGCGGCAAGATGTACTACGACGTCGTCGGTCACGAAGCGCGCGCGCAGGCAGGTTCGGTCGCCGTCGCGCGCATCGAGCAGCTGTATCCGTTCCCGATCGAGGAGGCGCGCGAGCTCGTCGAGTCGTATCCGTCGCTCGACGAAGTGGTGTGGGTGCAGGAAGAGCCGCAGAACATGGGACCGTGGCGGTCGATCCGCCACCGGCTCGAAGAGGCGACCGGTGATCTGTCAGTGCGGTTCGTCGGCCGGCCGTGGCGCGCGAGCCCGTCCGAGGGCTACCCGACCGCGCACCTGATCGAGCAAGACCGCATCGTGCGCGACGCGCTGACGGTCTAGCGGCTCCGCAGTTCGACGCGAGCCAGCGCCGATCGCGCCTCAGGCGTGAGGAGGCTGGCCCAGCCGAGCCGGTGTCGGTGCGTCGATCAGGCTGCGTCTGCGTTCGGCGTCAGGAGTTTCCAGTTCCCCTCGGAGACGACCTCCACCGTTTCGTCCGTCACCTTGATCGCGGTCTCGTCGTCGATTGCGTATGTCGGGGCCGGGATCCCGGCAGCCCACTTCTCCACCTCAGCCATCGTAGAGTCCTCGAAGCCCTCGCCCTCGCGATCCAGGTGCACGCGCAGAGCGAAATCGACCAGCCCGAGGCCTGCGCCCGCGTCCTCGCCCATGTCACTGCCCTCAGGGACGAACTGGAGGTTGAACTCGGCATCGCAGTTGTAGGGCGTCAGGACGATGCTCCCCGCGCTCAAGCCGACGTAGACGGTTTCGCTCAGCGACGGCAAGAGGTCTGCCAGTCCCGACGCTTGCATCCAGTGACGCAGGTAGAGAACATCGCCGCCAAAGACGAGCAGGGCGTCGGTCTCACGGAGCGTTGGTACCCAGCT
>JAOPYY010000207.1 GCA_025964395.1 Actinomycetes bacterium | reverse complement strand
GTCGGGATCGCGCGGCCGCCGGGAACCGACATGCGATAGGTGAACGCGCCCGCACCGCCGATGATCCCGTCGCTCTCGAACGCCGCGTGCATGCGCTCGATCTCGATCCGGTTCGCGAAGCGCTCGGCGTCCTCCAGCTGGCTCTCATGGCCGAAGTAGTGGCCGATTGCGTTCAGCGCGTCGCGCAGTTCCTCGACGGAGGCGCAGGCGCGGATGTCGACGGTCATGGCCCTAACCTAGACGCTCGAGCGGCGCGTACTCGAGCATCAACCGGCGCTCGCTTCCGTCCTCGAAGCGCACGGTGACGACGCTGCCCGGTTCGATCCGCGTGACGATCCCCGTACCGAGCGACTGGTGGCGCACCGTGTCGCCCGTCGAGAGGTCCGGGATGTCGGTGCGCGGTGCATATTCGTGCTGCACCCGGTTGCCGTAATCCGACCACGATGTCGGCCGCAGGCGCTCGCGCTCGACGCCGATCGCCGGGAGCTCGTCGAGGAACCGGGACGGGAGGTTCGCGTCGCTGCGCCCGTAGAGGTTGCGGCGCAGCGCATGGGTCAGCACGAGGCGCTCCTTCGCGCGCGTCATGCCGACGTACGCGAGACGCCGCTCCTCTTCGAGTGAGTTCTCCTCGATCGAGCGCGCGTGCGGGAAGATCCCCTCCTCCACGCCGATCATGAAGACCGCACGGAACTCGAGGCCCTTTGCGTTGTGCAGCGTCATCAGCGTGACCTGGCCGCCGTCGCCCTCCTCTTCGTTGCGCAGCGCGTCCTGGTCCGAGTAGAGCGAGATCTCCTGCAGGAACCCGCTCAGCGAGCGCTCCACCCCGACTGTGCCTTGAACTGCGGTGTCGTACTCGCGCGCGACGCCGACGAGCTCCTCGAGATTCTCGATGCGCCCGCGCGCCTCGATCGTCCGCTCTGCCTCCAACGACTCGAGGTAGCCGCTGCGATCGAGGACCGCCTCGACGATCGTCGCCACATCCGCATCCGTCGCGGTGGCCATCAGCGACTCCATCACGCTGCGGAACTGCGTCACCGCCTTTGCCGAAGCGCTCGCGAGACCGGCCTCCTCCACGTGGCCCATCGCGTCCCAGAGCGACGTGCCGAGACCATCCGCGTAGTTGACGAGACGCGCGATCGACGTGTCGCCGATGCCGCGTCGCGGGCGGTTCGCGATGCGCATCAACGACACCGCATCGGCCGGGTTGTCGATCACCTGCAGGTACGCGATCAGGTCCTTGATCTCGGCGCGCTCGTAGAAGCGCGGACCGCCGATTACCTGGTACGCGATGCCCTGCCGCACGAGCACGTCCTCGAGCACGCGGCTCTGCGCATTCGTGCGGTAGACGACCGCGACCTCGCGCGCGCTGTACCCCTCCTCGATGCGCGCCGCGATCTCTGCCGCGACGAAGCGCGCCTCGCCGTGCTCGTCCTCGACCTCGACCACGCGCACCGGCTCGCCTTCACCGAGGTCGGACCAGAGGTTCTTTTCCTTGCGCTCGCGGTTGTGCGAGATGACGTGGTTCGCGGCCTGCAGGATCGTGTTCGTCGAGCGGTAATTCTGCTCGAGCGGGATCACCTTCGTGTTCGGGAAGTCCTTCTCGAAATCGAGGATGTTGCGAATGTCCGCGCCGCGGAAGCCGTACACGCTCTGGTCCGGGTCCCCAACAGCCATGATGTTTTTGGACACGTCCGTCAGTAGCTGCAGCAGCACGTACTGCGCGTGATTCGTGTCCTGGTACTCGTCGACCATCACATACCGGAACGCCTTCGCCCACTTCGCACGCGCCTCGGGGAAGCGCTGCAGCACATCGACGGTGAGCATCAGCATGTCGTCGAAATCGACCGCGTTCGAGACGAAGAGGCGCCGCTGGTAGAGGGTGTAGACGTCGGCGACGGTCTGGTCGTAGAAGCTCGCAACGCGTGACGCGTACTCGTCGGGGCCGATCAACTGGTTCTTTGCATTCGAGATCTGCGAGTGGATACCGCGCGGCACGAACCGCTTCGGGTCGCGCTCGAGCTCCTCGAGGCACGCCTTGACGAGCCGCACCTGGTCGGCCTGGTCGTAGATCGTGAAGTTCGAGCGGTAGCCGAGCCGCTCGGCCTCGCTGCGGAGCATGCGCCCGCACGCGGAGTGGAACGTCATGATCCAGATCGCGCGTGCGATCGGCCCGAGGTTGCGCTCGACGCGCTCCTTCATCTCCGCTGCCGCCTTGTTCGTGAAGGTGATCGCGAGGATCTCGTTCGGCTTCACGCCGTGCGCGGCCAGCAAGTGCGCGACGCGGTGGGTCAGGACGCGCGTCTTGCCGGAACCCGCGCCGGCAATCACGAGCAACGGCCCTTCCGTGGTCAGCACGGCCTCCCGCTGGGCCGGGTTCAGGTCGGCGAGATAGGTCTCGGGCTGGGTCGCGCTCACAAGCCCACGGTAGCGTCAGGTGAGGCGGTCGAGCTCCGCCTCCAGCCACGTCCTGGCCGCTTCGAGCGCGTCCAAATCGGACGATTTGAGCACCACCTCGACCTCCGGCCCCTCGTCCCCGAAGCTCGGGTAGGAGCCAACGAGAACGGCCGGCCAGCGGGCCGTCGCCTCGACGAGCGCCGGGGAGATGATCGACTCACGCGTGCGGTAGCGACGGCGCCAGGACTCGATCGGCTGGGCGGCCCGCAACTCGTCGGCGTAGCGGTCGAACATCGCCTTCATCTCGCTCGGCAGCCCGGGCAGCACCCACGTGTTCTCGATCTGGAAGCCCGGCGCGCCGCCGAGCGGGTTCTCGAGCGGCCGGGAGCCGCGCGGCAGCTCCGCCCAGTGGGCCACGTAGTCCGGGTTGCCGGTGAACCGGGAGCGCAGGTCATCTGCGACTTCGGGCACGAGCTCCTGCGGCACGTCGAACGCGGCCGCGAGCGCCTCGCGCGTGATGTCGTCGGGCGTGCCGCCGAGACCACCGGTGACGATCAGGTGGTCGACCCCCGGCGCCTCGCGCCGGACGAACGAGACGATGCGGTCGAGCTCGTCAGGGATCGCGGCGCTCATGACGACCTTCACGCCGAGCTCTTCGAGCCTGCGTCCGAGCCACGAGGCGTTCGTGTTTTCCGTGTCGCCGGAGACGACTTCGTTGCCGATCGTCAAGATGGCAGCATCCACATGACGAGTATGACCATCCGCGAGCTCGACCCGGAGCGCGACGCAGACGGCGTCGTTGAACTCCTGCGCGAGGCGTTGCCGCACGGCGTGTTCTCCCGCGAGTCTTGGCTTCATCGTGTGCGCACGATCCCTGAGCGCGCGCAGCAGGCCGGGTGGGTTGCCGAGGCCGGCGGCAAGGTGGTCGGGAACAGCTGGGCGTTCCGCACGTTCTTCAGTGAAGGCTCGACCTCGGCCCAGTGCAGCGTGAATGTTCGCGCGTCGCACCGGAAACGCGGTATCGGCAGCGAGCTTTACGAGCTCATGTTCGCGCACGTCGGTGCTCTCGGTGCGACGAGTGCGCTGGCGAGCTTTTCGGAGAACGATGCCGCCGTGGCGTTCGCGACGGGACGGGGCTTCCGCGAGGAGCGCGCCGAGGCGGAGACCGTCCTCGACCCGCGCACGGTCGACGAACGTCCGGCGCCGGACGTCGACCTGCGAGCGGTGGCGGACATCGACCCGCGCCTCGCATACGAAGCCGACATCGCCGCGACACGCGACATGCCGTCCACGGAGACGATCGACGAGATCCCGTACGACGAGTGGGTCGGCCACGTGCTCGAGTACCCGTTCTTCACGGCGGAGGGCAGCTACGTGGCGCTGGTCGACGGCGTGGGTGCGGCGGTCTCCCTGCTGATCGCAGACGAGGAGAGCGGACGTGGCGCGAACATGTTCACCGGCACGCAGCGCGCCTACCGTGGACGGGGGCTCGGCTTGGCCGTCAAGCTCGCATCGGTCGCGTGGGCGAAGGAGCACGGGATCACGCAGATCGCGACCCGCAACGACGAGACGAACGCCCCGATGCTTGCGATCAACCGGCGGCTCGGCTACCGGCCGACCAGGCGGCGTGTCGAGTACCTGAAGCAACTGAGCTGAACAGCGACGGCTCCCGAGAAACTCTCGAACCTGGTTGAAGAGCGAACCAGGTTCGGCCCTTGAACTGAACCTGGTTCGCTTTCTAACCAGGTTCATGAGTCTCGAACTGGCGCGGCTTCCGAGAAACTCTCGAATCTGGTTCGCCTGAGGGCGAATCAGGTTCGGTGTTGATCTGAACCTGATTCGGTGTCAGCCGAACCAGATTCATGAGTTCCGAACCGCGGCGCCCTCCGAGAAACCCGCGAATCTGGTTCGCCTTCGGCGAATCAGGTTCGGGCTACGCCAACGGGAACGGCTTCTTCGCCAGCGCGGCGAGCACCTGTGAGGTCACCCACACCGGCGTCGTGACGTACTGCGCCGAGTAGCGATAGCTGCCGTCCGCGCGCTTCAAGCCCGCGAGATACGCGAACGCGCTCCGCGGCGGCGTCACTCCTGCGGCGACGAGTCCCTGGATCGCCCACGCCGTCGACTGAGCATCGGAACCGCGCCCCTGGTTGAGCTCGAAGCCGCCGTCGCTGTTCTGGAACGAGCGCAGGAACCGCACCGCTCGTGCGACGGACGTGCCGTGCACGCCCGCCACTCGAAGGGCCTCGAGCGCAGCCGCGGTGTCGTTCGAGTCGGCCCGGCCGTTCAATGACCACGAGAAGCCGCCGCTCTTCGCCTGGTGCGCCAGCAGGAAGCGCGTCGTCGTCGCGCTCGAGCGCCCGAGCGCGAGCACGCCCCAGAACGTCGAGTTGAGCGACTCACCGATCTGTCCATTCGGCTTCACGTGCAGACGCGCGAGCAACGTCTCGTTGCGTGCCCCGAGCGCCTGCTCGGCGAGCGCGACGATCGCGACGTCGTTGGAGCTCTGCAGTGTCGGCTCTTGTGACCGCAGGTAGGCAAGCGAGTCGGGTGACTCGGCACCCGCCGCTCGCAGCCCGAGCACCGCCCACGAGGTGAGCAGCGCGTCCTTCGTCCCATTCGGCTCCGAGTAGGCGCCGCCCGTCGCCCGCGACTGCAGGAACGAGACCGGGGAGACGGCGAGGACGAGCGCAGCGAGGAACGAAGCTAGGAACGAAGCTCGGCCCACACGACCACCGTCTTCAGGCGCGCGCCGTAGCGGTCGAGCATCCGGCGCAGCTCGGGCCCGGCAGCGAGCGCGATCATCACGTTCCCCACGGCGTGCGAGACGTCGAACCAGAGACCGCGCCCCGTGACCGCGGCAAGCGCAGCGAACGTGTGCGGCGAGAACCCGTACAAGAGCCACACGTCCATGCTCACGCTGAATGCAAACCCGAGCACCGCCGCAACGGCGGCGAGCACCCAGCGGTTCCGCAGAACAGGCGCGAGCAGTGCACCGACGGCGCCACACGCGCCCCAGCCGAGCATCTGCTGCGGCGTCCAGATGCCTTGGCCGAGAAAGAGATTCGAGACGAACGCAGCGAGCGCGCCCGTGGCCACTCCCGCCCGCGCGCCGAGCGATGCTCCGGCGACGATCGCGATCACCGTCACCGGCTGCACGCCCGGTACGGCGGCAAAGAGCACGCGTCCTGCCGCGGCGGCTGCCGCGAGCGTCGCGATCACCGCGAGCTCGCGCGTCGAGTCGGTCCCGGACTCGAACCACGCGACGCCCGC
>JAOPYY010000190.1 GCA_025964395.1 Actinomycetes bacterium | reverse complement strand
AGCGCGAGGGCGACGAGGCTCTCGAGCCCGTCGCCGAGGAGGCCGCCGTGGGCGGTGCCGAGGGTGAGCATCAGCCCGGTGAGCGCGACGCCCAGGCCGAGGCGGAACGGGCGCACGTCGACCAGCGAGCTCTTCGTGACGATCATCGCCCCGAGCGGGATCAGGACGAGCGGCATCAGATAGGCCGCGACGCCGATCGCCGCGTCGGCCAGGTGCTTGACAGGCCCGCCGTTGAAGCCGAACCAGAGGATCGCCGCCAGGAAGACGCCGAGCCCGGCCAGGCCGAGGCCCACCAGCTCAGGATGGTGGTGGGCGTGCCCCTTCGTCTTCCTCTTCGGGCGCCGCTTCTTGACCCGCGAAGGCGTTCTCGGGGACGTCTTGTGGGGCCGCTTCTTGCGCACCATGCGGGGCACTTCGCGCTCCGCGAGCCGCCTCCTCCCGGGGATCAAAGCCGGAGGCGGTTTCGGCCAACGGATGGCCGTGCGGATTGGGGTGGTGTTCGGCACGGCTGCCGTGGGCGTTCTCGCGGCTGCTCGCTCCTCCTCAGGCATCAGCACCCGAGTCTTTCCGGTCGTTCGAGAGCGCGCGGCACGGCGTCACGACGACCGCCGGCGCGCGGAGGAACGAGAGCTGGATGCCGGCGCCCTAGTCCCCTGCCGCGTCACCGCATCCAACTGCTCGAACACGAGCCCGCCATGCGGCGCGATGGCGGCAAAAACGAGCGTCACCCGAGCGAGCTGATGCGCTCCACAATGAGCTCGGCGAACCGGTCACCGTCGATGTCGACGCCGACCTTCGCGTTCGGATCACCGAAGTGCTCGCGGCCTCGCCAGTCGACATTCGTCCGGCCCCAGCTCGGACCGCCGCTGCAATCGACGTCGATGAACGCATCGAGCACGGTCATCAGGCTGGGGTCGATCACGTGTGCGACGCAAACCGGATCGTGCATCGGCGAGCCTGCGAGGTCGGGATAGCGGGACTTGTGAAAGCGCGCGTAGAAGTCCATCAGCTCCGCGACGACCTTCCCGACACGTCCCGCGCCGCGCATGCGCTCGGTGTGCGCGTCGGTGATCAGCGCGCGGTGCGTGACGTCGAGGCCGACCATCGTCGTGTCGAGCCCTTCGAGGAACACGCGCTGCGCGGCTTCGGGGTCGGCCCAGATGTTGAACTCGGCGGCAGGCGTGCGATTGCCCTCACCGATCGACCCGCCCATGATCACGATGCGCTCCGGGCGCACGTCCGGATGGAGCGCGAAGAGAAGCGCAATGTTCGTCAGCGGGCCCGTCGGAATCAGCGTCACCTTGCCGTCGCGCGCGCGGATCTCCTGCGCGAGGTAGTCGACCGCGTGCAAGTCCTGTTCGCGCGTTGAGGGCGGCGGCAGGTCGGGCCCGTCGAGGCCGCTCTCTCCGTGCACGTGGTCCGCAATGTCCTGCGGTCGGATGAACGGCTTGTCGGCGCCGCGGTAGACGGGAATGTCGGAGCGGCCCCCGAGCTCGAGAATACGCAAGGCGTTGTTCGTGGTCTTGTCGATCGTCGTGTTGCCGGCGACGGTCGTGACTCCGATGAGCTCGACCTCCGGGGATGCAATCGCGAGCAGGAGCGCGATCGCGTCGTCGTGGCCGGGGTCGCAGTCGAGAATGATCGGTGTCGGTGTCATGCCTTGAGTATTGCGTCAAGCTCGCGCGCGCTGGGGAGAGAAGGTTGTGCGCCTCGTTGCGAGGCAGCAAGCGCGCCGGCGGCACACGCACGCCACAACGCCTCGTCCCGCGGACGGCCTTCGAGGAGCGAGACGACGAGGCATGCGGCGAAGGCGTCTCCTGCGGCCGTGCCGTCCGCCACCTCGACGCGTGGCGGTGTCGCGCGCGCGACCTCCTCCCCGTTCTCGAACAGCGCCGCACCTTCCGCGCCGTACGTGACGGCCACGAGCTTGCCGCGCGAGACGATCTCGTGCTCGAGCTGGTTGACGATCAGCAGGTCCGGCTCGACGTCGATCGGACGAGCGGGCGCGGCGTTGAGCGCGAAGAAATCGGCCCCTCGTGCCGCGGCGAGCACGACGTCGTCGGGCACCTCGAGCTGCGTGAGCACGGCTCCGCCCGGCGACTGCGCCCGGATCTGCGCGTTCGCGCCGGGGATGACGACGATCTGGTTCTCGCCGTCCTCGGCGACGAGGATCAGCGCGAGCCCGGTCACATCTTCGCTCTGCAGGTGCAGCTCGACCCCGGCGTGTCGCAGGCCGGCGAGCGCATCGTCCGCGAACCCGTCGGCGCCGACCGCGCCGATCATCTTCACGCGCGCGCCGAGCTTCGCCGCCGCGACGGCCTGGTTCGCGCCTTTGCCTCCGGAGAAGCGCTCGAAGTCCGTACCGGTCAGCGTCTCTCCCGGGCGCGGCAGCCGCTCGACGCGCGCGACGAGGTCGAGATTGATCGAGCCGACGACTGTGAGCTCAACGGGCATGCCCGCGAGCCTAGAGGTTTGATGTCGCGCCACCGTCCCCGCGCACATGCCACCGAGCCTTGATGGCGCCGGTCACTACACTGTCGCGTCTCCATGAAGAATGTCGTCGTCACAAATCTCAAAGGCGGGGTCGGCAAGACGACCACGGCCGTGTACCTGGCCGCGGTCGCGGTCGCGAAGGGCTACGACCCGGTAGTGCTCATCGACGCCGACCGGCAGGCTTCGTCGGCCGAGTGGCTCGAGGAGAGCCCGATCGACGGGGTCGAGGTCGTCGAAGCGCCGTCGGAACGGATGCTGGTCCGCGCCATGGGCCGCCACAACGGCATGGCGATCATCGACACGCCGCCCGGCGACGAACGGCTCGTGCAGTCCGCCATCAATTCAGCCGACGCCGTCATCATCCCCACGCGAGCTGGAGGCGTCGAGTACCCACGAGTGGCCGTGACGCTCGGGATGATCCCCGCCCGCACGCCCCGAGGAGTCCTGATCGCTGCCGCGCGACTCGGCACGAACGACCTCGAGGAGACGATCGCCTGGTGGAAGGGAGAGAACGTCCCGGTCTGGGGCGTGATCCCCGAACGCGTGGGCATCGCCGCCGGCCCCGAGGCACGCCTCTACCGCGACGGCCTCCAGGAATACGAAACGGTTCTGCGGCGTGCGCTGCGAAAGCGTTGACGCCGCTCCGACCACCTGAGTAAAGGGAAACGATGACCACACTCGAGAACCGCCCGAACACCGCACTCATCGTCATCGACGTGCAGAACGGCGTCGTCGAGAGCGCTCACGAGCGCGACGTGGTCGTCGCGAACGTCGGGAGCCTGGTCGAAAAGGCCCGGCAGGAAGATGTCCCCGTCGTCTGGGTCCAGCACTCCAGCGAGGGTCTCGCGAAGGGGAGCGACAACTGGCGGATCGTCCCCGAGCTAGCTCCGGACGACAGCGAGCCGCTCGTCGACAAGAACTTCGGCGACTCATTCGAGGACACCACCCTCGAGACCGTGCTGTCCGGGCTCGGCGTCGGGCGACTCATCGTCGCCGGTGCACAGACCGATGAGTGCATCCGCTCGACGCTCCACGGCGCGATCGTCAGGGGGTACGACGCGACGCTGGTCAGCGACGCCCACACAACGCAGGACAAGACCGAATGGGGAGCGCCGCCGCCGGACAAGGTGATCGCGCACACGAACCTGTACTGGACGTACCACACCGCGCCGGGGCGGAAAGCCGGGACGGTCGAGACCAAGGACGTCAATTTCGGCGAATAGTCGGCTGTCATCCGACGAAGCGGCCTTGGTGCGCATCGTCGTCGCGCGTTAGGATCGCGCGCATCGTGCACGAGCTACGGACTGGACTTTGGCACTGGCAGGCGCCGCACCCGCAGTGGACGCCGGACGCGCGGTGGCCTCAGGAGGTGTCGTCGTACGCGATCGACGACGGCGCCCGGCTGCTGCTCTTCGACCCGCTCGCCGTGCCGGACGCGCTCCTCGCGCTCGCGCGGGAGCGTGAGCCGGTGATCGTCCTCACCGCGCCGTGGCATGAGCGCGACGCGCAGGCGCTCGTCGAGCAGTTCGACGCCGCCGTCTTCGCGCCGCCGCCTGACACCGCGCAGGACCTGATCGACAAGTACGGCATCACCGCCGAGCAGGCCGGTGACGGCAGCCCGGACCTGGAGTGGCTTCGGAGCGGCGGCGGCAACGCCCAGTGGTACGCGGCCGGCGACCGGCTTCCGATCGGGATCGAGGCGTACGAGGGCCGCGAGCACAACGACCTCGTCCTGTGGATCGAGAGTGTCCGCGCGGTCGTCGCGGGCGACTCGCTCGCCGACTTCGGAACGGGCTTCGCGCTGAACGAGAGGTTGCGCGGGGGTGTGACCCGCGAGCACGTCGTCGAAGGACTGCGGCCGCTGCTCGCGCTGCCGGTCGAGGTCGTGCTCCCGGCGCACGGAGCACCGACAGACCGTGCCGCGCTCGAGCGCGCGCTCTCCTCCTAGGCGCGGTCGAAGGAGCAGCGGCGCGCGGCCGCCCACCATCTCGACTCATCCGGCGACCGGCCAAGGCGGCTGAAATTCCTACTCGCTTCCAACTTGCGGATGCCGATACTGAAGCTGTCTCCAACCCTGCGGCGTACCACCAGGAGATCCACCTGAACGAAGCACTCGATTTCCCCCTCCCCCCGACGACCGGCCCCTACCTGGCCGAGCCGCCGACGACCCCCTCAGCGGCAGCGCCGGTCGCGGCGGCAGCGCCGGTCTCGGCGGCAGCGCCGGTCTCGGCGCCCGCGCCGGCCGAGGTCGACGAACTGACGGCGCTCCGCGAGAAGGTCGCCGAGCTGGACCACGTCATCTCCCTCGCCAAGACCCGTGTCGAGACGCTCGGAGCCGAGAAGCGGGAGGCGCTGGAACGCACGCTGCGGCTGGAGACGCAGCTCGAAGCTGCGCAACGGCGCGAAGCAGAGCTCCTTGATCGACTCGCGTCCCACGAGGCGCCCCGGACCATCAACGACAAGACCGTCGCGGAGTTGCTGAACCGCGTCGCCGCGCTCGAGGCGATCGCTGCGCCGTCGCGAGCGGCGTAAAAGGCCCGAGTCTCACAGACGCCTGAGGGCTACGGCCAGAGGGGGTACCGAGCACCCGATCCATCTGTGTGCTCAGTCATCTGAATCTCGCCCGCCGAGTAGATCGTGTCGTGCGTCGCGCCGAGCCGAACGAGAACTCTAGGGGCGCGAACGTTGCCCCAGTTAACGGCTTCGTGAAGGTCGTCCCATCCTGGCCCTTGCTCAAGCACCTCAGGCGGATCACCCCGATCCCAATATCCCGTGAACCGGTGGCCGCCCTCGATCGGATAGCTCCGCGCGATGTGGACAATCCCGATGCGTTCCACTTCCCGAAGTCTGTCACGGGGCTCCCGACGAGGGGTTGGCTGGGTGGGAAACTTCACGGCGTCTTCGGCGTGGCGATGTTGAGCGCGTAGATGTCGCTCTTCGCTGTCCGTGTGCATCCGACGAGGTCGTAGTAGACGGTGCGCGCGTCCTTGGCGAGATAGGAATATTGGAACGCGGTCTCTGCAGGCAGTCGAAGAACGAGCGAACTGTGGAGTCCGTCCCACCTTCTGATCTCCCCGGCTCCACACGAGGCGAGTGCACGGCCGAAGTAGACGACTCCGTAACGGTCGACGCTTGGGCCTAGCTGGCTGTGGGAGACATGGTCTGGATCGGGTGCGCTCTCTGCGCGGCCGGTGTTGAGATTCTCTCGCCAGACGTTGCAGACGTTGTCCGGGCACGAAACCCAGGTCGCCCAGTTACCGCGCAACTGACCGGGGGCGGCATAGTCGGCATGACCGTCCTGATGCAAGAGGACGCGGACACGGCGGGTATGGAGATCCGCGATCCGGATCTCATAGGCCAAGATCGCTGCGCGGCCGGGAACAATCGCCCCGTAGAGAATTCGGTGGCCGTCGACGTCAGGACGCCACAGCCATGCTCCATCGTTCACGAACGACGGCAGATACCTCAGCCGTCGAGTCCCAAGGTCGTAGATCGCGAGCCGTGATCTCCCGCCCCGACTGATTTGAAGCACGAGCGACCGACCGGAGATCCCTCCCGTCAGCGCGTGCGTCCCCGGCGGGTTGACGCGGAGGATGCGTGTCTCCCTACGCACGAACACATCGGTGGAGCTGCGTGGAGGCGCGGGGTTGATCCCGGCGCTTTGCATCCACGCAAACCACGGCCCGGATGCCGTCGGCCCTTCCTCGCTTGCAGCACTCGTCAGAACAGGACGCGCAGGACTGACCGCCGTCGTGTCCTCAGAGTTGCGAGCCGCGCCTCCGCAACCGGCCGCCGCCCCACAGGAGAGGACGACGGCGAGGAGCCACGACAGGCGCACAGGCCAAGTATCCACTGGAGTTCCCCCGCGCCGGGGTCGGGAAACGACGGTCAGCTATCGGAGCGCGAGCAAAATCATCACGACGCCCCACACGGCCATGCCGGCGAATGCTCGACGTCTCGCGCCGACACTCCGGCTCCAACCCAACCGCGTGACGCCGAGCACCCACGGGATGCGCTTGGCGACACCGCGGTAGTCAAGCCCGACGAGCGTTCCGACGACGACAGCGATCGCTCCGGCAAGCGCCCACGACCAGGCCGTGTGCAGCAGGTACAAGCCGACGATCACGGGCGGCAGCAGCCATGCGGATTTGAGCTGCGGAGCGTCCATGCAGCTCGTATCGGCACGCGGCGGGATGGGCTAAAGCAGCGGCCATGCACCATGCATCCCGGTCAGCGCTGACGTCACCGTCATAAATGCGTTCCCTTCGACCTTCGCGTCGGCGGGCTTGCCTTGACGGTTCAGAACTCAACGTCGCCACCACTAATGATACTCCGGGCATGGAGTGGCCCGCGCCCCTGACAGTCCGCGAGGTTGCTGCTGAGCTCGGGTGCTCCGAGGACGAGGTTCGCGCACTGATCGTGACGACGAACTGCAGACGGTCGCCTGCGGGATCCGACCCGGGCTCATTCCGCGTCACCAACTCGACGCGTATCTGCGTCGGCTCCAGCACCGGCTCAGAGCAGCACCCTGAGCATGGCTAAGCGGAACTATTTGGTGGAGGGCTTATCTGGTGTCGGCAAATCCTCGGTCTACGACGAGCTGATCCGACGTGGCTACAAGGCGATCAGTACGGACCGTGCTTGGAAGGACCGTGCCGACTCAGTGTGG
>JAOPYY010000132.1 GCA_025964395.1 Actinomycetes bacterium | reverse complement strand
GGCTTGCCGAGCACCTGCTTCGGCAGCTTGCGGTAGTACTGCGATGCGAGCTCTGCCCGCACCTGTTCGACCTCGGCATGACGGCGCGTGTCGGTTGCCGGGCGCAGCGCAAGGCCGATCCCGAAAGCAACGAGCGCCGCAAGCGCTACAGCGAGGACGACCGTCCGCCGCACGATCAGAGCAGCCTAGGCGATCTTGCCCCGAACCGATAGTGGCTGTTGTGGACTAGACCTTGAGAAAGCGGCGGATCGTCAGGCCGGAGCCGATCGCCCCGAGCCCGAGGCCCATCCCGATCAGGATCAGCGCCACGAGCGGGAAGCTGAGGGCCCTGACGTCGCTGTCCCCGGAGAGGTGCGGGAGGATCGACGGGAGGGCGATCGCCTTGCCGAGCACGAGGAAGAACACCGCGAGCAGCGAGCCGAAGAAGCCGCAGATCAGGCCCTCGAGCATGAACGGCCCGCGGACGAACCAGTTGGTCGCCCCGACGAGCTTCATCACCTCGATCTCACGTCGCCGCGAGAAGATCGACAGCCGGATTGTGTTCGAGATCAGCAGGATCGACGCGATCAGCAGCACTAACGTCGCGACCGTGAACACGATCTCGATCACGTGCGCGACCTGGAGGATCCGGTGCGAGATCCGCTTGCCGTCGTTCACCTTCCCCACGCCCGCCGGCTTGTGGGGCTTGACGATCGAGTCGTAGAGCTTGTCCACGTTCTCGGCGGTGTTGGGCGTCACGTCGAGCGAGTCCGGCAGCGGATTCGACGTCAGGTTCTTGACGAGCTCCGGATACCGGACCTTCATCTGCGCGAACGCCTGCTCCTTGGAGATGTAGTTGACGCCGTTCACGGCGACGTAGGGGCTCTGCTGAAGCGTCTTTGCAACAGCGGTCTTCTGCTGCGTGGTCGCGTTCGGCAGGAAGTACACCTTCACGACGAGCTGCTTCTTGACGTGGTTCGACCACGAGACCGTCCACGTGCCGAGCGCGATGAACAGCCCGAGCAGGAACATCCCGATCAGCACGGTCATCGTCGCGGCGACGGTCGTTGAGAGGTTCGCGCCGAGCGAGCGCCAGGCTTCCGAAACCAGGAGCTTGAACCGCCCGCTCAGGGTCTCCTCCGCTCCGTCAAACCTACGCTCATTCGTACCCGCCGCGACGCTCGTCGCGGGCGAGCCGGCCGCCCTCGAGCTGGATGACGCGCTTACGCATCTTGTCGACCATCTCGCGGTCGTGGGTCACCATCAGGATCGTCGTGCCGCTGCGGTTGATGCGATAGAGAAGCTGCATGATCCCGACCGAGGTGTCGGGGTCGAGGTTGCCGGTCGGCTCGTCGCAGACGAGGAGCGGCGGATGGTTCACGAACGCGCGCGCGATCGAGACGCGCTGCTGCTCGCCGCCGGAGAGCTCGTCGGGCGCGGAGGCCATCTTGTGTGAAAGGCCCACCATCGCGAGCACCTCGGGCACCTTCTTGCGGATCGACGAGTTGCTCTCGCCCTGCACCTTCAGCGCGTACGCGACGTTCTCGGCCGCGGAGCGGTTCGGCAGCAGCTTGAAGTCCTGGAACACGCAACCGATGTTCCGGCGTAGCATCGGGACCTTCGAGTTCTTCAGCCGGGAGAGGTCGCGGCCGCCGATCACGATTTTCCCCTCGCTCGGGTCGAGCTCCTTGAGAAGCAGGCGCACGAGCGTCGACTTGCCCGAGCCCGAGGCGCCGACGATGAAGACGAACTCACCCTTGTCGATGTGGAACGAGACGTCCCGCAGCGCGACGACGTCCGGCTCGTAGACCTTCGTCACCTGGTCGAACACGATCATCGACGCCGCGCTCGGCGGCGGTCCTTCTAGGACTGGCGCGTCGACGACGGCTGTTGCTTGGGTGGATGTGAAATCGGGTTCCTGCACGGTGTTTCCGGGGGCGTCGCCTACCGTCGCGCCCTGGTGCGAAGAGTCGGGCAAGTGTAGCCGACGCCCTAGACGACCCTCCCGGCCGCCTTCGCGAGGAGGAACTCTCGGATGAACGGGTCGAGCTCGCCGTCCAAGACCGCCTGCGCATTGCCCATTTCGTACCCCGTCCGAGAGTCTTTTACGAGTTGATAAGGATGCAGCACGTACGAGCGAACGGACTCGCCGCCGAAGCCGGTGTCCGCCGCGCCTCCGCGCTCCTTCGCCATCAGTGCCTCCCGCTCCTCCTCGTTCTTCTCGACGAGCCGGGCCTTGAGGACGCGCATCGCGGTCTGCTTGTTCGCCGCCTGGGAGCGCTCGTTCTGGCACTGGACGACGATCCCGGTCGGGAGGTGCGTGATCCGGATCGCGCTGTCGGTCTTGTTCACGTGCTGGCCGCCGGCGCCCTGGGCGCGGTAGGTGTCGATCCGAAGGTCGTCGTCCAGGATCTCGACCTCGGCGTCCTCGGGCAGGAGCGGCGCGACGATCACCGTCGAGAAGGCGGTGTGGCGCCGGTGCGCCTGGTCGAACGGGCTCTGGCGGACGAGACGGTGCTTGCCGCGCTCTGCTTTCAGGATCCCGTAGGCGTTTTCGCCGCCGACCGTGAAGGTGGCGGACTTGAGGCCTGCCTCCTCCCCCGGGCTCGCCTCGAGCAGCTCGACCTTGAAGCCGCGGTTCGCGCCCCAGCGCTCGTACATCCGCAGCATCATCTCGG
>JAOPYY010000066.1 GCA_025964395.1 Actinomycetes bacterium | reverse complement strand
TCGTCGAGCGCTCGGACGTGGCAGCGGTCGAGGCGCTCGCCGTCGTCGCCGAGGCGGCCGTCGCGTGGGAGCTCGCGGTGCTCGCGAAGGACAAGTTCGGCGGCGACGCGGTCGGCGACTTCGTCGCCGCGCATGCGGCGTACGTCGAGCGCATCGAGTGGGCTTGAAAGACCAACGGTTGAACGCTCTCGACCGACACCTCGCGTTGATCGGCTTCATGGGCGCGGGGAAGACGACCCTCGCGGAAACGGTCGCGGCGCGCATCGGACGCCGCGCGGTCGACGCAGACCGGTTGCTCGAAGGCAGGGCGCAGATCTCGATCGGCGCGTTCTTCGCACAGCGGGGTGAGACCGAGTTCCGCGTCGCCGAGGCCTCACTCGCACGCGAGACGTTCCGGCAGTCGCCGCCTGCGGTCGTCGCGCTCGGCGGCGGCGCCGTGAAGACGCCCGAGGTGCAGACGGCGTTGCGCCGGTATGCGTTCACGGTGCTCGTCGACGTCGACGTCGACACCGCGTGGGAACGCTCGAAGGGCACCGACCGGCCGAACGCGCAGGACGAGGTCGTGTTCCGTCGGCTCTACGAGGAGCGGCAGCCGCTGTACCGGGGCGCTGCGGACGCGGTCGCGAACGATGCGGACGGCGTGATCCTCGCGGCCGCCGGGATTCACCACGAGATCGGCGCGCTCGAGCGGCTGGGCGAGCTGGTCCCCGGTGACGGGCCGGTTGCCCTCGTCGCCGACTCGACGGTGATGGGCATCTACGGGCCGATGGCGCAGACCGCGCTCGGCGACCGGTTGCAATCAGAGCACGAGCTTCCCGCCGGCGAGGCGGCCAAGCACCTGCACGTGGTCGAACGGCTGTGGTCGGAGTTCCGGCTCGACCGCGGCGGCACGGTCGTCGCGCTCGGCGGCGGCGCGCTCACCGATGCGGCCGGCCTCGCGGCGGCGATGTACCTGCGCGGTGTGCCGTGGGTCGTCGTCCCGACGACGCTCGTCGGCCAGGTCGACGCCGGGATCGGCGGCAAGACGGCGATCGACATCCCGCAAGGGAAGAACCTCGTGGGCGCGTTCCACTGGCCCGCACGCGTGGTGATCGACGAAGCACTCCTTGCGACGCTGCCGGAGCGTGAGCGTCGCCAGGGCGAAGCCGAGCGCATCAAGACGGAGCTGCTCGCCGGCCGCCCGCTCGACGTGCGCGCGGCCGCTGCCTACAAGGCGGCGCTGTGCCTGCGCGACCCATACGACCGCGGCGACCGCCAGTGGCTGAACCTCGGGCACACGTTTGCGCACGCGCTCGAGGCGGCCGCCGACTTCGACCTGCCCCACGGTGAAGCCGTCGCGCTCGGTCTGCTCGCGGCCCTGCGCCTGAGCGGGCGCGACACGGCGCCCGTGACCGAGGCGCTCGACCCGCAGGCAGTGAAGGTCGACCGGGATCGCGCCTGGGAGGCGCTGCAGCGCGACAAGAAGCGGACCGGCGACGACATCAACCTCGTCCTGCTCGGCGACGACGGCCCCTATCTCGAGGCACGGTCGCCAGACGAGGTACGGGCGGCGCTGGATACGCTGATCCGCTAGTGCAGGTCCTTGTCCTCAACGGCGCGAACCTGGACACCCTCGCCCGGCGCGATCCGGCGATCTACGGTGGGGTGAGCCTGAACGAGCTCGAGAGCCGCATCTACGGCTGGGCGCACGGGCTCGACATCAGCGCACGGTGCCGCCAGTCGAACAGTGAGGGCGAGTACATCGAATGGATCCACGACTCGTACGACAACGTCGACGGGCTGATCGTCAACCCCGGCGCGTGGAGCCACTACAGCTATGCGATCCGTGATGCGCTCGAACTGCTGACCGTGCCGTTCGTCGAGGTGCACCTGTCGAACATCGAGGGGCGCGAGGAGTGGCGGCGCCACAGCGTCGTCGCCGATCTCGCCGCCCTGCGGGTGATCGGCAAAGGCCCCGATGGCTACCGCGAGGGGCTCGAGTTCCTCGCCGGGGAGGACGCGGCGAAGTGAGCAAGCGGCTTCAAGCGCTGAGCGCTCAGCTCGACACGCCGCTCTTGGTCACGAACCTGACGAACGTCTTCTACCTGACGGGGTTCGACAGCTCGAATGCGGCGCTGCTCGTCGAGCCCGGCGGTGGCGCGACGCTCTACACGGACTTCCGCTACGCCGAATCGGCGCGCAGCGTTCCCGACGTCGACGTGCAGATGACAAAGCGCGCGATGATGGCGGACGTCGGCGCACGGCTGAAGGGTCGCGTGCAGTTCGAGGCCGATGTGCTGCCGTATCTCGAGTGGGAGCGGCTGAGCTCGGGCGCCGCGGAGCTCGTCCCGACGAGCGGCCTCGTCGATGGCATTCGCGCGATCAAGGACGACGAGGAGGTCGCGAAGATCGCGAAGGCGGCCCGCATCGCCGACCGTGGCTTCGAAGCGCTGACGGCCGAGACGTTCGTCGGACGCAGCGAGCGTGAGATCGCCTGGCGCCTGCGCGAGCTGTTGCACGCACACGGCGCCGACGAGCTTTCGTTCGAGACGATCGTCGCCTCGGGCGAGAACGGCGCGCTGCCGCACGCGCATCCGACCGATCGCATCGTTGAGCGGGGGACACTCGTCACGGTCGACTGGGGCGTTCGCGTCGACGGCTACTGCAGCGACTGCACGCGGACGGTCTCGACCGGGGGCCTGCCCGACAAGCTGCGCGAGGCCTACGACGTGTGCCTCGCCGCGCAGAAGCGCGCGTGCGCGAACATCAAGGCCGGGATGACCGGCGTCGAGGCGGACGCGCTCGCGCGCGACCCGATCACGGATTGCGGCTTCGGCGAGAACTTCGGCCATGGCCTCGGCCACGGCGTCGGGCTGGCAGTGCACGAGGCGCCGCGCCTCTCGACGGAATCGACGGACACGCTCGAGGTCGGGCACATCGTCACGATCGAGCCCGGCATCTACCTCGAGGGCCTCGGCGGCGTGCGGATCGAAGACCTGGCTGTCGTCCGTGAGGACGGCGTCGACCTGCTGACGTCGTTCCCGAAAGAGCTGATCGAAGTCAGCTGAAACGCTTGAACCTGGTTCACAAACCGAACCAGGTTCAGCCCTAGATTCGAACCTGGTTCGCTCTTTGAACCAGGTTCGGGAGTTTCTGGTCTGGCTACACTCGTTCGTCGATGGCCGAGGTCGTTTCCACCAACCAGTTCCGCAACGGGATGCACATCGAGCTCGATGGGCAGACGTGGCGGATCGTCGAGTTCCAGCACGTCAAGCCGGGCAAGGGTGGCGCGTTCGTGCGGACGAAGCTCAAGTCGCTCGGCAGCGGCTCCGTCGTCGACAAGACGTTCCGCGCCGGCGAGAAGTTCCCGCGCGTGCGCACGGAGCAGAAGAACATGCAGTACCTCTACGACTCCGGCGACGAGGTCGTCTTCATGGACGAGTCGACCTACGAGCAGCTCTCGCTGCCGCATGCGCTGCTCGAGGACGAGCTGCCGTTCATGCAGGCGTCGTCATCGGTGCAGGTGATGTTCGTCGGTGGGAATCCCTCCGGCGTCGACCTGCCCGCCTCCGTGGTGCTCGAGGTGACCGACACCGAGCCCGGCGTGAAGGGCGACACCGTCTCGAACGTGACGAAGCCCGCGACGCTCGAAACGGGCGCGGTGATCCAGGTGCCGCTCTTCGTGAACGTCGGCGACAAGATCAAGCTCGACCCGCGCGAAAAGCGCTACATCCAACGGGCGTAAAGGGCGACGGCGTAGCTAGAAGGCCAGAGCCTCGAGCGGCGACTCGAGCGGCTCTTCACCGTCGGGGATCGCCGAGGGCTCCCAGCGCGGATCTCCGCACTTCGGGCACACGACGGCCCCGACCAGCGTCGGCGCATAGATCGTCCGGCACCACATGCAAACGACCCAATCCGGTGTGTCTCGTCTCCCGTCCATGAACAGCAGACCTGCACAGGTATCGGAAACTTGCGCCGTACTTCGCAGTCGATTCGACCGAATCGAGGCGATTTCCGCACTCAGGGTAATGTCCTGACCCATGCCGCGTCTCGTCGATACGACGATCCGCGTCCTCAGCCAGGAGCCGCTCGCCGGCCTCATGCCGACGGCGGATCTGCTGCGCCTCGCGGAGCTCCT
>JAOPYY010000096.1 GCA_025964395.1 Actinomycetes bacterium | reverse complement strand
CGGCACGTCTTTCCCGCTGAGGAGCTCGACCGCGGCGGCTTCATCCACGCCGACCGCTGGAGCGAGCGAATCGTGCGCCCGCCTGCCGGCTGGTCGACGTTCGTCGCCGAGCACGATGGCAGCGTCGTCGGCTTCACCTCCGTTGGGCCGAGCCGCGACGAGGCCGGGATCGGCGAGCTGTACGCGATCTACGTCGACCCGGAGCAGTGGTCGACGGGGACGGGCCGCGCGCTGATCGAGCAGGCCGAGCAGCAGCTGCGTGGCGAGTACACCGAGGTCACGCTGTGGGTGCTCGAGGACAACCCGCGTGCGCGGCAGTTCTACGAGCGGGCCGGGTGGACCATCGACGGCGGCCGCAAGGCCGAGGCGCGCTGGGGTGTGCGCGCGCCGGAGGTTCGCTATCGCAAGCGCCTCACGTGAATGCGCGCCCCGCGACGAACAGGTGTCAGACACCAACTCATGAATCTGGTTCGGCTGACACCGAATCAGGTTCACATCAACACCGAACCTGATTCGCCGAAGGCGAACCAGATTCGCGAGTTTCTCGAAGGCCACCGCGATTCGCAACGTATGAACCTGGTTGTGGTTCAGACCTCAGCTAGAGGCTGTCGAGCAGCGCGCGCTCGTCCTCGTACGTCAACAGCTCGCGCGCTTCGGTCGGTGTGACCCAGCGCACGGCGTCGATCTCGTTCTGCGCGCGCGCCTCCCCGGTGCAGGTCATGCGGAAGTACCGGACTTCCTTCGTGCCCGTGCGAAATGGATAGTGCGTCGAGCCGAGCAGCGGGCCGGCCTCGCACTGCAGACCGGTCTCCTCTTCGACCTCACGGACGGCGCCTTCCTCCCAGGTCTCGCCGTCCTCCAGCTTTCCCTTCGCGAACGACCAGTCGTCGTACTTCGGCCGGTGCACGACGAGCAACGCGCCGTCGCGCGTGACGATTCCACCGGCCGCGCGAAACGGGTCGGCCACTCGAGGCTCTATACCTCGATCAGGAGGGCGTCGCCCTGACCGCCGCCGCTGCAGATCGCGGCGAGGCCGAGACCGCCACCGTTGCGGCGCAGCTCGTGCACCATCGTGCCGACGATCCGCCCGCCGGAAGCGCCGATCGGATGGCCGAGCGCGATCGCGCCGCCGTTCACATTCACCTGCTCCTCATCGGCGCCGAGCATCTGCGTCGAGTTCGACGCGACCGAGGCGAACGCCTCGTTGATCTCCACGCGGCTCACATCACCGATCGTCTTGCCGGCGCGTTCGAGCGCGATCGCGCCCGCGTTCGCCGGGGTGCGCGCGAGGTACGCGAAGTCGTCGGCGACGTAGCCCTGCGAGAGAATCGTCGCGAGCGGCTCGAGACCGCGCTTCGCCGCCCACTCCTCGGAGCAGACGATCACGCAACTGGCGCCGTCGTTCACACCGGGCGCGTTGCCGGCGGTCGTCGTGCCCTCAGGGTCGAAGACCGGCTTGAGCGCGGACAGTCCCTCGAAGGTCGTGTCGCGCCGGATCGACTCGTCGGCGGTGACGTCGCCGACCGCAACGATCTCGTCGTCGAACCGACCCGCGTCCTGTGCAGCGGCGGCGCGCTGCTGCGAGCGCGCGGCCCACTTGTCCTGCTCCTCACGCGAGATCCCGAGCTCGCGCGCCACCTTCGAGCTCTGCAACACCATGTGCAGATGGTCGAACGACGAGGTGAGCCCGTCGTAGACCATCGAGTCGATCAGCTCACCGTTCCCGAGGCGGTAGCCGAAACGCGCCTTACGCAAGAGATACGGCGCGTTGCTCATCGACTCCATGCCGCCGGTGACGACGACATCGATGTCACCCGCGCGGATCATCGAGTCGGCGATCTCGATCGCGCGGATCGAGGAGGCGCACACCTTGTTGATCGTGTCGGCAGGCGTCTCCTTCGGGAGGCCCGCGCCGATCGCCGCCTGCCGCGCGGGCGCCTGCCCGGCGCCGGCCTGCAGAACCTGGCCCATGATCACGTAGTTCGGCTCATGCGGCTCGACTCCGATCCGCTCGAGCGCCGCCTTGATCGCGATCGCGCCCAGCTCCGTCGCCTCATGCTTCGCAAGCCCGCCGCCGAGCTTGCCGAACGGCGTGCGAACCGCGCTGACGATGACGCTGCGGCCGGCCATCAGCGAATGAACGACTGGTCGCGGGACAAGCGCTTTGCGAACGCAACGATCAAGCGGATGTTCGACTCGATGTCGTCGAGTGCGCAGATCTCGTTCGGGCTGTGCAGATACCGCGTCGGGATCGAGAGCAGCCCCGTCGGGATGCCTGCGCGCGTGAAGTGAATCTCGTCGGCGTCCGTCGAGGTGGTGCGCGTATAGATCTCCCAGGCGTGCGGAATGCTCTCCGCCTCGGCGGCCTCGCCGAGCAGCTCAGTGACACGCTTGTTCAATGTCGGACCGCGCGCGATCATCGCACCCATGCCGAGCTCGATCTTCCCGGCGCGGCGCGCATCGCCGCCGGGGTAATCGGTCGCCGGCGTGACGTCAATCGCGATCGCAACCTGCGGGTCGAGCCCGTAGGCGGCGGTGCGCGCGCCGTAAAGACCGATCTCTTCCTGCACCGCGGCGACCGCCACAACGTCCAATTGTGCCTCACGTGACTCGGCAATGCGCCGAGCGGACTCGAGCGCGATGTACGCCCCTAGACGATTGTCGAGTGCCTTGGAGAGCAGCCGGTCGTTTGGCAACTCGACGGGCGGGCCGACCCACACGCCGGGGTCGCCGACGCGCACGAGGCTCTCTGCCTGTTCGCGGTCCGTCGCGCCAACGTCGATGTGCAGGTCGCTCAACTCGGGGCGGGGCCGGTCGCGCACCTGCTCGGGGTGGATCCGCTTGCGCGAGACCGCCGCGGGAAGACGGCCGTTGCGCGTCAGCAGCTCGAAGCGCTGGCCCATCAGCATCTCCGGCGCGATGCCGCCGATCGTCGTGAACGAGAGCAGCCCGCTGTCCTCGATGTTCGTGACGGCAATGCCGATCTCGTCGATGTGGCCCACCAGCGCGAGCGTCGCTGCACCTTCGCCGGCGCGCACCCGGGCGAACGACGACCCCATCGTGTCCGACGTCACCTCGGCGAACTCGGAGGCCGCCTCGCGCCAGATCCGTGCAGGTTCCTCCTCGTGGCCCGACGGCCCCGAAGCACTCAACAGTGCGGTCAAGAGTTCAGGAGCGGGCATCCCTTGCGCATTGAAGCAGGCTCGCCTACCCTGCAGGAGATGACCTTCCCGACTCCGACCTGGTGGGCATGGCGCCATGAGCGGGGCGGGAGCCTGCGCGCGTAAGCGAACGCGCCGAACAGCCCGCACCGCTCCACCGACGACCCCAAGAGGGTCGTTTTTCATTTCCTGATGACCATTACCGAGCTCAACACCGACCTCCTGACACCGCTCGCGGCCTATCTCCGCCTGCGCGGCAGCGCGCGCGCCTCGTTCCTGCTCGAGTCCGTCGACCAGGGGCGGCTCGGTCGCTACTCGCTGGTCGGTTGCGGCGACCGGATCGTCTCCTTCGAGGAGGCCGAGCAGCTCGGCGTGCCGGTCGTCGGCTACCTCGGCTACGACCACATCGCGAAGCTGGAGCGGACGGTGCCGCTGCCGGGGGACGGGCCTGATGTCCCGGAGAGCCGCTTCATCGTCGCCGACGTCTTTCTCCGTTTCGACCACGTCACCGGCTCGGCCGAGGTACTCGCGGGCGATCCGGCGACCCTGGCGCGCCTGCTCGCTCAACCGGTGGATGTACCCAGCGAGCCGGTGATAGCCGGCGAAACCCGTCGCTTTCCCGAGCAGGTCGAGCACGAGCGGCGCGTCGAGGTGGCGAAGGAGCACATCCGCCGCGGCGACATCTTCCAGGTCGTGCTCTCGCAGCGCGCCGTGCGCGAGACGGACGTCTCGCCGCTCGCGGTCTACCGCGCGCTGCGTCGGATCAACCCGTCGCCGTACCTCTTCCTGCTCGAGCTCGACGGGATGGCACTCGTCGGCTCGTCGCCCGAGACGCACGTGAAGGCCGAGGGGTCGCGCGCGAGCCTGAACCCCATCGCCGGCACGACTGCGCGCGGCGACGGCGACGCTGAGCGGCTCCTCACCTCCGAGAAGGACCGTGCGGAGCACGTGATGCTCGTTGACCTCGGCCGCAACGACCTCTCGCGCGTCTGCGTGCCCGGCACGGTGAAGGTCGAACGGTTCCTCGAGCCGGAGCGCTTCTCACACGTCACGCACCTCGTCTCCGAGGTCGCGGGCGAGCTTGCCGAAGGCGTGACGCCGTTCGACCTCTTGCGCGCGACCTTCCCGGCAGGCACCGTCTCCGGTGCACCAAAGGTGCGCGCCATGCAGATCATCACCGAGCTCGAGGGCTATCGCCGCGGCACCTACGCCGGCATCGTCGGCTACCACGTGCCGGGCGTTGCACTCGACACGTGCATCGCGATCCGCACGGTCCGGCTGCAGGACGGGCACGCTTACCTCCAGGCGGGCGGCGGGATCGTCGCCGACTCGAATCCCACAGACGAGCACCAGGAATGCCTGAACAAGCTCGCGGCCCTCGAAGCCGCAATCGAGATCGCCGAAGGCGTAGGCTCGACGGAGCCTTCAGCAGGTAGCGGCCCATGATTCTGCTGATCGACAACTACGACTCGTTCACCTACAACCTCGCCCACCTATTTGGTGAGCTGGGCGCCGATGTTGTCGTCCGACGCAACGACGAGATTTCCCCCGACGAGGCGGAAGATCTCTCCCCCTCCCACCTCGTCGTTTCACCGGGGCCTGGGCGACCTGAGGAGGCAGGAGCTACGCCTGACATTGTGCGGCGCCTGTCCGCCCGGGTCCCAACTCTCGGCGTGTGCCTGGGCCACCAGGTAATCGTCCAGGTGTTCGGAGGAGAGGTCGGCCAGGCCCGGCAGCTCGTGCACGGCAAGGCGACGCTCGTCGGCCATGACGGCCGCGGGATCTTCGCCGGACTGCCGTCAGACTTCCTCGCCGGCCGCTACCACTCGCTCGCCGCGACGTCGGTGCCCGACGTCTTCGAGGTCTCGGCGACCGCGGCCGACGGCGAGGTGATGGCCGTCCGCCACACGGAGCTGCCGATCGACGGCGTGCAGTTCCACCCCGAATCGGTGTTGACTCCGCATGGATCAGACATCGCCAAGAACTTCCTCGAACGGACACCAAGGTGATTCAGGACGCACTCGCGCACCTGCTCGACGGCAAGGACCTCTCACGCGAGGAGTCACGCCGCGTGATGGACACGATCATGTCCGGCGAAGCGACGCCCGGACAGATCGGCGGCTTCCTCGTCGCACTGCGCCTGAAGGGCGAGACGGCGGACGAGATTGCCGGCGCTGCAGAGGCGATGCGCGCGCACGTGATCCCGGTCGCGCCGAAGCGCCAGGACCTGGTCGACACGGCAGGCACCGGCGGCGACGGAGGCAAGACGTTCAACATCTCGACCGCAGCAGCGCTCGTCGCTGCCGCGGCAGGCGCGGGCGTCGCGAAGCACGGCAACCGCTCGGTCTCGTCGCTCTGCGGGAGCGCCGATGTGCTCGAGCAGCTCGGCTTCAACCTCGACCAGACACCCGAGCGGATCGCACAGTCGATCGACGACCTCGGCTTCGGGTTCATGTTCGCACCGACGCACCATCCCGCGATGAAGCACGCAGGCCCGGTACGACGCGAGCTTGCGGCGCGCACCGTCTTCAACGTGCTCGGCCCGCTGACGAACCCGGCGGGAGCGCGCGCGCAGGTGGTCGGCGTCTACTCGCCGCTGCTCGTGCCGGTGATCGCAGACGTGCTCGCGAAGCTCGGCGCGCGCCGCGCGTTCGTCGTGCACGGCGCGGGCGGCATCGACGAGCTCTCGCCCGCCGGGCCGAACCTCATCTGCGAGGTGGTCGACGGCGATGTGCGCAGGCGCGAGATCGATCCGCTCGACCTCGGAGTCGAGCGCTGCGACCCGGACGAGCTGCGCGGCGGCTCAGCCGACGAGAACGCGCGCAAGATCCGCGAGGTGTTCGAAGGCGGGAACGGCGGGCGCCGCTCGGCGATCGTCCTCAACGCCGCGGGCGCGATCGCCGCGGGCGGCCACGCCGCCGACCTGAAGGAAGGGGTCGCGATCGCACGCGAAGCACTCGACTCCGGCGCCGCGGCGACGCGTCTCAACGAGCTCGTCGCGTTCTCGCAGGAAGTCGTGGTGGCGTGAAGTTCAAGGATGCACTCGCCGCGCCGGGCTTCGGTGCGATCGCGGAGTTCAAGCGGCGCTCACCGTCCGCGGGCGACCTCCGTCCCGACGGTGACGTCCAGCAGGTCGCGCGGTCGTACGAGACAGGCGGTGCGCGCGCCATGTCGGTGCTGGTGGACGAGCGGTTCGGCGGCTCCTGGGACGACCTGCGCGCGGCGCGCGCCGTCACGAAGCTGCCGCTGCTCGCGAAAGGCTTCTTCTCCTCCCCTGCCGACTTCGAGCGGGCGCGCGATGCCGGCGCGGACGCGGTGCTGATCCTGCTGCGCGACCTGAGCGACCCGGCTGCGACCGCGCTTCTCCACGTCGCGCGCACGCTCGGCCTCGACACGCTCGTCGAAGCGCACGACGCGGAGGAGCTCGCTCGCGCAGCGAGGCTGGAGGCGCCGGTGATCGGCGTCAACGCGCGTGACCTCTCAGACTTCTCGATCCACCGGCGCCGCCAGCTCGCGCTCGTCGCACGTGCATGCGCTTTAGAAGGGCTGAAGGACCGGATCGTGGTCGCGGAGAGCGGCATCGATACGCGCGCGCAGGCAGCGGCGGCCGAGCTCGCTGGCGCGAACGCGATCCTCGTCGGCTCCACGCTGATGCGCGCGACCGATCCAGGCGAGAAGCTGCGCGAGCTCGTCTCGCGCCCGCTCGTCAAGGTGTGCGGCCTGACGCGCCAGGAAGACGTCGACGCCGCCGTCGAGGCCGGCGCCGACATGGTCGGCTTCATCCTGGCCGCGGAGAGCCCGCGCCGGGCCGAGGCGCTGCTCGACGCACCGGACACGGTGCTCCGCGTCGCGGTCTTCGTCGGCGAGGTCGAAGAGACCGACGCCGACCTCGTGCAGTTCTACGGCCGCGAAGAGGGTCACCGCTCGCGCGACGCCGTGCTGCTGCGCCACGGCGAGCAGGTTGGCTCGGTCGTCGATCTGCCGTGGGGCGAGCGCGATTCCTCGCACCTCGAGCGCGCGAAGGCCGCCACCGGCCGGGTGATGCTCGCGGGTGGGCTCGGGCCGGAGAACGTGGCCGAGGCGATCGCGGCGGTGCGGCCGTGGGCGGTCGACTCTGCACGGTCGACGGAGGAATCCGCCGGGATCAAGAATCACGATGCAATCCGAGAATGGGTGGTGGCAGCGAGATGAGTCAGACGTTCGGCGTGTACGGCGGGCGCTACGTGCCCGAGACCTTGATCCCCGCGCTCGACGAGCTCGAGTCCGCGTGGGCGTCACTGCGCGACGACGATTCGTTCCGCGCGGAGCTGCACCACCTGCTGACGACGTACGCGGGGCGCCCCACACCGCTCACGCGCGTCGAGCGCTTCGCGCCCGACCAGCGCATGTACCTGAAGCGCGAGGACCTGATGCACACGGGCGCGCACAAGATCAACAACGCGGTCGGCCAGGCCGTGATCGCACAACGGCTCGGCAAGAAGCGGATCATCGCCGAAACCGGGGCCGGCCAGCACGGAGTCGCGACGGCAACCGTCTGCGCGCGCTTCGGGCTCGAGTGCATCGTCTACATGGGCAGCGAGGACATGCGGCGGCAGGCGCCCAACGTCGAGCGGATGGGGTTGCTCGGCGCCGAGGTGCGGCCGGTTGAGTTCGGCACGCGGACGCTCAAGGAGGCGACGAGCGAGGCGATCCGCGACTGGATCGCCAACGTCGACACGACCTACTATCTGATCGGCTCCTGCGTCGGGCCGGCGCCGTACCCGGAGATCGTGCGCGAGCTGCAGCGCGTGATCGGACACGAGGCGCGCGAGCAGATCCTGCAGGTCGAGGGCCGACTGCCCGAGACCGTGGTCGCCTGCGTCGGCGGTGGCTCGAACGCGATCGGGATGTTCTACGACTTCGTCCCCGACGAGGACGTGCGCCTGATCGGCGTCGAGGCTGCCGGCGCTGCGTCGCTCGGCACCGGCCGGCCCGGAGTGCTGCACGGCGCGCGTTCGTCGCTGCTCGCCGACGAGGACGGCCAGATCATGGATGCGCACTCGATCTCCGCCGGCCTCGACTATCCGGGCGTCGGCCCGGAGCACGCGTACCTGCGCGACACGGGCCGCGCCGAGTACGTCCCGTGCACGGACGACGAGGCGCTGGCGGCGTTCCATCGCCTGTGCGAGACCGAAGGGATCGTCCCGGCGCTCGAGTCGTCGCACGCACTCGCCCGCGCGCTCGACTGCGGCGACGAACTCGTTGTCGTGTGCCTCTCGGGACGCGGCGACAAGGACCTCGCGGAGGTCCTTAACTACAAACCTGGTTCGCAGGTTGAACCAGGTTTGGGAGTTTCGACGTGAGCACTCACTCGAAGGAAACGCGCGAACCTGGTTCAAAGAACGAACCAGGTTCGGAGCTGAAGTACGACGCCGGACAGGCCGCGGCGTTCTACGACGAGTACGGCGAGCGCGAATGGACACGCTTCGATGATGGGCGAACCCCTTCTGCGTCGGCGAAGACGCATACGCACTACCTCGAACGCTTCGTCTCTGCCGGCGACCGCGTGCTCGATGTGGGTTGCGGGCCGGGGCGATTCACCCTCGAGCTCGCGCGGCTCGGCGCGCAGGTCGTCGCGGCGGACATCTCCCCCGGCCAGCTCGAGCTGCACCGCCGTTACACCGCCGCCGCCGAGGACGCCGTCCAGGACCGCGTCGTCGCGGACGTGCTTTCGCTCCCGTTCCCGGACGACGCCTTCGACACCACCGTCTGCTACGGCGGCGCGGTCTCATACGTGCTCGACCGCGCCCCCGAGGCGGTCGCCGAGCTGGCGCGCGTGACGCGTCCCGGCGGTCACGTGCTCGTCAGCGTGATGTCGCTCGTCGGCTCGTTGCTCTGGTCGTTCGAGGCCGTGCTCGAAATCGCACGCGCGCAGGGGATCGACGTCGTCGACCGCGTGAACGAGACCGGTGTCCTCACTCCGGGGCTCGGTGCGCACGGGCTGACGATGAAGATGTACCGCTGGCGCGAGCTGCGCGAGCTGTTGGCGCCGCACGGCGAAGTCGTCGCCGCGAGCGCGACCGGGCTCGTCACGACGACGCCGGAGGAGCCGGAGCTGCGCGCGCTCGCTGAGCGGATCGAGCTCGACGTCGGCGCTGAGCCGGGAGCGATCGACATCGGCCACCACATCCTGGCGGTGGTGCGCGTATGAAGAAGCTCGTCGTCTACCTGATGGCGATGCCCGACACCCCCAAGCTCGTACAGGCTGCGGTCGACGCGGGCGCGGACATCGTCGAGCTCGGCTTCCCGTTCTCGGACCCGCTCGCCGACGGTCCGGTCATCAGACGCGCGGGCGAGCGTGCGCTCGCCGCCGGCATGCGCACGAAGCGCTGCCTCGAAGTACTGGCAGAAACGCGTGCGCGCGTCAGCGTGCCGTTGATCGTGATGACGTACTCCTCGATCTTCGACGCCTACGGCTGGGAGCGGCTCGAGACCGACGCGCGCTCGGCGGGCGCGACGTCGTTCATCGTCGTCGACCTGCCTGCCGACGTCCGTCCCGAGCTGCGGCGCGTGCAGCTCGTGGCGCCGACATCGACGGACGCGCGCCTGAAGCTCGCTGCGGGCTCGACGGACGGCTGGCTCTACCTCGTCACCGTCACCGGCACGACCGGCGCGCGCACGGAGCTCGCACCAACGCTCGCGCCACTCGCCGAGCGGACGCGTGCGGTCACCGACGTTCCCCTGTACGCAGGCTTCGGTATCTCGACGCCGGAGCATGCGCGCGCAGCGGCCGAGCTCGTCGACGGGATC
The DNA here is from genome assembly GCA_025964395.1 of Actinomycetes bacterium. Classification (GTDB taxonomy): domain Bacteria; phylum Actinomycetota; class Thermoleophilia; order Gaiellales; family Gaiellaceae; genus PALSA-600. The sequence goes on along the minus strand of JAOPYY010000096.1, from coordinate 2,435 downwards.
GCCGTCGGCTCACGCGCGGTCGAGGCGGCCGAGGATGGGCCGGCAGAGCTCGCCCGTTTCGTGGGCTCGCTGCGCAGCGCATTGGACGCAGTCGCAGTGGCGTAGCATCGGTCGATGGAGCACTTTCGGGTCGAGCAGGTCGCTGACGATGCCTGGGCCGCGATTGCGTTGCCGGGTGCCGGCGCGGTGGCCAACGCCGGTTTCATCCGCGTCGGCGACTCGACGATCGTCTTCGACACCTTCATCAGCACGGCGGCAGGCGATGAGCTTCGTCTCTCTGCCGAGGTGATCGCGCCTGTGGCGTACGCGATCAACAGCCACTGGCACACCGACCATGTCAACGGCAACAGCGCGTTCGCCGACGTCGCAATCGTGGCGACCGAGCGTACGCGTGAGCTGATGGAGGAGCGCACCGCCGGGGTACCGGACGTGGTCTTCCCGACCGACGTCTTCGAGGAGCGCCTCGAACGCGAAGGCGCCTTGGTCGAGACGCTCGGCGGCGGCCATACCGAGAGCGACGCATTCCTCTGGTTCGAGGACACCGTGTTCACGGGCGACCTCGTCGTGATCGAGAGCCACCCCTGGGTCGGCGACGGCGACGTCGAGCACTGGCTGGAGATCCTCGATGCCTTCGAAGCGCGACGGCCGCGCGTGATCGTTCCCGGGCACGGGCCGATCGGCTCGGTCGAGGACATCCCCCCGTTGCGCCGCTACCTCGAGGGCCTGCTCGACGGCACCGCGACCGCGGTCGAAGGCTGGAACTTCGCCGAAGGTCACGACCGCAACGTCGAGGCGCTTCGCCTTTGAGCAGCGCAGTCGTCGTCGGTGCCGGTGTCTTCGGCGCGGCCACAGCCCGTGAGCTCGCACTCCGCGGCTGGGACGTCACGCTCGTCGAGCAGTACGCACCGGGGACGGTCCGGTCGGCGTCCGGCGGCGACACGCGGCTCCTGCGCTTCGCACACGGCGACGTCGACTGGTACGCCGCGATGGCCCGCGACGCCCGCCTGAAGTGGATCGAGCTCCAGGAGGCGACCGGCACGCACATCTGGGAGCCGATCGGCCTGGCCTGGTTCGGGCGCAGCGAGAACGGCTTCGAGGCGCGCAGCCGGGCCTCGCTCGACCGCCTCGGCATTCCCTATGAGTGGCTGCAACCGGAGGCTGCCCGCGACCTCTATCCGTCGGTCAACGTCGACGACCTCGCGGGTGTGCTCTACGAGCCGGAGGCGGGCGTGCTGCACGCGCGGCGCGCCACGCAACTGCTCGTCGAGGACGGCGAGCGGGCCGGCGTGCTGTACGAGAGCGCGCGGGTGCTCCCGGCGGACGACCCGCGTGGCGACGTCGTCATCTGGGCATGCGGCCCGTGGCTCGCGTCACTCTTTCCTGCGCACGTCGACCTGAAGGTGACGCGCCGTGACGTCTTCTTCTTCGGCGCGGACGGATCGTGGCGCGGTACGCCCGGGTTCTGCGACTACGAGGCCGCGTACTACGGCCACGGCGAGATCGCGGGCCTTGGCGTCAAGGTCGCTCCCGACCTCCCGGGCGAAGAGGTCGACCCCGACACGCTCGATCGCATCCCCCTCCCCGCGTGGGAACGCGTGGCGCGCGAGTACCTCGGTCGCCGCTTTCCCGCTCTCGCGGACGCGCCGGTGATCGGCACGCGCGTCTGTCAGTACGACCTCTCGGCCGACACCCACTTCATCGTCGACCGGCATCCCGAGCGCGACTCGTGGTGGCTGATCGGCGGCGGCTCCGGCCACGGCTTCAAGCACGGGCCGGCGTTTGCCGAGTACGTCGCCGATTGCGTCGAGGGGAAGCGCGAGCGCGAGCCGTTCCACGCGCTCGGCGCGCGCACCGGGGACGCCGGGCTGCGGACTTCGTCCTACGGCTGAGCCCGGTGGCAGCCCATACATAGATGAACCTGGTTCGCTCTTGAACCTGGTTCAGAGAGAACGCGGTTTCGCGCCGCCACATCTGAGCTACAACGTTCGGGGTCATGCCGAGGGGGGTCCTTCTGCTGCTGCTTTTCGTGGGGGCCGTCGTCGGCGCCCCGACGGCGTCTGCCCGCGACGCCGTCCAGCGCCCCAGCCTGACCTGGGTCCGCGGTCAGGGCAGCTACACGGAGGCGAGCCGCACGCCGAAGTCGCACACGATCGACACGATCGTCATCCACGCGACCGACGGCGGCAGCCTCCTCGGCAACGTCTGGTGGCTCTCGGGCGGCCACTCGCACGCGTCGGCCCACTACGTGATCGCGCGCGACGGCTCGATCGTGCAGCTTGTACACCTGTCGGACATCGCGTGGCACGCGGGGAACTGGAAGGTGAACTGCCACTCGATCGGGATCGAGCACGTCGGCGAGACCTACGACCCGGCCGGCTTCACCGTCGACGAGTACCGCTCGTCCGCGCGCCTCGTCGCCTGGCTCGTGCGCCGCT
>JAOPYY010000093.1 GCA_025964395.1 Actinomycetes bacterium | reverse complement strand
AAGATCGTGCGCATCGTCGACCGCGTCGCCTACATCAACCACGACATCGACGATGCGATCCGCTACGGGATCCTTCAAGAAGCCGACCTGCCGCACAATGATCTCGCAGTCCTCGGCGGTAGAGGATCCCAGCGGATCGACACGCTCGTCCACGACCTGATCGAGAGCTCGGCCGCTGCCGGCGACATCGTTCAGGGCGAGGAGATCGGCGCCGCCATGCTCTCGCTGCGCGAGTTCATGTTCGAGCGGGTCTACCTCGCTCCCGTCACGCGGCCCGAGCACGACCGGGCGCACAGGACGATCGAGCGCATCTACGAGCACCTCGCGGCGAGAGGAGACTCGCAAGATGCGATCGTTGAGTTCATCGCGGGGATGACCGACCGCTTCGCGCTGTCGTACGCTGAGAGGCTCTAGTGGCCAGAATCAAGGACACCTCCGTCGAGGCAGTGAAGGCCGGAGCCGACTTCGTCGAGGTCGTCTCCGGGCGCACGCAGCTGCGCAAGGTCGGCGGCCGGCACACGGGGCGCTGTCCATTCCACGACGAGCGCACGCCGTCGTTCTCGGTCAACGCCGTCGACAAGCTCTACTACTGCTTCGGGTGCGGTGCGAAGGGCGACCTGATCACGTTCGTGCGCGAGACCGAGGGGCTCGACTTCGCCGGCTCGATCGAGTGGCTCGGCGAGCGCTTCCGCATCCCGATCGAGTACGAGGAGAGCTCGCCGGAGCAGGACGCAGTGCGCACGCGTCGCGCGCGCCTGCTCGCGCTGCTCGACCAGGCGGCGACGTTCTACGAACGCACGCTCTGGGACAGCGAGGGCGGCGGCATGGCGCGCGACTACTTGAAGGGGCGCGGCCTGAACGAAGAGGTGAGCCGTGAGTTCCGGTTGGGCCTCGCGCTCGGCGGCAACTCGCTTGCGCGCAAGGCGATCGCGAAGGGCTTCTCGCAGGAGGAGCTGCGCGCAGCCGGCCTGACGCGGCAGCGCGGCGACGACTATTTCCAGCGGCGGCTGCTGTTCCCGCTCGCCGATCGCCAGGGCCGCATCCTCGGCTTCCAGGCGCGCAAGCTGCATGAGGACGATCCGCTGAAGGCGAAGTACGTCAACACGCCCGAGTCGGAGCTCTTCCACAAGGGTTGGGTCGTCTACGGCCTCGACAAGGCGCGCGCCGCGATCGCCCGCGAGGACCGCGCGTGCGTCGTCGAAGGCAACACCGACGTGATCGCGCTCCGTCAGGCCGGATTCCAGCCGGTCGTGGCATCGATGGGGACGGCGCTGACCGAGCAACAGTTGAAGGAGCTCTCGCGGCTGACGAAGCGGCTCTGGCTCGCGTTCGACGGCGACGCTGCCGGCGAGACCGCAACCCTGCGCGGGATGGAGCTCGCAGCGAAGCTCGGCTTCGACGTGAAGGTGGTCGCGCTGGAGCCGGGCGTCGACCCGGCCGATGATCCGAGCGGCTTCGAGAAGCGGCTCGCGTTCGCCGAGCCGTACGTGGTCTATCGCGTGCGGATCGAGATCGAGCGTGCCGACGACCGGGAGGTGGCGTTCCGCACGGTGAAGGCGCTCCTCGACGACGCGCCCGACTCACCCGAGCGGCAGGACGCATGGCGCTACGCCAACGACAAGCTCGGCATGACGGTGCAGCTGCGCGGCGCATCGACCGCGCGCGCTTCGGCGCCCGCCACGCAACGTGGGTTGGATGCGAGCACGAAGCTCGAACGCAATGCGCTCGCAGGCGTACTCGCGCACGCGGAGCTGAAGCCGTTGCTGCACGAGCTCACGCCCGAGCACTTCTACGACCCGCAGCACCGCATGCTGCGCGCGCACATCGTCGACGGAGCGCCGCTCGATGAGGATGCCGTCGGTCTGCTCGCGGAGCTCGACGCGCGCGCGGTCGCGGAAGGGATCGACCAGGCAACGGGCGAAGAGCTCATCTGGCGTCTGCGCGAACGGCAGTTGCGGCGCGAGCTGCAGCACGCGGAGCCGTCGCGGACGAAGGAGCTGCAGGAAGCGCTGCAGCGGCTCCTTGAACGCGTCGCTGCGCTGAGCTCGATCTAAAAGCTGAGCTCGATCTAGAGCGCGGCGTACAGATCGACGGGCACGCCGTCGGGATCCTGCAGTTGTGCGTAGCGCTGGCCCCAGAACGCGTCCCACGGTTCCTTCTCGCCGTCAAACCCGGCCTCGACCATGCGGGTGTAGGTCTCGTCGACGTCCCCGGGGCTGCTGCATTCGAGCGCGAGTGAGAGTTGGTTCCCGGCGTGCCGCGTCCACTCCGGCTGGAAGCTCTTCACGATCTCCTCGGTGTCGAACATCAACCGCGCGCCGTTCGCGAGCGTCGTCTCCACGTGACCCTCGCCCGGTGTCTCCGGGACGTTGAGGCCGAGCAGCCGGTAGAAGCGGATCGACCGCTCCATGTCGGAGACGACGATCCCGAATGCGTTGAGGTTCGCCATGAAGAAGCTCCCCGGGTTGGACTCGAACCAACAACCCTCCGGTTAACAGCCGGATGCTCTGCCAATTGAGCTACCGGGGATCGCTCAGCGGCGCGCATTGTAGCTAGCGTCCCGACGGATGCTCGGGCTCCTGGCGCACGCGGCACCGATCTCGTACCGGTTCCCACTGCCGATCTGGCTGTACGTCCTCGCGGGCGGCGCGGCGGTGCTCCTGTCCGCGCCGGCGGCGGCGTTGGCGGTGCGCGACGAGCCGGTGAGGGAGCGCCTTGGCCCCGACCTCTATCCCTACGCACGCCGGCTCGGGCCTCTGGTCACGGCGATCGGGACGATGCTTATTGCCGTCGGGCTCGTGGGGGGACTGTTCTCGACGACTGCCCAGTCGCAGGAGTTCATCGAGAACCCCGTCGACGTGCTCACGTGGGTCGACTTCTGGGTCGGCCTCGGCATCGCCGCGTGGCTCGTTGGCAACGTCTACGAACGCGTCGCGCCGCTCAACGTCGCGGCACGCGCTGTCGACCGCGCGCTCGCTCGTCGCGGCGTGCAGCCGCTTCCGTATCCGGCTCGCCTCGGACAGTGGCCGGCGGTTGTGTTGCTCCTCGTGTGGTCGTGGATGGAGCTCGTCTGGGCGCAGGCGAAGGAGCCGCGGACGCTCGCGCTCATCCTGCTCGCCTACCTGATCGCCACGCTCGTCGGGTGCGCGCTCTATGGCGCCGAGACCTGGCTCGGCAACGTCGAGCTCTTCAGCGTCCTCTCGCGCACGTTCTCCCGCTTCTCGCCGCTCGAGCTGCGGCCGTTCGTCCCCGAGGAGTGGGCGGTCAGCGAACAACGTTCGGCACGCCTGCGGCCCTACGGCGCCGGCCTACGCACCGACCCTCAGCTTCCGGACGGCGGTGCGGCGTTCGTGCTCACCGCGCTCGCCACCGTCGTCTTCGACGGCTGGTCGTCGACCGACAGGTTTGCGACGTTCCAGGAGTGGTTCTGGCAGCGCTGGTCGTTCCTCGCGCACCACGTCGCGGTCCTGCAGACGTTGTCGATGCTCGCCGTCGTCGTGCTGTTCGTCGGCGCGTATCTGCTCGTCACACGCAGGCACGCACGGGACCTCGCCGTGACGTTGATCCCGATCGCGGCCGTCTACTTCACGGCGCACTACTACTCGTACCTCTTGATCGCGGGCCAGGCAACACTCGGGGTGATCGTCGATCCATTCGGCCACAGCTGGAACCCGTTCGGCTGGGGCGAGTACCCGCTGAACACCGGCATCGTTCCGGCGGGCCTGGTTTGGTGGATCCAGGTGCTGCTGATCGTGTGGGGACATGTCGCGGCTGTCTTCGCCGCACATCGCCTCGCTGTGCGCGCATCGTCGCCGGCGCGCGCGCTGCTCGCGCAGGCGCCGCTCGTCGCATTGATGGTCGGCTACACCGTGGCCGGCTTATGGGTGCTCGCCCAGCAGATCCGCGCTTGACGATCAGTGCAGGACAGTGACGGGCACGTCGACCTCGTGCTGCGGTGTGCCGTCAGCCGCCGATGGCGAGAACGCCGCGACGGTGAGCGCACCGGGCGTTGCGTTGAACGTCGTGTCGAATGTGCCGCGGCCGGGCGCACCCTCCGATGCGGTGACAGACCGCTTCTCGATCACTTTGCCGTTGCGGACGAGCTGGACGACGAGCGTCGCCTCGAACACGCTCGCCGTCCCCGAGACGTGGAAGGTTCCTGGCACGTTCGCGCCTGCGGCAGGCACCTCGACGAAGATCGGCGGGACGTAGCTCGCGAAGTCGTCGCGCGTCAGACCCTTGCGGCCGCCGACGTCGACGCGCTGGACGGTCGAGAACTGGGTCAGCGTGTAGACGATCTCTGCTGCCTGATCCTGCGTCGCGTGATCGAGCGCGACTGTTGCCGTGCCACCGACGATGCTCGTGACGGCGGCCCCGAGACCGAGCGCACCGAGGGCGGCCTCGGCGACGGCGGTCGTGTGCGGGACCTGGTCGACCCGGGGGCGCAGGAGGCCGTTGTCGACTGTGAACACCGTCACAGCGATCGGTTTCGGCGACACCGGCACTTGGGTCGTGGTCGACCCGACCGTCTCGATCGCCGTGGGGGTCGAGCCGCAGCCCGCGGCCAGCACGGCCAGCGCGCCCAGGAAAAGCAGGCGGAACCTCATGGGTGCCCAGTTCTGGGAGGGGGCTGTCTATCCTTGGAGATGTGAGCCTGATCGGGGTCGTCCTCCTCGTCGCCGCTGCCGCCCTCCTCGTCGCAGCCGAGTGGCCGCGGCTCGGCAAGCGCACCGGTCTCGACGAGAGCGCACGCCGCGAGCGGAAGCGCCGGAAGTCGCATCTGCGCGTCGTCGAGGACGAGACTGACGACTTCGCCCGCGCCGTCGAGCGCGATCTGGCGAACCTGCCGACGATCGATCCCCGAGAGCGGAAAAAGAACTAGGGGACGACGACGGTGGCGCGTAGCGTCGCTGTGTTCGGAAGGATCGGCGGCACGTTCTCCATGTTCTTCGCCTCCTGGTAGTCCGAGGCGGTCACGACGACCTTGTGCTTGCCCTTCGTCGCCTTGAGGGTGAGATCCGCTGCCCCGTGCGTCGTGACGTTGCGGCCGTCGAGGGTCACGACGAGCGTCGAGGGATCGACGCCTGAGCCCGTATCGGTCGCGGTGATGACGATCGTGCGGCGCTTCGCGGAGACGCGCAGCTTCGGGGGCGTGACGTCGTTCACCCAGTAGCGGAACGTGAAGGGACCGGCGAGACCCGCCGAGCGCGTGTCGAAGACAATGTCGTACGGTCCCGTGGCCGGAACATCGACGCCCGCGATCGGCACCGACGCTCCGTAGGTCTTGCGGTACGGGTTGAGATCAAGCGGCAGGCCGACGTAGCCGGCGAGCCGCTCTTCGCTGCTGTCGAAGGTGACGTGCGGAACCGCGTGGCCGGAGAGGACAACGACTCCGAAGTTCGCGGGCCGGCCCGAGACGACGACGCGGTAAGCGCGCTCAGGTCCGGGGTATTCGAGTTCGCCGCCGGTCGGGTAGCGGTACGTCGTGATCAGCGAGGGCGCGCCGGCGGTCGTCCCCTTGTACGTGCCGGCCTTCGTCAGATTCGTCTTCGGCTCGCTGCCGAGCTTCGGTGCGCTCACCGCGAACCAGAACGGGATGCGTCGCACGTCCGTCCCGTGCGTCAGCACGACGAACCCGGTGACGTCCCCCGGGGTGGTGCCTGCGGTCGCCGTGACGGCGAGTGTGCCCGGAACCGTGACGGTGGGCGCGACGCCGAGCCCGCCGCTTCCCAGCTGCACGATCGTCGTCACCGTCCAGTCCCCGGCGCCTCCGCCCGCGTCCGAGAGGTTGACGCTTCGGACTGCGCTCGCGCCCGGCGCGAGGAGCCCGAACGAGAGGCCTGTCGGAGCGGCGAAGATCAGCGGCACGTCGGCGCGGGGGAGGTCGACCACCCCGCCGCCTTCGCGGGTTGTCGGCACCTCGGCGCCGCTCGCCGAATGGACGGGGTCGCCGGTCTGCTCGAGCGCCGACTTGATCTGCGCGACCGTCCACTCCGGGTGGCGCTCCTTGAGCAGCGCTGCTGCGCCCGCGACGTGCGGCGCTGCCATGCTCGTCCCGCTCAGGGCGCCGAACGTTCCCTCGCTCGCGGGCAGCGAAGAGAGGATCGAGACGCCGGGCGCACTGACGTCCGGCTTCATCTGCAGCGACATCGGGGTCGGACCCCCTGAGGAGAAGCCCGCCACCACGTTGCGCGCATCGACCGCGGCGACGGTGATCGCGCTCGGCGCGGTGCCCGGCGACGACACGGAGCCGTACCCGAACTCGGAGAAGTCGTTGCCTGCGGCGACCACGGGCACGACGCCTACTGCTGCGGCGCCCTCGAGCGCCTTCACGAGGAGGTCGCGAGAGGGCTCGACCTCCGGTTCCCCGAGCGACATGTTGATCACGTTCATGCCGTCCGAGACCGCCGCCTCGACCGCTGCGGCGAGCTCCGCGCTGTTGCCGTCGAGCCCGAAGCTCGGCGTGGGGATGGTCAGCGCCTTGTAGTTGCCGAGGTACGCGTTCGGCGCGACGCCGGAGATCTGCGTGCTGCCTACGGTCGTGCCATGGTCGCCCGCCGCGATGCCCGCGACGTGCGTCGCGTGGAACGACCCGGTCGGGTCGAATGGGGTGTTCGCGTACTTCCAGGTGGGCGACGGCGGCGGGAACGCGCGCTGCACGATCACCTTCGCGGTCGCGTACTGCGTCTGGCCCTTCGGGAAGCCCGCGGGGTACTGGAAGCCGCTCGGGTTGAAGTACGGGTTGGTCGCGTCGATCCCGTCGTCGATCACGGCGATCTTCATGCCGTTGCCGGCGGTCGCGAAGGTCGGGCCCCAGAGCTTGTCGGCGCCGATCTGCTCAGGCCCGCCGACGGCTTTCGACGAGTGGTAGCGCACGTTCGGCCAGACGGCGTCAACGCCCGGGATCCGCGCGAGCCCGCTGACTGCGCCCTGGGGTACGACGACGGCGAAGCCGTTCGCGACGAGGCGATAGCGCCACCGGACCTGGGCGCTCGGCACCGCCGCAACGATACGGCGGGCCAGCTCGTTCTGGGCGGCGTCGACCCGGCGGAGGTAGTCGGCGTGCGAGGTGGACTGCAGCGAGCGGCCGAACGCCGAGAGCGCGGGCGCTTTCAGCGTCACGACGACCTCGACCGACCGGCCGGCCCCGGGTGCGCCGAAGCCGTCTCCGGAAAGCACGACGGCGGCTACCGCCGCCGCAAGGATCGGAATGACCAGTCTCAAGAGTGCGGATGAGAGGACTTGAACCTCCACGCCCTTACGGGCACACGGACCTGAACCGTGCGCGTCTACCAATTCCGCCACATCCGCGAGGCGGAGCCATAGTAGCCGCCTAGTAGATGGTTGATACCACCCTTACGCCCCACGCCGGGCGGCACCAACCATCTAAGCCGCGGTGAACCGCTCCTGGACCGACGCGACGTACCCAGCGATATCCCGCTCGCGCTCCGCCAGGCGCTGCTCGCGCTCCTCGAGGTTCTTGAGCCGGTCTTCGAGCTTGTCCTCGCGCAGGTCGAGCTCTCCCTCGGTGCGCGCATAGCGCACCCGTAGCTCGTCTTCGAGCTTCTCGGTCTCGGCGGCGCGATCCGCGAATTCCCGCTCGCGGCGTGCCAGGAGCGTCTCGCGGCTCTCGATCCGTTCGCGCCGCTCGGCGAAGAACTGTTCCCGCGAGGCAATGTCGTCCTCGCGGCTCTTCAGCTCCTCCCGTAGCCGGGTGACGAGGTCGTTGTCGCGGTCGTCGCGGGCGGCGGCAGCCAGCCGGCGGTTCAGCTCCGCCTCCTGGGCGACAAGCGCCGCCTCGCGTTCATCGATCTCCTTCGCCCGGCGGCGCTGCGCGAGATCGTCCGCGCTGCCCTCGACCGAGACGGCCTGAAGCCGTGCCTGCGCCTCGTGCAACTCGGCCTCACGCTTGCTGAGGTCGGTGTCGCGCGACTCGAGCTGCGCCATCAGCGCGAATGCGTCCTGCGAGGTGGCCCCGTGCTCGGTGCGCTCGTCCAGCAGCCGCTCCGCCTCGGAGCGGAGCCGCTGTTCCCAGGCTTGCAGCGCCGCTTCACCGTCTGCGATCGCGCCGGCGCGCTCGTCGAGCGCCGCGTCAACGCTGACGCGCCGCTCCTCGAATTCGCTCGCCTGCTGCGCGAGCCGTTCCTCGGTTGCCTGTAGCGACCGCTCGCGTGCGTCGAGACGTGCCCGCACGCCCGCGGCTTCCGTTTCGACGTCGCGCAGCTCGCGTTCTTTCTGACCGGCGGCGACGTCGCGCTCGCGCACGGCGAGCTCGCGCGCGGTGACGCGCGCCTCCGCCTCCTGCTGCCGCGCCGCAAACGCGGAGCGCTCCCGCTTGAGCTCGCGCTCGCGTTCGGCGACCTCCGCGACCTGCTTCGCGATCTGGGCAGCCGCCTCAGCGCGATCGCGCTCGGCGGTCTCGAGCTGCTCGACGCGGGATTCGGCGTGGCCGGCGAGCTCTTGGACGCGCGCGTACTCGGCGACGATCTCGGTGTGACGCTCGATCACGGCGTGCTGCTCGCGCTCGAGGTCTTCGGTTTTCCGCTCGAGCAGGGACTCGCGTTCCTGCAACTCGACAGCCCAGGCCTCGAGCTCGGACTCGCGCTCGGCGGCCGCGCGGCATGCAGCATGTGTCTCGTCCCGAAGAATGTGCTCGCGCTCGAGCGCGGCCTGCAGCTCGCCGCGGACGTTGTCGAGCTCGGGAACTGTGGCTTGCACGATCACGTCGACGGGAGCGGACACGGTGGCGGGGGGCGCCTCGATCGCGACCGCCTCGGCCCCGCCGTTCTGCTTGCGCTCGAGCATCGAGCGCAAGCCTGTGCCGAATCCGCGCTCGGTCTCGGGAGGCGTCACTTGAACGCCGCCATGATGTTGAGGAGCGCAGGGCCAAGGATGACGATGAACATCGATGGAAAGATGAAGAACACCGTCGGCAGCAGCATTTTGATCGGCGCCTTCATTGCTTTCTCCTCGGCGGCTGCCTGCCGGCGGAGGCGTGTGTCTGCGGCCTGGACGCGCAGGATGCGCGCGAGCGAGATACCGAGCTGATCGGCCTGGATGACCGCGCGAACGAAGTTCGACAGCTCCATCGCGTCGATCCGCTCCGCCATCTTGCGTAGCGCGACCGATCGCGCTTCACCCACCCGAATCTCGTTGAGCATCAGCGCGAACTCGTCGACGAGTGGCCCTTCCATGTGCTCGGTCAGCTTCGTCACGGCACCGTCAAAACCCAGACCGGCTTCCACGCTGACGGCGAGCAGGTCGAGGGCGTCAGGGAGGTCGCTGCGGATCTTCTCCCGCCGGGAGCGGATCTTGAACATCAGGATCCAGTCGGGCACGAGGAAACCGAGCGTCCCGAAGATGGGCGCGAAGACCAATGCGGACGCGAACGAACCGGTCACGCCCAGGAGCAGTCCCAACAAGCCGCCGGCAAGCGTCGAACCGCCCTTGATCGCGAGGAAGCTCGAGGTCGTGAGACGCTGGCTGAGGCCCGCGGCAACGATCTTCTTGGCGATCGCCGCAACGTTCGTCCGTGGGTTCAGCTTCAACGGAATCGACGCCAGGCGAGATGCGGTCGGCGCTACGACACGTTCACGAAAGCGAAGGAGCTCGAGCTCGTTCCGCGGGATGTGCACCCGTCCGTACTCGGAGGCCCTCTTGATCGACCGCGCTTTCAGGCGAGACGGGTACGTCGCGGCTTCGCTGATCATGAAGACGGCACCGCCGACACAGACGAGAGCAAGGAAGAGGAGCATTGCCATCTACCCCCGGAACGACACGATCTTCTTGAGCATTGCGCTTCCGACGATGATCATCGTAAGCCCGCCTCCGATCAGCTTTTGGCCCGTCCCCGTGTGATAGAGCGGTGACATATAGACCGGGTTCAAGAGTGTGACGACAAGGCCGATGAAGAACGGCAGCGCAACGAGGACATACGCGGACATGCGTCCCATCGCCGTGAGTCCTTTCACCTTGCGCGCGAACTGCTGGCGCTGGCGGACCGTGTCGGCGACCATGTCGAAGAGACCTGCGAGCGAGCCGCCGATCTGACGTTGGATCGTCACGGCGTTGATGACGAAGGTGAGGTTCTTCGAACCGACGCGACCGCCCAGGTCGGCCAGGGCGGCGTCCATCGGCTTTCCGAGTTGCGTCTCGGTCAGTACGCGCCGAAATTCCTTTGCTGCCGGCTCGGCGCCTTCGTCGACGACCGACTGGATGCCCTGGCGGAAGCTATGGCCGGCCTTCAGGGAGGCCGCCATCGTGATCAGCAAGTCCGGGAGCTGGTTCTCGAATCGACCGATCCGCCTGGCGGCCTTGAACGAAACGAACGCGAGCGGCAGCGATCCGCAGATGACCATTACCCCCAGAATCACGAGCGTTGGTGAAGCGGTTACCGCCGTGACAAGGCCGAAGAACAGTCCCGTTGCCGCGCAGATCGCCAAGAGCTCGCCGGCACGCAGCGGAAGGTCCGCGCGCTCAAGCGTCAGCTGGAGGCGTTTGAACTGGCGCAGGTTGCCGAGAACCTGCTCGAGCCCGTCCGCGACCTGGACGCGCGCTGCCGCCCGGCCTTGCCGCCGCTGCACCTTCGCGCTGCGGTCGACAACTCCGAGATGTGGCTCGATCCGTGCGCGAAGCTGATTGCCGCGTCGCGATGCAAACCAGAAGAAGCATGAGAGGAGCACGAGCAGCCCGACGGCGAGTGCGACGACGATCGTCCCGGCTCCGCTGTAGCCGAACGACGGGATGAGATTCGATGGGGCGATCGCTGCCGTCTCTCCTCCGACCACCTGCGCTGTGCCGACTGCGGTTCCCACACCCGGAACGGTCGCTGCCAGACGGAGCGTCATTCCCGGCCGAGCGGACGTCACATAGGTGAGCTGCCACGTTCGGTCCAGTTCGGATGCGAGTGCGGCGTAGACACCGCCGAGGTCGCGCGTCCGCGCAACTTGCCGGTACGAGCCGCCTGTTTCGCGCGAGAGCGACTGAAGCGCTTCCGGCGTGAAGCTCGGGCCGCCGATCCCGATGGTGTAGATGCTTGCGTGTGCCGCGTGCGCGGCCGCGACCGCCTGCTGCAGCGTGCTGCTGCTCGACACGTCACGACCGTCGGTGACGACGACGATCGCGCGGCCGGGGGAGTTGTCGCTCCCGAGATGCGAAGCCGCGAGCCCGATCGCGTCGTAGAGGGCCGTACCGCTTTGTCCGTCGACCGTCAGCCCGTTCAGGGAGCTTTCCGCGTCGGCTGCGGTGCCCGAGAACCGTCCCAAGCCAAGGGCGGTGTGTCCGAAGGCAACGATGCCGACGTGGTCGTCGGGGCCGGCTGCGCCGATGAACGCGCGCGCTGCTGCGAGCGCATTGACGAGAGGACGCCCCTGCATCGACTGCGAGCGGTCGAGCGCAAGGACGATCGCCTTCTGACGGCCGAGGTTGACGGCCGTGTATCCCGTCACCGGCAGGGCGTCCTCCGTCAGCCGGGGTGTGGCAGCGCCAAGCGGCGCGACGAACGTCACCCGTACCGCGGGGAAGCCACTGGTATCGACGGACTGAATCCGCATCCCTCCGGCGAACGCCGGCTGCGCCACCACGAGTGCGGCGAACGCGAGAGGCGGCACGAGGCGGAGCCGTCGGCGCAGGAGCCGCCGCATCACTCGTACGCACCGCCGAACCCGACGGCCGCAAACGACGCGCGCAGCTGATCAGGGTCGTCGCCGGAGAAGAAGGTCGGCGGCAGCACGACGTTGTTCGCGGCGAGCTTCTCGATGAAGTGCGGCTTCAGTCCGGTGGCACGGAGAGGTGAGAGCAGCCGGTGCGCGCCGCTGTGGCCCTCATCCTCAGTCGGAGGCGACGCGACGAAGATGTCCTGCATCGTCACGACGTCCGCTTCCATCCCGAGCACCTCCGTGATGTGCGTGATCCGGCGCGAACCATCGACGAGGCGCTGGATCTGAATCAGCAGATCGAACGCGCTCGCGATCTGCTCGCGGATTGCGCGATGGGGCAACTCCACGCCGCCGGTCATGACGAGCGTTTCGAGGCGGGAGAGAGCGTCGCGCGGGGAGTTCGCATGAATCGTCGTCAGCGAACCCTCATGGCCTGTGTTCATCGCCTGGAGCATGTCGAGCGTTTCCGCTCCGCGAACCTCGCCGACGATGATGCGGTCGGGGCGCATGCGCAGTGCATTGCGCACGAGCTCGCGGATCTTGATCTCGCCCGAGCCCTCGATGTTCGACGGGCGTGACTCGAGGGTGATCACGTGCTCCTGCTGCAGTTGGAGCTCGGCTGCATCCTCGATCGTGACAATGCGCTCGTCGCCGGGGATGAACGCGCTCATTGCGTTGAGCGTCGTCGTCTTGCCGGTGCCCGTACCGCCGGAGATGAGCACGTTCAACTTGCCCTTCACGCCGGCGGCGAGGAACTGGGCCGCGCGAGCGCTCAACGTCCCGAACGTGATCAGGTCATTGACCGTGTACGGGTCGCGGGAGAACTTGCGGATCGTCAGAGTCGGGCCGTTCAGCGCGAGTGGCGGGATGATCGCGTTGACGCGGCTCCCGTCAGGGAGGCGGGCATCGACCATCGGAGACGACTCGTCGACGCGACGACCGATCTGCGAGACGATCTTGTCGATGATCCGCATGACGTGCGATTCGTCGACGAACCGCACCTCGCTGCGCTCGAGCTTGCCGTTGCGCTCAACGTAGACCTTGTCGAATCCGTTGACCATCACTTCGGTCACTGAGTCGTCGCGCAGCAAGGGCTCGATCGGTCCGTAGCCGAGGATGTCGTCCGTGAGCTGGCGAATGATCTCGCGGCGCTCGTCTCGCGTCAGTGGCGTCCGATCGAGTGCGAGCTCGTCGGTGACCGCGCGGTACACCTGGTCGGTCAGATCCTCCGAGCCGTCCTGATTGAACAGCTCCGGCCCGAGCTTCGCGATGCACTGGTGGTGGATGCGGCTCTTGAGATCCGCGTACGGGTCGTCGGCAAACACCGGCGGAGCCTGGTGAACCGCGCCGTTTCCGACGACCGCCAGCGAGGGGGTCGCGTCGCCCTGGCGGGAGAGCCTGTCGTGGAGTCCCATCTCAGCTCCTCGCCATGCTCAGGCGCCGTCGCTGGGTCGACTTCGCCGTCGATTTCTTGGCCGGTTCCTTGATCAGCGTCTGCGCAAGGGCGGTCATGGCCCGCGAGAAGTCACTGTTGGGGCTCGCGAGAACAGCAGGATTGCCCTGGTTCACGGAGATCGGAACTGTGCGGTCCGACGGCACCTCGGTGTCGATTGACACCTTCAGCGCCGTCTCGACCTCGCGCTTGCTGAGTCCGACCTTCGTATTGGCCCGGTTGAGCACGAAGCGGATGCGGCTCGTCGGGAACGCGAGCAGCTCGAGCGTCTGCAGCGCGAGGCGGACGTTCTTCAGGGTGGGGACGTCCAGGCCGCAGATGACGAGTAGCTCGTCGGTGCGATCCAGTGTCGCAAGCATCGGCCCGTGGAAGAACGGCGAGGTGTCGACGACGATCACGTCGTACGTCTCGCGGGCAACCTCGAGCAGGCGTGTGATCTTCGATTCGGTGACGAGTTCCGCGTCCTCGGGGCGAAGCGGAGCGGGGAGGACATCGAGGCCGCACGGGTGCTTTGTGATGTAGCCGGCCAGCTTCTCGTGGTCGAGCTCGCCCGGTGCGACCACCAGGTCGTACACCGTCTTCTCGGGTTCGATGCCCATCACAATCGCGGCATCGCCGAACTGGAGATCCAGATCGAGGAGCAGCGTGTTCTTCCCCTGCTTGGCAAGAGCCGCACCCAGGTTGGATGCGGTGACCGTCTTGCCCGTGCCGCCTTTCGGCGAGAAAACCGTGATCACGCGGCCGAGCTTGGCGCGGGTCACCGTCGGCAGCGCGCGCTTTGCGTGAGACGCCTTCTTGACAACGAACAGCACGTTCTCGACGAGTTGCGGTAGGAGCAGAACGTCCGAAACGTCCGCTTCGAGCGCATCCTCGAGGATTTCCGACGCCGCGCCCGAGGCGACGATCACGATCGGCGCGCGCGTCTGCTCGCGGATCGCGGCGACCTCGGCCGCGGGGAACCTCTCCGAGCGCGTGGCGTGCAGGATGCACTCGAGGTGGCCACCAGCGAGCACGCCGCTGGCCTGCGCGACATGTTCACTGGAGCCGATCACCTCGAGTGCGGGGTGCTGCGCGAGCGATTCCTTCAGCTCGGAGAAGCCGTCACAGTCGCCCGTGAAATAGAGGCGCGTGCGCTGGATGTCTGTCTGTTCCGTCATTTTCCGCTCCCGGTGTAGTGCGCGGCACTGGCGCTGGACACGCCGTCCTTGAGCACCGATACGGCGCCTTCGACGTCCTCAGGACTGTCGATTGCATTTGCGACCGGGCGGAGAGCGAGCGACCAACCGGCCGAGTTCTGAACCGCGAACCAGATCTTCTGTTCCTCGCGGTTGTCATGGACGGCGAGCAACACCGAGGTGCCCTGGTTCGGCTTCGTAGCCGACACGGAGCCCGAAGACGACGGCGCGTGCAGAACCAACACGTCGCGCGCGATATTGCGTACGGCGAAGGAATTGCCGATCTTGAGGTTGGCGATCAGGTCCACATGGTCACCGTCCCTCAGCGTTCCGGCGAGGAGTGCGTCAGGTGTCCCTGGGATCGACATCGCGCGCAGCGTTCCGTGGATCTGCGCTCTGACCCCTTGCTCGGCGCGGCCGGCGAAACGGCGAAGCGAGACTTGTTCACCGGCGTAGATGTCCTGCCGGGTGATCAGGCTGCGGACCTGGTCCGGATTGGAGATTGCGCCGGGGACGACCGAGTGCTTCGAGGCCTGCGCGGTCTGAATCGCGCCGGACTTGATCACGTCTGTCCCGGGCGTCCCAGCGGTGATGTCGTGCTTGGCGACGTAGACCGTGACGGTGCTTTCGCTCTGTTGGACGTGGCGCTTGTAGTTCGCGACGTAGAACGTCGTCAGCAGCGCCGCGACGAGAGCAAGCCCGACGGCGACGACGATGTTGCGGATGCGGTAGGTCATGTGTGGGCTTCCTTCGATTTAGTCGACAAGTGCGACAGAGTGGACGCCGAGATCGGGCATGTCGGAAGATGGTCCTGAGGCCGGCACGATCCCCGACCAGATGACGCGGTCGAACCAGCCGCTGATCGTCCCGCTGTTGCCACTTGCCTGCGAAAGCGTGACGTGGAACGCGGCCCAGCCGACGACGTGGTAGGTCGCGTTCGAGCCGTTCCCAGCGAGGCTGTCGTAGACGGGGAAGAGGAGGTCGCTGCCATACTTGCCCTGCAGCGCGTCCTGGATCTGCGACGCGTCGAACTTGGCGCCGGGATCGGAGTCGTAGTCTCCGGGCGGGAGGTACTGGTTGTAACCGTTCGCGATCCAGTCGGCGAGCGTCGAGTTGCCGGTGTTGCCGTTGTGTGTGGCGAAGTCGATCAGCCCGAACGCACCCGGAACACCCTTCTTGTCGAGAGCGATCGTCGTCGGTACCGCGAAGCAGGGGCAACCGGCCCCCGACAACATTGGATGGTGAATGTCGACGGCGATCGGGGCGGCGCCCATGACGGCGGTCGGCAGCGCCGAGATCGCCGAAGCGTGCGCTCGCACCGTCACCGTCGAGATGCCCAACAGGCTCGAGAAGAATCCAGCCGCCGGCCGGGATTGCTGCACGGTGATGGTGTCATTCGGCGCGTAGCGCGACGTGAACGTGATCGCAGCTCCGGCTACTCCGCCGTTCTTCCCGGCGTAGGTGGTTGCCATGGCCGTTGCGCCTGCTGTGTCGTCGGGCAGGGACTGCGCGCCGGCCAGCGCGGCCGAGTCGACCGTTGACTGCGAGGCACGCTGCTGGCGAAACCACGAGCCGACGTCGATTGCGAAACCGGCTATGCCGACCAGCACGACCATGAAGACTGCGACCAGGACCGTGACCTGGCCCTCCTGGCGGTGAAGGTTGGTCATTCGAGGCGCTCCTTGGTTGTGCTCGTGAGGTCGCCGCCGGCGATTGTCCAGCCCAAAATGTTGATCGAAAACGGATACGTCGCGGTGACGGTGACGTCGCTGCCGGGCACCGTCCAGTTCGTCGCCTTAACGTCGACAACAAGGGCCCCGGGGCCCGACTGCTTGAGATTCGAGGCGGAGGCACGGACGGCCGTTTCCGCGCTTGCGCCGTTGTCCCCGACGAACCGGCTGACGGCTGCCTTGCGGGCGCCGGCGCGGGTTGCGTCGGTGAGCGTGATGTAGTTGTTGAACGCGATTCCGAACTGGGCGATCGCAAGCAGGATCGCCGCAAGCAGCGGCAAGATGAGCGCCATCTCCGCGGCGGCCTGACCGTCCTCGTTGCGCAGGAGAGTCGGGCGCATCTCAGCCTCCGAACGCCGCTGCGGCGCTGGCGACGAACCCGGTGAGCACCGTCGCGAGGCCGGGAAGCAAGACAGCCACCGCGACTGCGATCAGCACGATCAGCAGCGAGTACTCGGTCAGCGTCTGCCCGGTCTCGTTCGGAAGATGAAGGCGGCGGGTGTGTGTGTGCGGCATCAGGGCGGGTGTGGGTTGGGTGACGGGGTGTGAACTGAGCGGCGGGCCTTCCGAAGCGGTGAAGGCCCGCCGCCGAGTTGGTACTAGAGGCTGTTCGTGACGCTGGTGAACGTGTTGACGAGCGCGCCCTTGAACAGCACGAGCGTTCCGATGAGCAGGACTGCGATGAGGGCGATCAGCAAGCCGTACTCGGCCATGGTCTGCCCCTCCTCGCGCTTGAGCTGGATGCGGAGCAGCTCATACCAATCGCGAAATTCCATTGATGTGCACCTCCCTTCGGCGGCGGCGGAGACGGAGACGGTTCGGGAAACAGCGGACGTGCGGAGGTCAAGAAGCCTCGTCCGTGCAAAACTTGCGCGGACATTTCAAAGATCACTCCGAAGGGTTAGGACACGTCACCCATGCAAGCCGCAACGCTTCTGAACTCAGATGGAACTGTCGTTGCTGATCGGTGTCTCCTCGCGCGCACTCCGTGGTCGCGCATGCGCGGCTTGCTCGGGCGCGCGTCACTTGTGCCGGGCGAAGCGATGTTGTTCCGGCCGGCCGGTTCGATTCACATGTTCTTCATGCGCTTCACGATCGACGCGGTGTTCTGCGACCGCGACCTTTTCGTGCTCGACGTCGTCCCGTCATTGCGCCCGTGGCGGATGGCATCGCGCCGCGGCGCGAAGGTCGTGATCGAGCTGGCGGAGGGCGCCGCAGCCGGCGTGCGCCCTGGCGACCACCTGTCGCTCGCTAGGATCGACCTGTGAGCACCCAGCCTCTCCGCCAGCTGCTCGAGACGGCGTTTCCCACCGCGACCGAGCTCGACGTGATCGACCGCACCGGCGGCGGCGACCATTTCCAGGTGGTCGTGTCGTGTCCGTCGCTCGTCGGTCTCTCGCTGGTGGAGCAGCACCGGCGCGTGTACGAGGCACTCTCGGTGCCTCTCGCCGACGGCACCATCCATGAGCTGCGCATCAAGACGAAGGGAGTGACATGAGCTACTCGGACAAGATCAAAGAGGTGATCGACGGCTCGGACGTCGCGATCTTCATGAAGGGCACGCCTGCACTCGTGATGTGCGGCAACTCCGGCCGCGCGCTCGAGGCGCTGCGGCGCACGGGCGCATCGGTGACCGCGGTCGACGTCCTACCCGACCCGGCGATCCGCCAGGAGCTGACGGCGATCTCCGGTTGGCCGACGATTCCGCAGGTCTTCGTCAAGGGCGAACTGGTCGGCGGCGCCGACATCGTGGAAGAGCTCGAGCAGAGTGGGGAGTTGGCACAGACGCTCCGGGAGCGACTCGGCGACGACTACGCCGGTTCGCGCGACGAGACCACCGTCGCTCTCGTGTAAGCGCAGGAGTCACGCCGCTCGGGCCCACGTGGCTTCGAGACTGGGGTTCGCGGCGATCGTCTGGTAGACGACGCAGTAGCGCTCGGTCAGTCGCAACAGCGTGTCGAGCTCGTCGGCGCTCGCGTCGCTGTCGAGCTCGAAGCTCAGCCTGATCGACCGGAAACCGACCGGCGCGTCCTTATTCACGGCGAGGGTGCCCCGGAAATCGAGATCGCCCTCGGCCCGCACAACGCCCGTCGCGACAGCGAGACCGAGCGACGTCGCGACGGCGCGCAGCGTCACTCCCGCGCAGGCGACGAGCGCCTCCAGGAGCATGTCGCCGGAGCAGAGGCTCAGACCGTCGCCGCCGCTTGCGGGATGAAGCCCCGCGTCGGCGAGTGCGCGGCCGGTCGCGACCGAGCACGTGATGTTCTCGCCGAGCGTGCCCGTCGCGCGCAGCGTCACGACGGCTGCGGCCGGGTCTTGGCGGTAGCGCTCCTTCAGCGGTTCTTGCAGAGCGCGCAGGTATTCGCTGTCCATCACTCTCCTCAAGTCGGGTAGCGGGGACATTCTCGCGTCAACCGTCGTCGCACTCCGAAGAAACTCTCGAACCTGGTTCAAAGAACGAACCAGGTTCGGTGGGGTGGTCCGAGACTCGGCGCGAATCACCTTTTCGGGTGACAAGAACTCGGCCCGTGCGGCTTCTTGAACTCCGATGGCAGAGGGGGTCCTTCCGGCAATTCGCCTGTGGCCGCGCGTGCAGCGGTTCTGCTTCGTCGCGCCGATCATTCTGCGCTCGCAGGCTTCGGCGGTGGTGTTCCTCGCGGCGATCCCGATCGGGATGTATGTCGCGGTTGTTCTGCACGCCGCGAGCGGTAACCGCCACGGTTCCGACTTCCTCAGCTTCTGGGAGGCCGGGAGAAGTGTCTTGCACTCGCACTCTCCGTATCCGGCCGTCGACACACTGCCGGCCGTCGCGGATCGACTGACGTTCGCGCCGTTTGTGTACCCCGCGCCCGCGGCGTTCGGAATGATCCCGTTCGCCGCACTGCCGTTCGCCGTGGCGACGACCCTGTTTCTCGTGCTCGGCTTCGGCGCGATCGTCGTTGCGTTGCGACTGCTGAACGTCCGCGACTGGCGATGCCATGGGGCCGTCTTCGCCTCCGTCCCGGTCCTTGCCGGAACCTCGCTTGGGACATTCAGTCCCTTCTTGCTGCTCGGTGCGGCCGCAGCATGGCGCTACCGCGATCGCGTCTCACGTGTCGCGCCGGTCGTCGCGGCGCTCGTTGTCGCCAAGCTCTTTCTCTGGCCGCTCTGGTTGTGGCTCCTGTACACGCGTCGGTTTGCGGCTGCTGCCGTATCGGCGGCTCTCGGTTTGGTCGTAACGCTCGTCGCGTGGTCGCTGATCGACTTCGCAGGCCTGCACGACTACCCGAGGCTGCTCTCTCGCCTGAGTGAGCTCACAGGTATCAACAGCTACTCGCTCTACGCGCTCGGCCGAGCCGCCGGCGCGGCGCCGCGCGCGACTCAAGTCGGCGTGTTCGCTGTTGCCGTCGTGCTCGCGGTCGTGGCCGCTCGCGCGTGGCGAGCCGGGCGGAGCGATGAGCGCGCCTTCGTAGTGAGCATCGGCCTCGCATTGCTCCTGACGCCGATCCTCTGGCCGCACTACGTCGTGCTGATCTTCGTCCCGATCGCGCTCGTGCGGCGCGAGTTCTCGGCGCTCTGGCTGCTGCCACTGGTCTTCTGGCTGGATGGGAACGGCTGGAGCTACGGGGAGCCAGCTCGGATCGTGCCGTTCCTGGCCATCACGGCCGTGCCGTTCGTACTGGCCCTGAGAACCGCGCGATGACGACGCCGCAAATCGCGGTCCCGCGGCCGCGCTCCCTGGCAGTCCCGTCATTCGCGACGATGAGCCGTCGCTTGCTGGAACGCGATGCGTTGTCGATCGCCGTCGTCGCAGCGTGGACTTCGCTGCTTGCCCTGTCGATGCCGAAGCTGATTGTGCAGGACACCTGGCTTGCCTTCGTCGACGGACGGTTGATCGCACACCACGGCCTACCGCATGTCGACACGTTGACCCTTTGGAGCCTCGGCAGTCCGTGGACCGACCAGCAGTGGGGTGCGCATCTCGCCCTATATGAGCTGGCGCAACATGGGGGCGTGCGAGTGGCCGCGCTGGTCGGGATGCTCTGTGCGGTGACGGCGCTGGTCATCGCGGCGGTCGCGACCCGAAAGCTCGGCGCGTCGCCGCGCAGCGCGGCGATCGGCTTGCTGCTGCCGCTCGTCGGTGCGCCCTGGCTGACGCAGGTCCGCACGCAGAGCCTCGCCCTCGTGCCGTTCGTGGTCGTGTACGCGCTGCTCGCACTCGACGCGCGCAATCCCGGGCGACGGGTGCTGCTCGTTCTGCCGCTGCTGGTCGTGTGGGCGAACCTCCACGGGTCGGTCGCGCTCGCCGCCGGGCTCGCCGCCCTCTACGGAATCACGCTCCTGCGCCACGCGCACGCGCGTCGCCGCGCCGTGCTGCTCGTCGTGGGCGCGCCGCTCTGCCTGCTGGCCTCGCCCTACGGCCTCGACCTCGTGGCCTACTACCGGCTGATGCTGCTGCATCCGCCGCTCGCCGACTTCGTGCAGGAGTGGCGGCCGCCGACGGTGGAAGCGATCACGGCCCTCTTCTTCCTCTCGGCGTTCGCGACGACGGCGCTGTGGTCGCGCCATCAGCGTGTGCTGGCGTCGTTCGAGCGGTGGGCGCTCGCGCTGCTGCTCCTGGGCGCGCTCACCGTGGTGCGCAACGCCGTCTGGTTCGAGCTCGCCGCGGCTGTGTCGTTCCCGAGACTGCTCGACGCTGCCTGGCCGTCGAGCGTTGCGCCGCCCGCCGTGCGGCGCATCAATCTCGTCGTCGGCTCCGTTGCGACGATCGCCGCTGTCGTCGTGGTCGCGACGCACTTCGCCCGTCCCGCAGCGTGGTTCGAGCGCGACCGGACGCCGGCCGCAGCCGCGGCTGTCGCAGCCGCCGCGGGCCCGCGCGGGGTCGTGCTCGCCGACGACGAGCATGCGGACTGGCTCCTCTGGCAGCAGCCGTCCTTGGAGGGACGGATTGCGTACGACGTGCGGTTCGAGCTGTTCGCCCGCCGCCAGCTCGTGCAGATCAGCCGGCTGCAGCAGGGAGCGCCGCCCGCCTGGCGACGCTGCGGCGCGGGGGCGGCGGTCGTGACCTTCGCGGGCAACGCCGTGCTTCGGCGGTTCGCCGAGGCAGGCGTGCTGGCACCCGGCTCCCGCACGATCGTGAAGGGCGAGCAGTTCGCGGCGGTCGCGCAGCCGTCGCCGGCAAAACCTTGCCGGCTCTGAACGCGCTCAAGCTCGCAGCCTGATCCGCCGCAGGACGGCGAGGTCGCGCTGCCTGAGGCGCTCGCGAATGCGAACGACCCCGAGCAGCTGCGCCGGCTCGTCACCCGCGCCCGGGACGTAGGGGCCGAGGTTTCCGCAGCAGCGGTCGGGTAACGCTTCCCCAAACAGCGAGGGAGGCTTCACGATGCTGAACCGCGTCGCGCTCGAGCGGAAGAACGATTACGCGGATGTCCTGCTCGACTTCGTCCCGGATCTCGAGGGCAACTGGCCCGACAAGATTGAGGTCTCGGCCGAGACCAGATCGGTGCAGGTGCGGCTGCGCATGCACCTCGACGAGCTGGAAGTGCTCGCAGTCGCACTCGACAGCGCCGTCACCGGCGGGGACGGCGAGCTGTACTTCCGGCCGAAGGTAGCGGCGGCTTAGGCGACGGCGCGACCGAAGCGCTCGGCCGAGCGAGCCTGGCGCTTCTGCGCTTCGACGTCGCGGTCCCGCGGCGGTGCCTGGGTGACGAGGTCGTCGAGGAGCTGCTGCGTGACGCCTGCGATCGCCGCGACAGCGTGCTCGAACGTCGCCTCGTTCGCCTTCGACGGCTTCTGCATGCCGCTCACCTTGCGGACGTACTGCACCGCGGCAGCATGGATCTCGTCCTCGGTCGTGGGCGGCTGGAAGTTGTAGAGGATCTTGATGTTCCGGCACATGGCGTCAGTTTAGACGCGAGCGCCGGGCGCAGGCGTGACAAAAAAGGTGCAGCCTGCGGCGTCGCCCCGGTGCATGCAGAGCGGCTGCTCGATCAGCACGGCGTCGCCGTAGAAGCGCGCCACGCCGACGACGAGCCCTTCGAGGAGCTGGCAGAGCGCGCGGGACGACGTGTACGTGATGGACACGCCGCCGCCCGAGAGCGCTCTGATGTCAAGGTGGGGAGGCGCCGCCAGCGGCACGGTCCCGCGGACGACCTCGTGGATCCGCTGCTCGATGTCGAGCAGGAACGAGAACGTGTCGCCGTGCTCGGCGTAGTAGTCGGGGTACAGCAGCCGGAACGTGCTGACGCCGGCGAAGATCCCAAACCGCCGCAGGACCGTTGCGCGGGGATCGCCGGAGAGCTCGACGGTCCGCGTGACGATCGCGTCGAACTCCTCGTCGCTGTAGGCCTCGTTGATGAGGTGCCGCTCATTCTTCCAAACCTCTGCCGCGACGGAGGGGTACTCGCTCGCGACGAACGCGCCGAAGCTCGTGAAGATCAGGCCGTGCATGCCTCCGGCTTCAGGAGCGCAGCGTTTCGAGCACGTCGTCGGCGTGGGTGTCGGGCTTCACCTTGTGCATGACGCGCTTCACATTCCCCTGTTCGTCGATTACGAACGTCGAGCGGTTGACGCCCCAGTAGGTCTTGCCCATGTACTTCTTCTCGGCCCAGACGCCGTACTCGTCCGCGACCTTGTGCTCCTCGTCCGCCAGCAGCGTGAACGGGAGCTCGAACTTCTCCTTGAACTTGACGTGGGAGCGCTCGTCGTCGGGCGAGACACCCAGCACGACCGCGCCTTCGCGCTCGAACTCCCCGTAGACGTCGCGGATCCCGCACGCCTGCGTCGTACAACCGGGGGTGTCGTCCTTGGGATAAAAATAGAGAACGACCTGCTTGCCGCGGAGGTCGGAGAGCTTGACGCTCTCGCCGCTGTCGCTCTTGAGCTCGAAGTCCGGTGCCGGCTTGCCTTCTTCGACCACGATCGTCCTCCCTGTAGCTTTCGATGCCGATGCTAACGGCCCACCACCTGAACGCATTCCTCCTGATCGCAGTCTGCGTCCTGGCGTCGGCGGCTGCCTTCTGGGCTCGCCGCAAGCGCGCGGGGCACACCGTTGCGCAGCTGCTCGCCCTGGCACAGACCCTGCTCGTCGCCCAGGTCGGGCTCGGGCTGCTCCTGCTCTCTCGCCACCACCGCGCACACGACCACCTGCACTACGCGTACGGCACGTTCGCGCTGCTCGCTGTGCTGTCGCCGTGGCTGTACGCGCCGGAGGACCCGAAGGCGCGCCTGCTCTGGTTCGGGATCGCCACTGCGCTCGCCGCCGCGCTCGGGGTCCGTGCTTGGATGACGGCATGACACCCTTCGTCCGCAACCTCCTGATCCTCGCTGCGGTCGCGGTCGTGATCGTTCTCTTGAACCTGCAGACGGCGGTGATCACCGCGGGCCTGCTCCTACGGATCGCGTTCGTGATCGCGATCGCTGTCGTCGTGTACTTCTACTGGCGCGACTTCGGCCGGCGCGAGATCTCAACCTGGCCGCAGCGGGCCGCGTGGGTCTTCTACAGCGCGGCCGCGCTGCTCGTCGTCGACATCGGCTGGTGGATGCTCGGCGGCCTTGCGGGACGCAATCTGCTCGTCGCGATCCTCGTTGCGGCGGCGTGTGGGTACGCCGGCTACCGCACCTGGCGCGACCAGCGAAACCTCGCCTAGTTCCGATCTTCGACCAGTGACCCGACGCCGTCGAGACGCGCGAGCGCCTCGCGGACCGGCATGTGCTGGCCGACGAAGATCGGCGTGTCGCGCTCGGTCCAGCGCGAGGCCTCGGAGTCGCGGAGCCGCAGCATCAGGTGCATGAAGTCGGCAGGCTCGTCACACTCGAACGCCGTCATGAATTCCTGGTCGTCGATACCGAAGCTGTAGCTCGTGTGGTTGTAGATCGTCGGAAACTCTTCGCGCCCGATACGGATGTGCTCGTCCATCGCACGCTGGCGGTCTCCGGCTGAGAGCTCATACCAGGGGCGCACCTTCACGAACGGGTAGACGACGAGGTACGGCGAGCCCTGCGGCGTGAGCTTCCGCGGCTTGCGCGCCGAGGTGTACTGGGACGCTTTCGTCGTTGCGAGGTAGTTGTACGGCGTCTCGAGCCAGCCCGCGAGCGGCGTCGCGTTGAGCGCAGCGCCGAGCTCGCCGAGCGTCTCGTAGCGCTGGGTGATCTTCCAGAGAAAGAAGTCCGAGTCGGGGCGCACGCCCGTCGTCGAATAGCTCCTCAAGTGGTCGAAGTGCGGCGCGAACTCGTCGATCACCTCGGCGAAGGCGTCCTTGTGCGCGGCGCGCTCCTCGACGGGCAACCGGCGCCACGCCGGATCGACCCGGAAATAGGTGTACGCGACGTACTGGCCGGTTTCCATCTCCACTCAGGCTAGCGCGCGGAGGCAGCGTCGAGCGCCGCCTGCACGGCGGGCTCACTCGACTTGGGGCTCCCGTCCGCGTAGCGCGTCCCACTCTGGAGCCCTTCCAGGCTGCTCTCATCGACGACGTGAAAGAGGAAGAGCATGCGGACGTTGGGCTGCTGCTCGGCCGCGTGGATCGCCTCGACGTAGTGCTCCGCCTGTGTTGCCTCGTCCACCGGCTCGGTCACCTCACCTCCGGTGTAAAGCGCCGCCTTGGCGGGTGGGATCTGGGTCTCGACGCCGTACTCGCCGTAGACGATGGGGAGCTTCGCGCCGCTCTGGGCGGTCCCGGCGAACGCGTCGGTGAGGAGCGCGACGAGCTTGGGGTAGTCGGCGATCCCGATCGTCGTCGTGCGCGGGTGCTGCAACGTCGGCGGGATCCGTGGGCTCTCGCCGTAGGGGTGGATACAGAACGCGTCCATGATCGGCGTCGTCCGCCCGCTCGCGCGGTACGCGGCGCCGAGGTCGACAATGAACTGCGTCGGCGAGTGCGTCGGGCGGGACGACGGGCGGTCGCCGCCGTGTGGCGCGAGCGCGCCGCCGATCACGTTCAGGTGCGGGTCCTCTGTCTTCAGCGCGTCGTAGGTCGCCGCGAGCAGCGCTTCGTAGTCGAGCGCCGCCTGATCGCCGCCGGTCGCATCGAACTGCGGCTGCCAGAAGAGATTCAGGTTCGGTTCGTTGCCGACGATCAGGTCGCGGACCTGCGGTAACGCCTTCGCGAGCGCCGCCGCGTAGGTCGCGAATGCCGCGCGCCGTGTCGCGTCGGCAGGCGTCGCGGAGCTGAACTGGTAGACCGCGAGCACCGGACGGATGTGTTCGCGGACTGCAGCGTCGACCGCGCGCCGGAGCGGGACGACATCGGCCGCGGCGCTCGCACCGTCTTGCCAGACGGCGCTCAGCACGATCGCCCGAAAGCCCGAAGCGCGGGCGAGTTTCATCGCCCCGACCGGGTCCGGGCTGTACTTCGCTGCATCCTCGACGGCCCCGACCAGCAGCTCCTCCGTGGGCGGGGCGGTCGAGGGCGAGCTCGCGTTGGGTTGGGTGGTCGTCTGCTGCGTCGTCGTTTGCAGCTGCGTCGTTGTCTGCGTCGATCCACCGCAGCCCGCGAGCGCGAGGAGCGCTAGCGCGAGCGGAACGACTTCGAGGCGGTGCCTGCGGGGCCGGTGTTCACCGGCACGGTTCCCTGCGCCGTGACTCGGTGCAGCCCGGCGGGTAGCGCGCCCTTGAAGAGGATCGTCTTTGGGGTGCTGCCGACGGCCAGCCCCGTGAGGCTGCGGTTGTCCAGGGTGACGGTGTAGTTGCAGTCGAGTGAGCACGTGAGGAAGACCTTGACGCCCGTCTTGTCCGGTTTGCCCGTTGTGATCACCAGCTTGGGTGTCAGGAGCAGGCTGGGGCATGCGGCCACGATGCCACGGTGCACGCCGAAGGCAGCGCTGCGTACCGGGTAGAGCGACGTCTTCGGCGTGCCGTCGACGTAGTACTCGCCGGACTGCCACGCCGAGAGCGCCGGCTCGTCCTGAACGTGGAAGAGCAGCAGGCCCATCACGGTCGGCTGGCAGAAGGTCATCTGCATCGCCTGCAGGTACATCTGCGCCTGGACGGTTTCATCGACCGGCTTGGTCGTCGCCGGCTCCGTCCCCGTGTACAGCGATGCTTTGTCCGCCGGGAGCTGCGTCTCGATCCCAAACTCGTCGTAGAGGATCGGGAGCGCCGAGCCCTTCTGCGCGGTGCCGTCGAACGCGGCGCCGAGCAGGCCGACGAGCTTCGGGTAGTCGGCGAGGCCGATGGCGGTGCCGTTCGGGTGCGGGAAGCTCGGGCCCGTCGCCGAGGTCTCGGGGTAGGGATGGAACGCGAAGGCGTCCATGATCGGGATCAGGCGGCCGCTCGTCTTGTACGCGGCGCCGAGATCGGCGATGAACGTCGTCGGCGAGTGCGTGTCGCGGCCGGTGTTCGGTTTGTCGACGCCGCGCGGAGCGAGTGCGCCGCCGTAGATCGTCGAGTGGGGGCGGACCACCTTCAGCGCGTCGTAGGTGGCAGCCAGCAGCAGCTCATACGCCGGCGCGGCGAGGTCTTCGCCGCTGCCGCCGAACTGCGGGAGCCAGAAGCGGTTCAGGTTCGGCTCGTTCCCGATGATGAAGTCGTGGAGCAGTGGGTAGCGCTTCGCGACGTCGGCGGCGAACTGGGTGAAGTCGAGGCGATCCTGTTCGGTGAGCGGCGTGACGCTCGAACCGAACGGATAGAGCGAGAGGATCACGCGCACGCCGGTGAACTGCGCAGCCTTCATCGCGTTGCCGAGCGTGATCGCGTCGTTCGGGCCGAGCGCCGTCTGGCCCTTCGTCCACGTCTGCGTGAGGCGGATCGTGTCGAGCCCTGCGAGCTTCGCCTTGTCCATCTCGGCCTTCGCGAATGCGTAGTCCTGCGCCTTCACGACGTCCTCGGCGGCGCCGACCATCATGAACGGGCCGCCCGCGAATGCCGACGGTACGCACGCCAAAAAGACCACCACGACCCCCAAAAGCACCCTCACAGGTGGCCAGAGTACCCTGCCCTTCCGATGGCAACGGATCGCATCGAAAGCCAGCTGAAGCGCCTCTCGACGGGGCCGGGCGTCTACATCCTGCGCGACGCGAAGGGCGACGTTCTCTACGTGGGCAAGGCGAAGTCGCTCCGCCCGCGCGTTCGCTCGTACTTCCAGGCCGGCTCGAGCGACACGCGCCAGGGGATCCGCCACATGGCCTCGCGAGTCGAGACGATCGAGACGATCGTCACATCGAGCGAGGTCGAGGCGCTGCACCTCGAGCAGAACCTCGTCAAGCGCCACCGGCCGCCGTTCAACGTCCGCCTGCGGGACGACAAATCGTTCCCGTACATCGCGGTCACGGTTGAAGACGACTACCCGCGCGTGATGTTCACCCGCGAGCGGCACCGGCGAGGCGTCGTCTACTTCGGGCCGTACGCGAACGCGAAGACGGTACGCGAGACGCTCGACGTGCTGAACCGCGTCTTCCGCTACCGCCCGTGCGAAGGCCCGCAGCCCGGCCGCCACAGCGGCATCCCGTGCCTCGACTTCCACATCGAGCGCTGCCCCGCGCCGTGCGTCGGGTCCATCTCGAAGGAGGACTACCGCGAGCTGATCGACCAGGTGATCGAATTTCTCTCCGGCGACGACCGGCCGATCCGCCGCCGGCTCGAGGAGCAGATGCGGGAAGCGGCAGCGGACGAGCGCTTCGAGGACGCTGCGCGCTACCGCAACCGGTTGCGTGCGATCGAGCGGCTCTCCGAGCGCCAGGCCGTGGAGCGCAAGTCGATCGGCACCATCGACGTGATCGGCGTGGCGGTCTCCGAAGAGCGCGCGGCGGTTCAGGTGTTCCCGCTGCGTGAAGGGCGGATGGTCGATCGCTACTCGTTCCACCTCGAGAACGCCGCGGGTGAGCCCGTCGACGAGGTGCTCGAGCAGTTCTGTCTCGAGTACTACGGGTCTGCGCGATCGATCCCGCCGCAGATCCTCGTGCCGCGCGGAGCCGGAGACTTGACCGCGCTCGAGGCGTTCCTCTCGGAGCGGCGCGGCTCGCATGTCGAGGTGCGCGCACCCGAGCGTGGCGAGAAGCGTCGGCTGCAGGAGCTCGCGCAGCAGAACGCGCAGCTCGCACTCGACTCGCAGACGTTCGTGACCGAGACGAAGCGGGCACGGCGGCTGGAGTCGTTGGAGGAACTGCGCGAGGCGCTCAACCTCGAGTCGCTGCCGATCCGCATCGAGTGCTTCGACATCTCGAACATCCAGGGCCAGGAGATCGTCGGCTCGATGGTCGTCTTCGAGGACGCCGTCGCGAAGAAGGCGCACTACCGCAAGTTCACCGTGAAGGGTGTCGACGGCCAGGACGACTTCGCGTCGATGCGCGAGGTGATCTCGCGGCGCTTCTCACGTCTCTCCGCCGATCCAGGCTCCGACGAGTGGAACGAGTCGTTCGCGGCGACGCCGAACCTCGTCGTGATCGACGGTGGCAAGGGCCAGCTGAGCGCGGCGCTCGCGGCGATGCAGGAGCTCGACCTGCCGCGCGTCGCGGTGATCTCGCTCGCGAAACGGATCGAGGAGGTGTTCGTCCCGGGTCGTCCCGATCCGATCCTGCTCGACGAGCGCTCGCCCGGCCTGCAGTTGCTCCAGCGGATCCGCGACGAGGCGCACCGCTTCGCCGTGACGTTCCATCGCCAGCGGCGCGATGCGGCGGCACGCGAGTCGGTCTTCGACCAGATCAGCGGCGTCGGTCCGTCGCGCCGCCGGGCGCTGTTGCGCCACTTCGGCTCGGCCGAGCGGGTGCTGAACGCGACGGAGGAGGAGCTCGAGGGCGTCCCCGGCCTACCGGCGAAGACCGCGCGCAGCATCTACTCCCAGCTACGTCGGACCGGCCGGGCGTAGCCGGTCTAGGCTACGCAGCTTGCGCCGGCTTGCCCTCTTGCTCACCGCCCTTGCCCTCGCAGGCTGCGGCGGGTCGTCGGCGCAGACGACGACCACCAACGCGGCCGCGCCGCCCGGCCCCGGTACGACGCTCTACGCGGGCGGCGACTGGGCGGTCGTGCTCGACGGTGACCAGGCGACCGCGTTCCATAAGGCCGCAGGCACCTGGAAGGCGGACACGAGCGCCGCGGTGAAGATCGCGATCCTCGGTCCCCACCCCGGCGGGACGGTCGCCGCGATTCCCCAGCTGGCGGCCGAGCTCTCGGCCAAGAAGCCGCTGATCGAGTCGGGGATGTGGGTCGACGGCAACGAGATGACGGTCAAGGGCGGCGGGCTGACGCCGACGAAGGGAACGATCTACGGCGCGCCCGGCGCCCCGCTCACGAAGGGCAAGCACGTCGCCGTCGCCTACGCGCGAACGGCGGAGCATGCGACCGCGGTGGCGTGGTCGTTCCGCGTCGGATGAATCAGGTGTGACCGGCGCGTTGCGGGTTGCCCCGCGCGCGCTACCTGTGCAGGATGCGACCTGCGCCCGGCGCCTTGTTGGCCACCCCCACTGCTGACGAGGCTCCGGATACGACCTGCTGCGGCCCTGCGAGACCTCCGGGCTTTGCAGGTCCGAGGCGGCTGTCGTTGCGGCTCTCTCCCGCGGCAGCCGCCTCGCGCACCTGGACGTACCGGCCGGAACGCCCAGGTGACGGTGGACTACGTCCCTGCGGAGTCCGGGTCGGTGTCCATGAACGGGTAGCGGTAGTTCTTGGGTGGGGTGAACGTCTCCTTGATCGTGCGGGGGCTGACCCAGCGGATCAGGTTCCACATCGACCCGGCCTTGTCGTTCGTGCCCGAGGCCCGCGCGCCGCCGAATGGCTGCTGGCCGACCACCGCGCCCGTCGGCTTGTCGTTGACGTAGAAGTTGCCGGCCGCGTAGCGAAGCTTGTCGCGTGCGTCGTCGATCGCTGCACGGTCCTCCGAGAACACCGCGCCCGTGAGTCCGTACGGCGCGGAGTTGTCGACGAGCTCGAGCGTCTCGTCCCACTTGCTCTCGTCGTAGACGTACGTCGTGACGACAGGCCCGAACAGCTCCTCGCGCATCGTGCGGAAGCCGGGATCGCGCGTCT
Source organism: Actinomycetes bacterium (assembly GCA_025964395.1). Lineage (GTDB taxonomy): Bacteria > Actinomycetota > Thermoleophilia > Gaiellales > Gaiellaceae > PALSA-600. The sequence goes on along the minus strand of JAOPYY010000093.1, from coordinate 1,161 downwards.
CGATCACGGTCGGCTCGACGAAGTAGCCGTGCGAGTCGTCGTAGCCGCCGCCGACGACGATGTCCGCGTCCGGGCTCGCCTTCGCCTCTTCGATCGCCTCGGACTGGGTGCGGAACGACGAGCTGTCGATCACGGCACCCATGAAGTTGCCGAAGTCGGAGACGTCGCCCATCTTGATCGTCGCGACCTCTTGCTGAAGCCGCTCGCGGAGCGCGGGCCAGAGGTTCGACGGCGCGTAGACGCGCGACGACGCCGAGCACTTCTGTCCCTGGTACTCGAACGAGCCGCGCACGATCGCCGCGGCGAGCGCGTCGACGTCTGCCGACGGGTGGGCGACGATGAAGTCCTTGCCGCCCGTCTCGCCGACGATGCGCGGGTAGTTGCGGTAGCGCTCCATGTTCGACGCGACCGTGCGCCACATCGAGTTGAAGACCGGGGTGGAACCGGTGAAGTGGATCCCGGCGAGGTGCGGGCTCGAGAGCGCCGCGTCGCCGATCGTCTGGCCCGATCCGTAGACAAGGTTGATCACGCCATCGGGGAGGCCGGCCTCCTGGAAGAGGCGCATCAGGTAGTAGGCGGAGAGCATCGCGGTGCCCGCGGGCTTCCAGACGACGACGTTGCCCATCAGCGCGGGCGAGCTCGTCAGGTTGGCGGCGATCGCCGTGAAGTTGAACGGCGAGACCGCGAAGACGAAGCCCTCGAGCGGCCGGTACTCCAAGCGGTTCCAGATCCCGGGTGACGACACCGGCTGCTCGGAGTAGACGCGGTACATGAACTCGACGTTGAAGCGGAAGAAGTCGATCGCCTCGCAGGCCGCGTCGATCTCCGCCTGGTGCGCGGTCTTCGACTGGCCGAGCATCGTCGCGGCGTTGAGCGTGTCGCGCCACGGCCCGGCAAGCAGCTCGGCCGCGCGCAGCACCACGCCGGCGCGCTCCTCCCACGGCCAGCGCGACCAGTCCTCCCACGCCTTCGCCGCGGCGTCAATCGCCAGCTGCACGTGCTCCGCGCCGCCCTGGTGGACGTCGGCGAGCACGTGCTCCTTGTCGTGCGGCATCACGGCCGGCTTCGTCTCGCCGGTGAAGACGTCCTGACCGCCGATCACCAGCGGGATCTCGGTGCGCTCGTTGCGCATCTGCTCGAGCCGGAGCTGGAGGCGCAGGC
>JAOPYY010000053.1 GCA_025964395.1 Actinomycetes bacterium | reverse complement strand
GGCATCCGGGGCGTGCTGGGCGATCAGCTCCTGCACGCCCGTGAAGATCGTGAGCAGTCGAGCCTCCGGACGCTCTCTGGCCGACGTTCGCCACCACCCGTGGCACGTGGCCCTGAGGCGCCCTCCGTTTTCTTGGACGATTCCGTACCCGCATGCAGCCGTCCCCGGGTCGATGCCTAGAACCTTCACGAGAACACGTTAGGCGTACCTCCGGACGTTCCTCCGGCGTTGGTTTTCCGTGGGGACCGTAGCTCGGATGATCGGGGCTGGGCCGCGCACCCCGTCGGCGAGCCCATTGCCGCGACGCCTACCCCGAGCCAGGGCCATTCGGTGAAGAACCTGCTCGAACCTCGACCCGGGGCCCTGTCCCAAACGGGCCAACCGGGGTCAGACCCGGGTCATAGCCGCCAGGGGCAATGGCGAGACGTCTTGAGCAGGGAGATCACGTGCGGTGGTGTCGGATTCCGACATGACCGTCAAGAACGACCACCGCTAGCTCGAAGAGACACGACCCGGGTCTGACCCCGGTCGTAACGCAAAGGGACATGACCGGGGTCTGACCCCGGTGGTGACGCTTCGGGACTAGCCGGCGACAGCCTCCAGCACGCGCTCAGGGATGTCGAAGTTCGCGTAGACGTCTTGTACGTCGTCGTTGTCCTCGAGCGCGTCGATCAGCCTCATCACCTGCCGTGCTTTCGCCTCGTCTTCGACGGCGACCGTCGTCTTCGGGACGAGCATCAGCTCCGCGGAATCGACGGTGAAGCCGGCGGCCTCGATCGCCTCCCGCACCGCGGTCAGTGACTCCGGCGCGGACGTGACCTGGAAGACGTCGCCGTCCTGCTCGATGTCCTCCGCGCCGCCGTCGGCCGCGACGAGCAGCAGCTCCTCATCGTCGACGCCCTCGGCCGGGACGACGACCACGCCGCGGCGGTCGAACTGCCACGCCACCGCACCCGTCGCGCCGAGGTTGCCGCCGTGCTTCGAAAACATGTGTCGCACGTCGGCCGCGGTGCGGTTGCGGTTGTCCGTCAACGCCTCGACGATCACCGCGACGCCTTCGGGACCGTAGCCCTCGTAGACGATCGTCTCGAACGCGTCGGCATCTGCATCGGCGCCCGAGCCCTTCGCGATCGCGCGGTCGATGTTGTCCTTCGGCATCGAGTACGACTTCGCCTTCTCGATCGCGTTCTGGAGCGAAAGGTTGTTCGAGGGGTCGCCGCCGCCCTCCTTCGCCGCAACGATGATCGCGCGCGAGAGCTTCGAGAAGAGCTTGCCGCGCTTGGCGTCCGCGGCGCCCTTCTTGTGCTTGATCGACGACCACTTGCTATGCCCGGACACCCTGCTCCTCCCTGACGAGATCCAAGAACTGTTCGTGCAGTCGAGTGTCGTCGGTCAGCTCGGGATGAAACGCAGCGACGAGGAAGCGTCCCTCGCGCGCGAGCACCGGGCGGCCGTCCACCTCGGCGAGCACCTCCACCCCGGGCCCGACCTCCTCGACCCATGGCGCGCGGATGAATACCGCGCGCACCGGCGAGTCGATCCCGGTGACGTCGAGGTCGGTCTCGAACGACGCCACCTGGCGCCCGAACGCGTTACGGCGTACCGACACGTCGACCAGCCCGAGATGGTTGCGGTCGAGCACGATCATCCCGGCGCACGTGCCGAAGACCGGCGCGGCGAACTCGGCGAGCGCCGTGTCGAGGCCATACAGCCGCATCAGGCGCATGAACGTCGTCGACTCGCCGCCTGGGATGACGAGTCCGTCGAGCCCCTCGAACTGCTCGGGCTTGCGAACCTCGACCACGTCGACGGCGAGCCGGCGCAGCATCTGCGCATGCTCACGAAAGTTCCCCTGCACGGCGAGAACGCCGATCCGAAGCGGCTTCACGCTCTAAATGGTAGTCGAGCCTCTACGACCAGCGGAGCAGCGCGCCGGCCTTCAGGCCCGAGAAGCCGGCCGGCTTCTGGACGCGGAGGACGAGCGTCGTGCCGGCGGTGACCGGCAGCGACCGGAAGGTCGCGACCGAGCCCGTGAAGAGCGTCGCGCCGTCGGAGCTCCGTGTGACCGTCAGCCGGGTCAGCGCCGCGAGCCGCGGGCTGCCGGAGGCGACGCCCGAGAAGCTGCGCATACCGGCAGGCACGACGAGCGTGACCCTGGAGGCCGGTCCGGCCGGAAGCTGCCCGACGGAGACGGCGACTCCCGCCGCGCCTACCTGCATCGGCCCTGTCGCGGCTGCGGCCCCGTTCGAGAGCACCGGCACGATCCCAGCAAGAGTGGCTGCGACTGACCCGGCTGCGAGCAGGAGGCGTGGCGAAGTCATGGACACACCCTCGCCCGCCCGGGTGCCCGCGTCTGCCCCCGGCCTCGCGCGGCCTAGATCCCCGTTCTGACGTACGCCAGCCCGGCGCGGCCCGCCCGGCCTTCGTGCACGAGCCGCTCTAAGTGAGCGAGGGACTCGGCTGTGGCGAATCTCCGCAGGGTCGGCGGGAGATCGCCCGGAAAGAGCGCGAGCGAGACGTCGTAGCCCGAAAGCGGCTCTCCGTCGAGGGCTTGCTGGGCGTACGAGAGCCGTTCGATGTGATGGCTGCGGATCTCGCGGGCCCGCGCGGTAGGGTCGCCGACGGCGGCGCGGTGCCCGGTATAGGCGACGCGCGGTGCCAGCTGCTCGATCCGGTCGAGCGTCTGAAGGTAGTCGCCGAGCGGATCCGGGCGCGAGTTCGGATAGAGGCCGATCGCCGGCGTGATCCCGCCGAGGATCGTGTCGCCCGCGATCATCACGCCGTCGCGCAGGAGGACGATGTGGCCGTCGGCGTGGCCGCGCAGCACCTCGACCCGCCAGCCGTCGACCTCGTCGCCTGGGTCGAGCAGCTGCGGCCCTTCGACCCAGTGCACCGCCGCCATCAGCCGCTCCGACTCACGCGCGATGCCCTCGATCGTCAGGCCCGGCATGCCGTGCGACGTCCAGTACGCAACGAACCTCTCGGTGTCGCGATGGCCCCAGGCGGCGACGCACTGGTCGTAGTCCTCGCGCCCCTGCAGCACCGGTGCGCCGGTGAGCTCCTGGATGTCGCGCGCGCCGCCGACGTGGTCAGGATGCATGTGCGTGACGATGATCTGCTCGATCGGGGCGTCGAGCTCATCGAGCACGGGGCGCCACTGCGCCTCCGGATCCGCAGAGCCGAGCCCGGTGTCCACGAGGATCCAGCCGCCGCTCGAGGAGCGCAGGAGGTAGCAGTGCACATGGTCGATCCCAAACGGGAGCGCGAACGTGAGCCGACGCACTCCCTTCTCGACAACCTCCACGCATGAGAAGGTATCGCCCGCGATGGCCCCCCTGCTCGAACTGAAGGACGTCTCCGCGCGCTACGGCCCGGTCGCCGCGCTGCACGGCGTGTCCCTCACCGTGGATGCGGGAGAGATCGTCGCGATCCTCGGGGCGAACGGCGCGGGCAAGACGACGACGTTGCGCGCGGTCTCGGGCACGGTGCGGCGCGACGGTGACGTGGTTTTCGCCGGCAAGCGGCTCGGCCGCATGGGGCCGGAAGGAACCGCGCGCGCCGGAATCGCCCACGTGCCCGAAGGGCGCGGGATCTTCGCCGAGCTCACCGTGTGGGAGAACCTCCGGATGGGCGCCTACATGCGCCGGGGACGGCCCAACTTCTCGACGGTGCTCGAGTACTTCCCATGGCTGGACGCGCGCCGCAACCAGCAGGCCGGAACGCTGTCGGGCGGCGAGCAGCAGATGCTCGCGCTTGCGCGCGCCTTCCTGCAGCGGCCGCGCCTGTTGATGCTCGACGAGCCGTCGCTCGGACTCGCGCCGCTCGTCACGCGCGAGGTCTTCCGCGTCGTCAGCGACCTCAACCACAAGGAAGGGCTCGCCGTGCTCGTGGTCGAGCAGAACGCGGCGATCGCGCTCGGCGCAGCGCAGCGCGCGTACGTCCTCGAGACCGGCAACGTGGCGCTCTCGGGCACCGCCGAGCAATTGAAGTCCGACGACGCCGTCCGCTCGGCGTACCTGGGGTACTGATGCAGCAGTTCTTCCAAGCGCTTATGGCAGGCCTCGCCGACGGCGCGATCTTCGCATCGCTCGCACTCGCGCTCGTTCTGATCTACAAGGCGACCGAGGTGATCAACTTCGCGCAGGGCGAGATGGCGATGTTCACCACGTACATCGCCTACGCGCTCCTGACGCACCCGCACTTCGGGCACACGCTCTCGTACTGGCCGGCGTTCTTCATGACGCTCGTGATCGCCTTCGTGTTCGGCGTCGGCCTGCAGCGCGTCGTGATCAAGCCACTCGAAAAGGCGAGCGTGCTGACGGTCGTCATGGCAACGATCGCGCTGCTCGTGATCCTCAACGGCCTCGCCGCGTGGATCTGGTCGCCGGAGCTGAAGTTCTTCCCGAGCCCCTTCCCCACGAGCACGTGGGTGATCGGCGGCGTGCACATCTCGAAGCAGGACACCGGAACGTTCGGCGTGACGCTCGCCTGCGTGTTCGTGCTCTGGCTCTTCTTCCGCTTCACGAAGCTCGGACTCGCGATGCGCGCGGGCGCGGTGAACCCGGTCGCCGCACGGCTGCTCGGCGTTCGCACCTCGTGGCTGCTTGCGCTCGGCTGGGGCTTCGCGGCGGTGCTCGGCGCCGTCAGCGGGATGATGAGCGCGCCGACGAACTTCCTCTCGCCGAGCATGATGCAGGCTGTTCTGATCTTCGCCTTCGCCAGTGCGGTCCTCGGCGGGCTCGAGAGCCCCGTCGGCGCGGTCGCCGGCGGGCTCGGGCTCGGCGTGCTGCTGAGCATGCTCGGGACGTACGTGCACCCGGTGACGCCGGAGCTCCGGCTGCCGGTGGCGCTCCTGATCCTGCTGGTCGTGCTGCTGATCAAGCCCGCGGGCCTGTTCGGGCGCGTCGTGGTGCGCCGCGTATGAAGCCGCGCCTCGCCTATCTCGGATTCGTCGTCCTCGTGGCAGCGGTCGTGATCGCGCCGTTGCTCTCGAGCAACTACCGGACGTTCCAGCTCGCGTTCGTCGGCATCTACCTGATCGCCCTGCTCGGCCTGAACATCCTCACCGGGCTCACCGGGCAGATCTCACTCGGCCACGGTGCGTTCATGGGCGTCGGGGCGTATGCGACGACGATCCTCGTGGTCGACCATGGCTGGAACAACCTCTTGACGTTGCCGGTCGCAGGCGTCGTCGCGGGCCTCGCCGGGCTTGCGTTCGGTCTGCCGGCGACCCGGTTCGCCGGGCCGTATCTCGCACTCGCAACGTTCGCGATCCCACTCTCGTTCATCGGGCTCCTCAAGCGGTTCCCACACTTCACCGGCGGCACCCTCGGCAAGCAGCTGCCATCCGTGCACTCGCAGTTCGGCTTCCACACGAACCCGTCGGTGTGGGTCTACTGGACCTCGTGGATCGTCGCGCTCGTGATGTTCGTCGTCGCGTGGTTGATCGTGCGCGGACGCTTCGGCCGGGCGCTCCGCTCGGTGCGTGACAGCGAGATCGCAGCGACGGCCAGCGGCGTCTCGACCGCCGGCGTCAAGACGGTCGCCTTCGGCATCTCGGCCTTCTACTGCGGCGTGGCGGGCGGTCTCTTCGCGATCGCCGTGACGTACGTGAACCCCGACACCTTCCCGATCGACCTCTCGATCCTCCTGCTCGTCGGCGTCGTCCTCGGCGGCGCCGGCTCGCTGGGCGGGATGGTCTTCGGCGCGCTCTTCGTCGAGTTCATCCGGATCACCTGGGGCCCGGCGCTGCTCGACCTGTTCAGCCAGGTCCACCACATCAACACCCGGGCTCCCGGATCCTCCCTCGTCGTCTACGGCGTCGTGCTGCTCCTCGTTCTCTACGTCGCCCCCGCAGGGGCCGCCGGTCTGGTGCGGCGGCTCGTCACGGGCAAGGCCGCGGTCGCCGCCTGGGCGAAGCAGAGCCAGATGCCGGCTGAAGACCAGGCCTGACGGCTTCTCTTTCGGCGCGCACCCTCGTATAGTCGGCCGAGACCACCCCCCAGGTCACTCCCCCAAAGGAGACAAAAGCGCATGAAGAGAACGTTCTTGCTCCTCGCCGCGGCAGTGCTTGCCTCGGCCGCCGTCGTCGTGACGGCCGGCGCCACATCGCAGGCAACGCCCGGTGTGACAGCCATGTCGATCCTGCTCGAGGGCACCTTCCCGCTGAGCGGTGCTGCATCGGGTTACGCACCGATCCCGGTCGGCATGAAAGCGTACTTCGATTACGTGAACTCGAAGGGCGGAGTCAACGGTCGCAAGATCGACTTCCGCTACGACGACGACCAGTACAACCCGGCGATGACCGTCCAGCTCACGCACAAGTACGTCGAGCAGGACCACGCGTTTGCTCTGGTCGGAGGCCTCGGCACCGAGCCCCAGGCGGCGGTGCGGCAGTACTTGAACGACAACAAGGTGCCGCAGCTCTTCGTCTCGACCGGCGCGACGACGTTCGATCGTGACTGGTCGCAGTATCCGTGGACGCTCGGCTGGCAGCCTGACTACGAGGCTGAGGGCGCGATCTACGG
>JAOPYY010000055.1 GCA_025964395.1 Actinomycetes bacterium | reverse complement strand
CTGGCTGCAACCGTCGTCGACGCAGTCACAGCCAACCCCGACCTCCGCGTCCACGTCAGCGAACTGCTCGCCCGCTACCAAGCCACGGTCGCCAGCGTCTACGTCAAGTTCGGAGACCCGCCCGCGGAGGCGGCCGAGCAGTCGACGGTGCTGCTGGCTGCGCTCGAGGGCGCCCTCATCCTCGCGCGCGCCCGCCGCAATACCGAGCCGCTCGACACAGTCGAGCGCCACTTCGCGTCTCAAGCTCCAAACCCCGCGTAGACGCCAGACATAAAGCGACCCGCAGACGAACCACTAGTAGGCGCCGGTGGTGGTGCGGCGCACGGCCCGGGCGCGGGGGTCGTCGATGTCGGCTAGTTGGGCGCCGTAGATCCCGCTGACGACGGAGGCGTCGCGCATGACATCCGCGGGGAACCCGAGCGTGGGTCGGCTGAGTGCGTCGAGCCGGTCGAGGTGTTGCTGGCTGAGCTGCACGTCGATGGCGGCGAGGTTGTCGCGGAACTGCTCTTCGGTGCGGGCCGCGATTAGCGGGATGACCGGACCGGGCTGCTGCCGCACCCAGGAGATGGCGACCTGCGCGGGTGTGCAGCCGATTTCGTCGGAGATGGCAACGACCTCACGGACGATGTCGTCGCTGCCGACCTGGGTGTAGGGGCGTCCAACCTCGGTCACGCGGCCGGTGTGGCCGCTGAGGTACTTGCCGGTGAGTCGTCCTTCGGCCAGCGGGCCCCACGCGAACACCGGCAGGTCGAACGCAGCGGCCATCGGCAACAGTTCCCGCTCCGGGGAGCGGTCGAGCAGGTTGTAGCGCAGCTGGACGGCGGTGAACGGTGACCAGTCGTGCAAGCGGGCGGTGGTGTTGGCTTCTGCGATTTCCCAGGCCGCCCAGTCGGAGACTGCGGGGTAGAGGATCTTGCCGAGGCGGACCTGGTCGTCGAGGGCACGCATGAGTTCGTCGACGCCGGTGAGGAGGTCGCGGGCGTGCACCCAGTAGAGGTCGATGTGGTCGGTCTGCAGTCGGCGCAGGCTCGCTTCGATCGAGGTGACGATCTTCTTGCGGTGGTTGCCGGCGCTGTTCGGATCGTCCGGGTCGGTTTGGTTGGTGAACTTGGTGGCGAGCACGAACCGGTCGCGGCGCCCTTTGAGCAGCTCGCCGAGAATGGTTTCCGACGTGCCGTTGGTGTACACGTCGGCGGTGTCGATGACGTTGCCGCCTGCGTCGGCGAACAGGTCGAGCATCCTTGCGCTGACATCTGGGGATGCGCCCCAGCCCCAGTCTTCGCCGAAGGTCATGGTGCCCAGCGCCACCTCCGAGAGCCGCACGCCGGTCGTGCCCAAGAGTCTGTACTTCATCAGATTCCCTCGCTTTCTTTTCGTCCAAGAAAGCACGGGATCGCGGGACGTGAGAGTCCCTGTTGATAGGGCTACTCGCAGGGTCCCCCTGCATCGGCCGGCCGGGTTTACGCTGGATCTCGTGGACATGAAAAAGGAGGTCCGCGAGTTCCTCACCTCCCGCCGCGCGCGGATCACACCGGAACAGGCGGGGCTGCGCTCGTACGGCAGTCGCCGCGTTCCCGGGCTCCGCCGCGAGGAGGTCGCTGTCCTGGCCGGCGTAAGCGTTCCGTACTACACCCGCCTGGAGCGCGGCGACCTGAACGGTGTCTCGCAGAGCGTGCTGGAGGCGCTGTCCCGCGCACTCGAGCTCGACGACGCCGAACGCTCCCACCTCCTCGACCTCGCCCGTGCCGCGCAGCCGACGGGAGCGCGGCTTCCGCGTCGCCGGGCCCGGCAGCGCGTCCGGCCAGAGGTTCAGTGGACGCTCGACGCGATCACTGGCGCCGCTGCGTTCGTCGGCAACGACCGGCTCGACCTTCTGGCCGCCAACCAGCTCGGGCGGGCGCTGTTCTCCGAGCTGTACGCCGCACCCGCGCGACCGGTCAACAGCGCCCGGTTCGTGTTCCTCGACCCGCGCGCCCAGACGTTCTACGACGACTGGGAGCGCGTCGCCGACTGGTGCGTCGCGACCCTGCGCTGGGCCTCTGGCCGCGACCCGCACGACGGCGACCTTTCAGACCTCGTCGGCGAACTCGCGACAGACAGCGAGGCGTTCCGCACCCGCTGGGCCGCGCACGACGTGCGCTTCCACAACATCGGCATCAAGCACTTCCACCATCCCGTGGTCGGCGAGCTCACCCTGAGCCTCACCCGGCTGGACCTCCCGGCCGACCCTGGGCTAACGATCTTCACTTACGCCGCCGAGGCGGGTTCGCGCTCCGAGGAGGCGCTCAAGCTCCTCGGCAGCTGGGCGGCAACCGCCGACCCCGCCGAGTCGGCGCACGCGATCGAGCAAACCTGAGGCCGAGCGGCGCTGGGAACGTTCTTGGAACCGACGGGCGATGATCTGCGCGGATCAACCGCAGACTTATCGGCGACGCCGCCGAGCTACGACAACGAACGACAACTCGTGGACAGTCGCTATGCCGAACTGTCACGCCGGAGGTCGCGGGTTCGAGTCCCGTCGCTCCCGCTGAGAACCCACCTGCAAACGGTGGGTTTTCTCGTTCTAGGGTGCAGCGCCGCGCGGCGGTTAGCTGCGATTGGCAAGGCGATTGGCAAGTCGAGGTCGCCGCGCACTGGGTTCAGCCGCCAGCGCGCGCCTCACCGTCCGACGAAACTCGACTACCCGTAACGAAATGGACGGGTGGGTTTCGTCCCGTAAGTCTGAGAACGGAAGCAAAATGCATGAGGAGCGGCGGACGCGGGGTAGGCGCTCTGATTAGCCTGCTGCTCCACGGCGCTTGATCGCTTGCCTTTGAACAGTCTGTCGTAGCCATACGGTTGAGCGAGTTAGCAGCCCTGGTCGATGGCCTTTGACGCGCCACTGGCTCGCTGACCGAGGTCGCCGGGTAGTTCGTCAAAGCGTTTAGCCGCCGAAATCTCGCGCAACTCGATGAGCGGGAACCGTCGAGTTAACTCGTCGGTCGAGCATTGGCAAAAGGAAGCACTCTTGCCTGCGTTCACACAGTTCGTTTGCATCGCAGAGGTGAGCCTGGCCGTGTACTCGCCTCGGTGATCCGCGACGGCTATCGACCCGCCTGTTTGCCCGTCGTGGAGCTTCCAAACGCCAACGGTGTCGAGCGCTAGGCGAGTCGCCGTATGAACCTCGCAGCCAGACCGCGTGTACCCGACGTACGGGATGATGTCGTTGATCCGATACGACCAGTCAGTCGCCGTCGAGCCACCCACACCGACGCATTGTGTCCGATAGACATAGCCGCCGTGCGAGAGCCGCGCGTCTCGGTCAGTCGCAGCGTCGTCCCGATCACCTCGGATCTCGATCGACGACTCTTCGGCGCCGACACGAACGAAGATGAGGTCGGCTGGCTCGACGGCGCCATCAGCCGCTTCGGTCGCACCTACACCGGCGAACCCGACCGCATCGCCGACGAGCTCGCGAAAGACGCGGCCGTCCAGGCTGCCGACACGATCCTCCTCACCGTGCCGAGCCAGCTCGGCGTTGACTACAACGCAGCGATGCTCGAGACGATCGCGCGCGACATCGCACCAGCTATCGGTTGGAACCCGAAGACGCTGCTCGAACCCGCCGCAACGTCGTCGTAGGGGGTGTCATCGCACGATCAACCCCGACTGATCGGCGACGGCCAGATCATTCGTACTCCGACGCGAAGAGGTAGCTCACCGCAAGGCTCCGATAGGGCCGCCACCGGTCCGAAAGCTCGATCAGCTCGTTCTCGGTCGGGACGTGGTCGAATCCGTAGAGCCGCTGAATCGCGCGCCGCAACGCGATGTCGCCGGTGAGGAAGACGTCGGGCCGGTCGAGCGCGACGAGCAGGAACCCGTGCGCCGACCACGGCCCGATGCCCGATACTTCCGTGAGAGCATCTTCGACCTCGACGTCGGTCATGCGGGCAAGCGCCTCGTCACTGAAACGCCCGTCGACGAATCGCTCTGCGAGCGCCCGTATCGTCGCGCCCTTGCGGGCGGATAGGCCAGCCGTACGAAGCGCCTGGGGGTCGGTCGCAAGCAGCTCCGCCGGCGTCGGCATCCGTCCGCCGAAGAGCTCTTCGATCCGAGACACGATCGCGCGCGTCGAGGCGACCGACAGCTGCTGACCGACCACCTGGAAGATGAGCGTCCCGAACGCGTCGAGCGGCGGCAAGTCGTCCATCCAGGCCCGCGGACGGAAGCCCGGATGCTCATCGATCACGCGCGCGAGAACCGGATCGGCTTTCCGAAGGAACTCGCGCGCAACGGGATCGGCGACGCCTGATGCGGTCATACCGTCGTCGAGGAGCTAGAAGCGTTTTCCAACGCGTCCCGCAGTTGCGCGCGGGACGTGACGCCGAGCTTCGGGAAGAGCCGGTAGAGGTGCGACTCGACGGTCCGGTGCGAGAGATAGAGCTGCTCGCCGATTTTCCTGTTCGAAAGGCCCTCTGCGGCGAGCTGGGCGATCTGAAGCTCCTGCGGCGACAGCTGAGACCAGCCGCCGGGAACGCGGCGGCGAACGGTCTCGCCGGAAGCACGCAGCTCCCGGCGGGCCCGCTCGGCGTACCGGAGCAGGCCGAGGGCGTCGAACGTCCCGGCGGCCTCGCGGAGCGGGGCCCGAGACTGCGTCATACGCCGATGCCGCCGCAGCCAAGCTCCGTAGGCGAGCTGTGCGCGGGCGACGTAGAACGGCCACTCCGCCTGCGCCGACGCGATCGCGACCCGGAAACACTGCTCCGCGACGGCGTCCTTGGCAAGGATCGCCGCCGCATACGCGACCTGAACCTGCAGATGCGGCGCGGTCGTCGCCTCCGCGACCTGCTCCCACTCGGCGAGGTAGCCGCGGACCGCGTCTAGGTCGCCGTCGCCGCGCACCGCCGCGTCGGCGAGATCGGCGAGCGCCCAGCCGCGGACGAAGGGATGGAACGCGGCGCCTGCGGGGTCGAAGATTCGAACAAGGTGCTCGTACGCCTCGCCGAACCGCTCTCCGGCGAGCGCCAGCCTGCCTCGTGCCAAGGCGGGAAGCGCGAGCATCGGGTTCGCACCCAGCGGGATGAGCATCGCCTCGGCGTCGGCGATCAGGCGCTCGGACGCCTCGTCGTCGCCCTGCTCTGCAGTTGCGATCGCCTGGGCGAGCCTCGCCGCGAGCACGTACCGAAGCGCGCGGGTCTCCTCCGCGATCCGCGCACCCTCCGCCGCGCTGGTGATCACCCGGCGCACCGCGCCGCGGTGCAGGTCGCCCCACGCCTCGAACACGAGCGCGTGCGCAAGAAGGTTCAGCAGCCCGTCGGCGCGAGCGCCCGCGACCGCCGCCTGGAGGAAAGGAAGCGAGAGCGTGTCGGCCCAGACGGACGACGCCGCGACGCCGACGGCGAACAGCTGCTCCGGGTCGGATATGCCGACGGGGGACAGACGCGAGACCTGCTCGACGACCTGCTTACCCCTGCCGATCGGGTCGATGAGCCCTAGGACGCGCAAGCGCATTGGGTCGTCGGCCGGAGCCGCGATCTCGTCGGAGATCGCGGCGATCTCTCGTCGAGTCCGCTCGTCCAGGCGCTCCCAGTAGGCGCGCACGGAGACCGTGGCGAGCGCTTGGAGCGCTCGGCGGCCCTCACCGTCGGCCACCAGGTCGCGCGCGATGCGGGCGAAGTCGCGGATCGTGGCCGAGCCCGACCACGTGCTCTCGGCCAGCTCCAGGTAGAACGAGGCGATCGCGTGCTCGGCAACAGGGAGGCCGAGCTGCTGCGCCTCCCGTAGCAGTCGCGCGCCCTCTTTCGGACGGCCGAGATCGAACGCCAGGTCGCCGGCGCGGAAGAGCCGCAACGCGCGGTTGTGCGGGTCGGCGGTGAGCTCGGCGGCGCGCTCGTGGGCTGCGACTGCTACGCCGACGCCGCCGCGACGCCTGGCCCGCTCTGCGGCCGCGTCGAGGGCCAGGGCAACGTCCTCGCTCGGCCCGGATGCGGCCGCGGCCGCGGCACGGTGCCAGACCGCACGGTCCGGCTCGTTGGCGAGCGCCTCGGCGAGCGCTGCATGCGCGTCTCGAAGCTCCGCCGGGCTTGCGGCCTGCTGCACCGCCGAGCGGATCAACGGGTGCCGGAACCGAAATCTCTCCGACTCGAGCGTCCCGAGGCCTGCGGCGACGGCCGGCGTCAGGTCGTCCGGTTCAACCGGCCTCCCCGCCGCGAGGCTCAGCTCGGCGAGGTCGACCTCGTCGAGCGCCGCGAGTAGGAGCAGTTTCTGCACGCCGGTAGCGAGGCTCGTGAGTCTCGACGTGAATGCCTGCTCGAGTCGATCGGTCATCGGGAGCGGGTCGGACCGCGCCGCTTGTGCGCCGAGCTGGGCCGCAGCGACCGGAAGCTCGATCAGGGCAAGGGGGTTGCCCTCCGCCTCGTCGAGGATCCGGCGCCTGACATCTGCCGGGAGCGTCGCCGCGCCGAGGTCGAGGAGTGCGTTCGACGCCCACTGGTCGAGCCCGGCAACGTGAAGCTCGGGCAGGTCGGCGTCGTCGAACGAGCTCGGCACGCCCTCGCGGACGGCGAAGAGCAGGAGTACCGGATCCGATTCGACCCGCCGGGCCACGAACTTGAGCACCTCGGAGGAAGGCCGGTCAAGCCAGTGCGCGTCCTCGACCGCGAAGAGGAGCGGCGTCTCCACCGCCCGGTCTGCGACCAATCCCAGCGCCGCGAGGCCGATCAGGAAGAGGTCGGGAGCGGGCGCGTCTGCAATCCCGAACGCCGTCTCGAGTGCGCGCCGCTGGGGGTCGGGAAGGAGATCCAACCGGCCGAGCAGGGGAAGCAGCAGCTGGTGGAGCCCCGCAAAAGCGAGCTGCGCCTCGGACAGCGTGCCCGTCGTGGAGACCACCGTGATGCCCCGGCGTAGCGCTCGCTCCTGTGTGGCCGCGAGCAGGGCCGATTTGCCGATCCCCGCGTCGCCGCGAACGACGAGCGCGCCTCCGCGCGAGTCGATCCCGTCGACGAGCGCGTAAAGCTGCGACTGCTCCCGATCGCGTCCGAGGAGCACGCCTGACGCGCCGGCGACTTCTTCGCCCGCCTCCTCCGCGACGACTCCACTTCGAGTCATTCGTGGAGTTTGCCTGCAGGACGAACTCCTGCGGAATGCAGTGAGACCACGTAAGCGATCGAGGATCGCCGGGGCTAGCGTCGCTGCTCGGTAATTCGCTCGCACGTCCAGCTCAGAAAGGAGTCGCAGTGATAACAGCAATCATCGGCGTGGGGAACCTAGGACGCGCCCTCGCTGGGCATCTCGTAGCCGGCGACGAGCTCGTCGTGCTGGCCGCGCGGGACGAGGCGCACGCTGTGGAGCTCGCGCACGAGCTCGGGCCGCGCGTCGAGGCTGCACTCGTCGAAGACGCGATCGCGGCAGCAGACGTCGTCGTGCTCGCGCTCTGGCTCGACCAGATCAAGGAGCTAGTCCCCGAACAGGCACGCCTGCTCGAGAACAAGATCGTCGTTGATCCCTCGAACCCAATCGGGTTCGACGAGAACGGGCAAGTGGTTCGGACGCTGCCCGACGATCAGTCGGCGAGCTCGATCGTGGCCGCGCTCCTCCCCGCGAGCGCGCACTACGTGAAGGCGTTCGGCACGCTCGGCGCCGACTCGCTCGCGAGCAGCGCAAACCGCGAACCGCGGCGGGTCGCGCTGTTCTATGCGACCGACGACGACAGCGCCGCCGGCACGGTCGAACGGCTGATCCGCGCCGCCGGCTTCGATCCGGTGAGGGCAGGCGGCTTCGCCGACGCAGGACGGCTCGAGGGGCCAGGCGGCGACCTCTCACAGTTCGGCCTGAATGGCGCGGTCCTTGACATCGACCAGGCTCGCGCAGCCCTCGCCGCGACGGAGGTGACGGCATGACCACGACCGAAACGACCATCGAGACGTCCGACCTGCCGGACTACGCACCCGTCCCGCAATCGGCGCTCGGCCCGGCGCTCAACGAGCAGGGCTATTACGTCGACCGGGTAGAGCGGAATCTCTACTGGATCACCGACGGCACGTACCAGTGCGCCTTCCTGACCACCTCGGACGGCGTCGTCGTGCTCGACGCGCCGCCGACGATCGGCAACAACATCCAGCGCGCGGTCGACGAGATCGCATCAGCCAACGGCGTCAGCAACAAGGTCAACTACCTCGTCTACTCGCACCATCACGCGGACCACGTCGGCGCGGCATCGCTGTTCGACAAAAACGTCACGCGCATCGGGCACGAGGAGACGCGGAACCTGCTGCTGCGCGACGACGATCCGGCGCGGCCTCCGAACGAGGAGACGTTCCAGGATCGGCGCACGCTCGAGATCGGCGGCGAGCGCATCGACCTCGCCTGGTTCGGCGCGAACCACTCGCCCGACAACATCATCATCCACCTGCCCAACCACGACGCGCTGATGCTGATCGACATCGCCAACCCCGGTTGGGCGCCGGTCTTCCAGTCGAACCTGACCGAGGACATCCCCGGCTATCTCGAGGCACCTGCGAAAGCGCTTGCGTATTCGTGGACGCACTTCATCGGCGGCCACCTCGGCCGGCTCGGCACCCGCGACGACCTGACGCTGCACCAGCAGTACATGGCGGACATCGCCGAGAGCTCGAGGAAGGCCATCGACACCGTCGACTACGCGCCTTACTTCGCGAAGTACCCCGACAACCCCTGGGCGGCGTTCAGGGGCGGCCTGGAAGAGACGGTCGCGACGGCCGCCGCACCCGTGATCGAGAAGTACACGGGCGTGCTCGCAGCGGCGGACGTCTTCACCGAGAGCACGACGTTCCAGGTCTTGCAGTCCATCCGGCTCGACCTGGGCTACGGCTCGTGGGTCCACCCGTAAGCAAAGGAGACGAAGATGACAAAGGATCTGGGCGTCTGGAAAGCGGAAGACTGCGCGCTCGTGCTGATCGATTACCAGCGCGAGATGTTCGAAGTCATCCGTTCCGAGACGAACGCCGACATGGTCGAGCTTCACGCCCGGCTGTTGGCGAAGACGGCCAAGGCGTTCGACATGCCCATCGTGCTGTCGACGGTCGGCGTCGAACTTGGCTTCAACGGTCCGACCCTCCCGTCGATCCTCGAGGAGCTCGACGGCATCGAGCCGATCGACCGGTCGTCGATGAATGCGTTCGAGGACGATGCCTTCCGCGAGGCGGTCGCAGCGACCGGACGCAAGCGGCTGATCATCGGCGCTCTACACACCGAAATCTGTCTTGCGTTCGCCACGGTGCAGGCGCTGAAGAACGGGTACGACGTCCTGTACGTCGCCGATGCAGTCGGTGGGCGCTCGCAGGTCGCCCACCGGACGAGCATCGAACGGCTGGCGCACGCCGGCGCGGTGCCCACCACAGCGCTTGCCGTCGTGACCGAGACGTTCCGCGACTGGGCGAGCCCGCTGGCCGAGGCTGCCGGCGGCGTCATCTACTGGTACTTCAACGAGGTCGGCAACCACACCGACAAGGTGGGCGTCGCAGAGGCCGAGAAGCAAGCCGCTGCTGCCGCACTCGCGGGAACGCGCTGAGTGGCCGGGAGGCTCTCCGGAAAGGTCTGCGTCGTCACGGGGACGGGCGGGAGCATGGGTCGTGCGACCGCCCTGACCTTCGCGCGCGAGGGCGCGTCGGTCGTCGGTTGCGACGTTGCGGTCGAGCCGGCGGAGGAAACGGTCGCGATGGTCGAGGCGGCCGGCGGCGAGATGGTCTCGCTCCAGCCATGCGTCCTGAGCGACCCAGCCGAGTGCGCACGACTCGTCGATTTCGCCGTGAGCGAGCTCGGCCGGATCGACGTGCTGTTCAACCTCGCAGGCAGGTCGCACTTCGGACGACTCGAGAACGTTAGCGACGAGGACTGGGACGCTGCACGGCAGGACGAGGTCGACCTGATCTTCTACCTCACCCGTGCTGCCTGGCCTCAGCTGATCGCCGGCAGCGGGGTCGTCGTGAACATGGCCTCGCTGAACGGGCAGCTCAGCTTCAAGAGCCTCGCGTCGCTGTCGCACACGACGAACAAGGCGGCGATCATCGGGATGACGCGCCAGCTCGCGATGGAGGGAAGCGAGCACGGGATTCGCGTCAACTCGATCTCGCCAGGCCTGATCCAAAGCGGCGCGACCCGAGCTCATCTCGACGAGGGCGCAGGCGGGTTCGCTCATGAGATGATCGGACGGACCCTCCTGGGCCGTCTGGGTGAGCCGGAGGACATCGCGAACCTCGCGTTGTTCCTGGCCTGCGAAGAGAGCTCGTACATCACAGGCATCGACGTCGTCATCGACGGCGGGATGAGGGTCTGGTGAGCAGGAACCGCTCAGGCTTCCGGGCTGTCGCCTTCGCCTTCCTCATTGTCATGGCGTTCGCGACGCTGCCGAGCCCGCTTTACGGCCTCTACCGCGAACGCGACGGGCTCTCGGCCCTCACGATCACCGTGGTCTACGCGATCTTCGCCGGCGGGACGATCGCCGCATTGCTCGCGGTGCCCGCGCTCGCCGGGCGAATCGGGCGCCGAGGCGTGATGCTCGCAGCGGTGGCGACCATGATGGTCGCGGCCGGCCTCCTCGCGGCCTGGAAGGCCTTGCCGGGGCTGTTGCTCGGGCGCTTGATCACCGGCATCGCCGTCGGGCTCGTCGCCGGCACCGCCACCACCTACCTCATCGAGCTGTACATCCGCCGTGATCCGAACGGCTCCCCGATCCGCCCGCGGAACATCGGCACCGCCGTGAACGTCGGCGCGCTCGGAATCGGCCCGTTGTTTGCCGGCTGCCTGGCGGCGTGGGCGAGACGGCCGCTTACGGTGCCCTACCTCGTCTGGATCGTGCTCGGAGCCTTCGCCCTGGCCGGCCTGGCGGCCGCTCCCGAGACAGCCGCTCCTGCTCCACCGGCCCCCACCGAGAAGACCGGCCCCCGATCGCGCGCGGCAAGGATCCCCGTCCCGGCAGGGACCGCGACCCTGGCAGCGTTCTCGGCGAACGGACTCTTCGCCGGGCTGTCCGGGCTCCTCCTCGCCACCACGTTTCACCATCCCTCCCACGCGCTCGCCGGCGCAACGCTGTTCGTGGTGTTTTCCGCGGGCGTCGTGGCGCAGCTCGCCACGACGAGCCTGCGAGCCCCGCAGGTGCTCGCATTCGGCACGGTCTCGATGCTGGTCGGTCTCGTTCTGCTCGTGACGTCCGTTCGGCTCTCGACGCCGAGCCTTGCGCTGTTCCTCGTCGGGGGCGCGTTCATCGGGGCCGGCGCCGGTGCCGTGTTCAAGGGGACCACCGGGCTCGTGCTCGAAGCGGCTTCGCCCCAGGATCGACTGGCGATGACCTCGCAGCTCCTCATCGCCCTCTTCATCGGGCTCTCGATTCCCGTGATCGGCGCCGGAGTCGCACTCGACCAGGGCGCGAGCGCGCCGGACACAGTGCTCGGCTTCGCCATCCTCGTCGGACTGGGCGTGACCGCGGCCGGCTGGGAGCTGCTCGGGGGCGCGCCGAAAGCCGCGAAGCAACTTGCGTAGCCCATGGAAGAGGAGAAGACATGTCCGCTGAAGTCGTGACCCATCCTGCAGTCGGAGCGGAGGACCGTCGTCGCTGGCTCGCTCTCGGCGTGATCGTGACGGCGCAGTTCATGGTCGTGCTCGACATTTCGATCGTGAACGTGGCCTTGCCGTCGATCAAGACCGATCTGCACTTCTCACAGGAGAGCCTGCAGTGGGTGATCACTGCGTACTCGATCTTCTTCGGCGGCTTTCTCCTTCTCGGTGGACGGCTCGCGGATCTGTTCGGGCGCCGGCGCCTGTTCATGGCGGGGCTGCTCCTGTTCACGGTCAGCTCGCTGCTCGACGGGCTTGCCTGGTCGGAGGGCTCTCTGATCGCGTTTCCGTGCTTGCAGGGTCTGGGCGCCGCGATGATGTCGCCCGCTGCACTGTCGATCCTGACCACGACCTTCGAGGAAGGTCGCGAGCGCAATCGCGCGCTCGGAATCTGGGGCGCCGTGGCGGGCAGCGGTGGCGCAGTGGGCGTGCTGCTCGGCGGCGTCTTGACCAGTGCTTTCAGCTGGCCCTGGATCTTCTACGTCAACGTGCCCGTCGGTGCTGCGGTCATCGCAGTCAGCCCCTGGCTTCTGCGCGAGAGCCGCGCCGATTTGCCCAATCGTTACTTCGACTTCGCTGGTGCGGCGACGATCACCGCCGGACTGATGCTGCTCGTCTACGGGATGACTCGTGCCACGCAGCACGGGTGGGGCACACCCGTGACGATCGGTCTCTTGACGGCCTCCGCCGTTCTGATCGCCTCGTTCTTCCTGATCGAGTCACGCACGAAGGCGCCTCTGTTGCCGCTTCGCATCTTGCGGCTGCGCACGCTCGCGGGGTCGAACCTAAGCGCTCTGATCGCGACCGGCGCGGTCTTCTCACAGTTCTTTCTGCTGACGCTGTACATGCAGCAGGTCCTGCACTACTCAGCGCTCAAGACCGGGGTCGCCTACATCGGGCTGACGGTGACGACAATCGCTCTCTCTGCTGTCGCGCAAGGACTCGTGACGAAGTTCGGTGTCAGGAGCATCTTGCCCGCCGGATTGGCGCTTTCGACGGTCGCGCTCGTGCTCTTCGCGCAACTGCCGGTTGACGGCCACTACTTCCGCAACCTGTTCCCGGGGTTCATCGTCAGCGGGCTCGGGCTCGCCTTCGTCTTCATACCGATGTCGATCGGCGCGCTCACCGGAGTTCGCGCGGCGGATGCCGGAATCGCCTCGGGGTTGATCAACACGACTCAGCAGATCGGCGGGGCGATCGGCGTCGCGGCCGCCACGACGATCGCGACGACGTTCACGACCCACTATGTTCACTCCCACGCCGGGACCACTGCCTTCAGCGGGGCGGCGCTCACGCACGGCTTCCAGGTCGCGTTCTACGTCCTCGCCGCCACCGCCGCGGTGGGTGCCGTCCTCGCGGCGCTGGTGATCGAGCCGCAACCGGCTGAGGTCGAACCCGAGGAGGTCGGCGACGGTGAGCTGGAGGCTGGGTCCACAGGATGCACTTCGCCCTCGACGCCCCTGCTGGTGCACCCCTCATGACCAGCTTCCCGAAGGGAGATCCACAGTGAGCACCGAGCAGCGAGAGAACCTCGACGCAATCCTGCGACAGTCAGCGTTCCCCGTCGGCAGCGATGTCAACGAGCAACGGCGACTGCTCCGGGAGTTGCTCTCGGCGCAGCCACTGCCGGCCGACGTGACCGTGACCGCGGCCGCACTGGGCGGCGTCCCAACGGCCGAGATCACAGTCGACGGAATCGAACCTCGCCACGTGGTTCTCTACTTCCACGGCGGCGTGTACGTGATGGGGGACGCCTCCCTCACCGCTGACCTGGCCTCGCAGGTCGGCCGGCGGACGCAGGCCAAGGTGATCTCCGTCGACTACCGGCTCGCGCCCGAGCACCCGTATCCGGCAGCGGTTGACGACGCTCTTGCCGCCTATGAAGCTCTCCTGCACAGCGGCATTGCACCTTCGAACATCGCCTTCGCGGGCGAGTCCGCCGGCGGCGGCCTCGCCATCGCCACCCTGGTCAACGCCCACGATCGCGGGCTGCCCCTGCCGGCCGCGGCCTTCGTCATGTCACCGTACGCCGATCTCACCCTGGCCGGGACGACGATGCAAACCAAGCGCGAGGTCGACCCGCTGATGAGCCTGGAAGCCCTCCAAGACCGAGTCAACGACTACACGTCGGGACAAGACGCCGCGCTTGCCCTCATCAGCCCCGTTTTCGCCGACCTGTCCGGTCTGCCGCCCCTGATTATCCAGGCCGGAACTCACGAGGTCCTCCTCGACGACGCCCTTCGCCTCGCGCGACAAGCCGCCACAGCCGACGTCGAGGTCACGCTCGACATCACCCCCGGGGTGCCACACGTATTCCAGGCCTATTACCCGATCCTCGACGAAGCGGCCGCGGCGCTAGACAGAGCCGGACAGTTCCTGTCGGAGCATCTCGCCGACGCCGACCGAGTCACCGGAGAGCGGAAAGCAGAACTCAAGGTGTCCTCATAACCCAGAGAGTCGCGGGTTCAATCCCCGCCCCGTCACCAGGTAAGCGCGGATTCGCAGACCGGCAAAGAAAACGACCAGCGCGGCGGTGAATGCTCGCGGGACGGTCACCTGATGAACGCTGGCGTGTCCAGTTCGGCGCCGTCGGGGCCTTCATGGATGACTGACTGTCATCGACGGAGAGTTAACGTCGGCCGAGCGTGAAGCCATACACAAAGCGGTCGCCAAGCCCGTTCAGGCAATCGAACCTTCTCAGCTGCCCGGCTTCCGTCACACGACACCGGAACACCGACCTCTCTTCGAATCCTGCCTGGTTCGTTCCATGGAGACCGACGAGATATGTCGTGAGATGACGCGTCGGGTGCAGTGCCACGTCACTCTCAATATCCGATGCCATCCCGGCCGGACCGACCAGGAAGGCGCACCGGCGCCCCTCCCCAAGCGATCCAGAGTTCGCAAGCGTGCGGCCTTTGAGGACTACGCCGTTCACCCACCCACTCCGTGTCGAAGCAATCTGGCACCGCTGCAGGCGCTTCGTATAGACGGTGGTGACCTTATTGAGGTAGTCGATCGTGTCTACGTGTCCGTCGGCGAGATACATCGACGTGGAACCGCCGTGGTAGATGCCGCCGGACCGACCGAACTCGAACTCGCAGGCGGCAACGGCGGACGAGTTGCCGGAAGCCGGGATCAACTCCTGGCGCGGGCACGTCAGCCACTTTCGCGTGGCGTTCGTGAAGACGGCCTTGAAGTGCGCTTCAAGGGCTTGGCGCAGGCCAGCGGTGGCATTGGCCGACGTCAGGCGGAGAGCCTTGCCCTGGAATGCCCCGAAGAAATGGTCGCCGTCGACGTTCCCGGAAACGCACGTAAACGGGTCGTTCCCTCTGCGAATGTATGCCGTAAGAGTCGGATGCGAGAATGCGTAACTCGTTGTGTTCCCCACCACCGAAGCGTCTGCCTTAAGGTTCCCGTTGATGAACGCCTGCGTCAGCGTCGCGGTACCTGATGCTGTGCCTGTGATCCGCAGCGAGTCAGCGTCATTGGGAGCGCAGTTGTCAGTCTCCTGGAGATCGTTGTCCGCGCGGTCAGTGACCACCATGGCGAACTTGCTCGACGGCGGCGTTTCTTTGTAGGTCAACGACAGCGTGAGCGTGTCCACGCTCCAAGCCACAGCGATGCGCACCACATCTGTCGGGGACTGACCGAAGCTCTGACCGTTATCCCCGACGGGATCCACGAGATTTGCCGAGGCGTGGCCAGGCCCAGAGTCATCCCCGGCAGAGGCAACCCCGACGCCCAATGCGAGAGCCGCGAGGACCGCCACAAAAGCGTGATGAGGACGACCGGGGCGCACCAACGTGGTTGTAGCCGACGCCGTCAGAGCCGTCTAGTGCGAAGCCCGCGCTGAAACTTACGGCGACTAACGGACACTCGACCGGGAGAACTGTCACACCATCGCGACCGCCCTCGGACAGGGCCGTAGGTCGCCTCCCGGTGAGGTGATCGGCACTCGCTTACCGAGCCGCCTACCGCTTGAGGCTGAGCTTGTAGATATGCACGCCGAAGCCAGTGAACCGGTCGGTTAGGGCACCCGAGCTGATGGTCTCGTTGCGACCTTCCCATAGAACCGCCGGGGAAATTGACTCACGCAAATCGATGAGTAGACGCGCTTGGCCTGGCGTGCTGGCCTCATTCACGGCGATGACGTAGCTCACCTTCCCCGCGCTGAATGAAGCAGCTCGCACCGACGACAACCCTGCTACAGAGATCGGTCGACGGATCCCGCTCAGGATCACTGGCAGCAAGTTCTTAAGCCGCGCCCCCACGACGTGCGCCTCGGTCTGGATCGCATCCTGGACGTCGAAGAGCGGCGCATCTTGCCCCTGACTCTGCGTCATGTATTCGATGCCCTGAGCGCCTGCAGCTACTCCCGCCCAAAACCACTCCGCGAACGTCGCCGGGTTCTTGAGGCAATCCACCACGCCAGCTTGTGCGCCACTGTCATTGGCCACGGGAATGCGCAACACGACGGTCTTCTTGAGTCGCACTTGGTTCGCGATCGTGTCGTAGGGCCCCGATATCCCGGCGGCCTTACAGCGAACACCGACCGCTCCGCCGGGTATCCCAGGTGACGTTCCCCCTCCACTCGGTGAGTTCCGGTAGCCCGGTCGGCGGATAACCGACGCGGGGATCGAACTCCTTCCACATGACCCGACCGGCCAACGCCGCATGAAGCACGCGTACCGCCTCTGCGTTATCTGGCGTGTT
>JAOPYY010000042.1 GCA_025964395.1 Actinomycetes bacterium | reverse complement strand
GAACGCGCGAGACCGTAGACGAGTGCTTTCAACTATGGGCCCGGAAGGGCAAGTAGTACTTGTAGAAGAACGCAAAGCCGACCGCGCAGAAGATCGCCGTGACGATCCAGAAGCGCACCATGATCTTCGTCTCGGACCAGGCTTTCATCTCGAAGTGGTGCTGCAGCGGCGCGATCAGGAAGATTCGCCTCCCCCACCACTTGAAGCTCAGCACCTGCAGCACGACCGAGAGCGCCACGACCGCAAAGATCCCGCCGACGAACAGCATCAGCAGCTCGACCTTCATCATGATCGCCATCGCCGCCATCGCGCCGCCCAGCGCCATCGCACCGGTGTCGCCCATGAACACCTCGGCCGGGAACGCGTTGAACCAGAGGAACCCGACCGCCGCACCAATCAGCGCCGCACCGATGAACGCGATGTCGAGCCGATTCCCGATGCGCGGCGGCCCCGAGCGGATATAGATCGTCACTGCCATCGCGGTGAACGTCGCGAGCGCGATGATCGACGTGCCTGCTGCAAGCCCGTCGACGCCGTCCGTCAGGTTCACACCGTTCACGGCACCGCCGATGATCAGGAATAGCAGCAGGTACCAGAACGGCCCGAGCGGCACGTTCCAGTCGGCGATCGGAACGAAGACGCTGTGACTGAGCTGCTGGTGATGCGCCGCGTATCCGACTGCGGCCGTGATCCCGATCAGCATCAGGATCTTCCAGCGGCCACGCAGACCGAGTGAGCGCTTGTGATGCAGCTTGAGGTAGTCGTCGAGGAAGCCAACGCCAGCGCAGGCGAGCATCGTCCCGAAGATCGTCAGCGCCGGCAGCGTGTAGTCCGAGAGTGGCAGGAAGGCGATTGACGCCGCGAGCACGATCAGCAGCCCGCCCATCGTCGGCGTGCCCTGCTTCGCCCGATGGTGCTCCAGTCCCTCCTCGCGGATGTGCTGGCCGACCTCGTTACGGCGCAGGAAGTTGATGAACGTCGGCCCGCCGAGGATGGCGATGATCATCGCCACGAGCGCTGCTACGAGGACTCTCGACATTACGCGGTCAAGTTCTCCGCGACGACCGCGAGTCCCACCCCGAGCGATCCCTTGACGAGCACCGCGTCTCCGGGCCGCAGCTCGGCACGCAACCGCTCGGCTGCCTCGGCTGCGGTCGGGACCCAGTCGCCGCCGTACTCCCGCGCGAGCTCGCCGACCGCGATCACCTGCTCGATCCCGAGCTCGCGCACGAGGTCGCGGATTTCCCGGTGGTACTCAGGCGCCCCCGGCCCGAGCTCGAGCATGTCGCCGAGGACGGCGATCCGCCGCCGGTCGCCCGCGCGCACGACGAAGTGCTCGAGCGCCGCCCGCATCGAGACCGGGTTCGCGTTGTAACAGTCGTTCAAGAGCACGCCGTCTCCCGGTAGCGGACGCTCCTCCTCGCGGAACTTCGAGAACTCGACGCTCAGCGTCTCCGGCAAGGGGATATCGAGGGACTCTGCGACCGCGACCGCGGTGCGTGTGTTCTGCAGCTGGTGCTTCGAGGTGTAGCTGGTGTCGAACGGCAGCGGCGTCGTCGTGTCGACGCGCCTGACGGTGATGTCGGAGCGCGTGAGGTACGGCTCGAGCAGCGGCTCGTCGGGCACGACGGCGATCCCGCCGGGCGGCAGCGCTTCGATCAGCTCGGCCTTGGCACGCGCGATATTCTCGATCGAGCCGAGCAGCGCGAGGTGCGCAGGTCCCACGTTGGTGATCACGCCGACATCGGGCTTGACGAACGATGCGAGCCAGGCGATCTGGCCCGGACCACGCATCCCCAGCTCGCTGATGCAGAGCTCGGTGTCCTCCTCGATCCGGCAGATCGTGAGCGGGACGCCGATCTCGGTATTGAAGTTGCCTTCGTTCGCGATCGTGCGCCGGTGCGGCGCGGTCAGCGCGTAGAGGATGTCCTTGGTCGACGTCTTCCCCGTCGACCCGGTGATCGCGACGACGCGCGCCTTCGAGCGCTCGCGCACGGCACCGGCGATCGCGGCGAGGGCGGCAAACTCGTCGGTCGGGACGAGCGCCGCCGAGGCGCCGCGCGCGAGCGCGTGCTCGACGAAGTCTTCGCCGCCGCTCACTGCCACGAACAAATCGCCTTCGTCGATGCGCCGCGAGTCGACCTGCATGCCCGTGACAACATCGGCCCAAGGGCGCGCGATCAGCCGCCCGAGCGGCTCGATGACGTTCAGCTCGAGCGGGATCACGCGAGCAACTGTCCTTCCAAAACCAGCCGCGCAACCGCGCGGTCGTCGAACGGCACGCTGCGGTCGGCGAGCTCCATCTTCGTGTCCGCGCCCTTGCCCGCGATCACGACGACGTCGCCCGGTTGCGCATCCGCGAGCGCCGTCTCGATCGCGGCACGCCGGTCGAGCACGATCTCGAGCTGGCCATCGGCCACCTGCTCGGCGATCGCGGCGGGGTCCTCGGTGCGCGGGTTGTCAGTCGTGACGATCGCGCGATCCGAGTTCTCGGCGGCCGCACGCCCCATCAGTGGGCGCTTCTCGCGGTCGCGGTCGCCGCCCGCGCCGAAGACGACGATCAGCCGTCCGTCGCCGAGGCCGCGCGCCGCCTGCAGCACGTTCACAAGCGAGTCCGGCGTGTGCGCGTAGTCGACGATCACCGCGAACGGCTGCCCCACCTCCACCGACTCGAAGCGGCCTGGCACGCCTTGCAGCTGCTCCACTCCGCGGGCGATCGCTTCGTCATCAATCCCGAGCTCGCGCGCCGCCCAGATCGCACCGAGGGCGTTCGCTCGGTTGAAACGGCCGCGCAGCTTCAGATCGAACGGAATGTCGTCGTCCGGCGTGAACGTGCGCGCGTCCGGCAGTTCCGTGGCGAGCCGCGCGCCCCACTCGTCGCCGACGTTGATCACCGCGCGGTCGGCCTGCTCGAAGAGCGCGCGCTTGGCCGCGAAGTACTCCTCCATCGTCCCGTGGAAGTCGAGGTGGTCCTGCGTGAGGTTCGTGAATACGAGCACCGCGAAGCGCGTGCCGGCGAGCCGTCCCTTCACTCCGGCGATCGACGTCGCCTCCATCGCGCACGAACGGTCGCCCGCGTCGAGCATCGTGCGGAACAGCTGCTGCAGGTCGATCGACTCGGGCGTGTTCAGCCCAATCGGCTGCTGCTCTCCGCCGACGCGCCGTTCGATGTTCGTCAGCAGCGCGGGCCTGCGCCCCGCTTCGTCGAGGATCGAGCGGAGCAGGAATGCCGTCGTCGTCTTGCCGTTCGTGCCCGTCACGGCCGCCACCTCGAGCTCGCGTGAGGGGTCGCCGAAGAAGAGGACGGACGCGGGCCCCATCGCTGCACGGACGCTCGGGACGGCCAACTGGGGCACGTCGACGTCAACCGGCCGCTCGACGACGAGCGCGACGGCACCGGCGGCGACTGCGTCCGCGGCCAGGTCGTGGCCGTCGGCGCGAGCGCCTGCGATGCAGAAGAAGAGCGATCCTGGAGTGACGGTGCGCGGGTCGTAGGCGAGGTCGAAGATCCGGCCCGACGGCGCCCCTTCGACCCCGATCGCCTCCGCAAGGCGGTTCAGATCCATCCGGGAAAACCTAGCGGGGGCGGCCGAGGCCGCCCCCGCCTTGGCTCATAGCGCCGAGATGGGCGCCGCTTGGGGCGCCTCGGCGTGCTTCTTGCGCTGGACGAGACCGAAGTAGGCGGCCCCGACGCCGGCGATCACGATCGCCACCGTCCACAGCACCGGCCGGTGGTTCAGCCAGGAGAGCCCAAAGTTCAGCTGCAGGTGGCCATTCGCATCGACCACTTGGAACGGGGTCGGGTTCGATGCAGCCCGCGGCCAGGCGAAGTTGATCAGCATGCCGCCGCCCCAGATCAGCCCGAGGATCGAAGCCGGTATCCCCCACTTGCCGAGCTTGAACGGGGCATCCACCTTCGGCCAGCCGTTTAGGCGTGCGCGGAGGATCGCCGTGCCGACCATGAAATAGCTGAGATAGATCAAGCCGGTCGCCGCGATCGCGAGATACGTGGCGCCCGCGTACTGGATCAGCGGAATCGCGGCGATCCCGGTGACCACGATGGCTGCGATCCACGGGGTGTGCAGGCGTGGGCTGACCGACCGCAAGGTGGATGAGAACGGCAGCTGATCATCGCGCGCCATGCTGAAGCAGAGCCGCATGACGTTTGCCTGGATCGAGAGCAGGCAGATGAAGATCGCGATGGAAACGACGACGAGGTAGGTCGTCGCGAAGGCGTTCGAGAAGTTCGCGTCGATCACCGCCGCCGGCCCGAGCCCGGCCTTGATGCCACTCGCCAGCGTGCCGGGGATCGCCATCAGGATCGCCCAGATGAAGACGCCGCCGATGATGAACGCGCCGATGATCGAGTAGAGAACGGCCTTAGGCGCTTCCTTGCGCGGGTTCCTCGTCTCCTCGGCGAGCGTCGAGGCGGTGTCGAAGCCGTAGATCACGAACAGGCTCATGAACATCGCGACCAGGAAGAGCCCGACGGTGCCATGAATCCCGCCGGTCTTGAAGATCACGCCGACGCCCTGATGGTTGTGGAAGAGCGCCAGGATGAACGCGAAGACGACCATGCCGAGGATCTCGAACAGCACGCCGACGTTGTTGATCAGCGCGACAGCCCTGACGCCGTAGATGTTGAGGAGGGTCACGATGATCATGAAGACAAGGGCGACCTTCCACTGGTTCGAGAGGCTGTTCGCCAGGTGCCAGCCCATGCCGTTGAGCGCGGGGATCAGCGCGAGCGGCAGCGTCACCGCGACCGCGGTGACGGTGAGGATCCCGGCGAAGAGGTACATCCAGCCGGTGAACCAGGCCATCGTCCTGTTGGAGAGGTGCTTCGACCACTGGTACACCGATCCAGCGACCGGGATGTGGCTCGAGAGCTCCGCGAACGAGAGCGCGATGATGAACTGGCCGAGTGCGACGAGCGGCCAGCTCCAGAAGAAGACGCCGCCGATCGTCGTCAGTCCGAGCGCGAAGAGCGTAAAGATGCCCGTCGAGGGCGAGATGTAGCTGAAGGCCACCGCGAACGAGCTGAAGAGCCCGAGCGAACGCTTCAGCTCCTGCTTGTAACCGAAGCGGGCGAGCTCAGCCTCATCGGAGGCAGCCTCGGCCGCAGTCTCGTCACGAATATCCACGCAGTCCTCCTGTGGGGGGTTCGTGCTATTTGAGACACGCGCCTCGGACGGAGTCAATGCGCCCGGGCAGATCGAAGCTCTCGAATCTGGTTCCTGTCGGGAATCAGGTTCGGGGCTAGTCCGAACCTGATTCGGTGTCAGCCGAACCAGATTCGAGAGCGTCGGGGGCGCCCAGGTAGAACTTGCCCATGTCTCTGACTGAGCAGATCGAAGTTCGCCGCCTCCGCCCGGACGAGGCCCGTGGGCAGCTCGAGGCCCTCGCCGGCGTGCTCGCCGACTGCGTCGCCGGCGGCGCATCGGTCGGCTACATGGAGCCGTTCCCACATGAGGAGGCACGTGCTGCCTTCGAGGTCTTCGTTGGCGACGCCGAGCAGGGCCGCCGGATCATCCTCGGCGCCTTCCTGGACGGCGACCTGGTCGGCACCGCACAGCTCGTCCTCGCGGTGCCGCCGAACCAGCCGCACCGCGCGGAGGTCGCCAGGGTGCTCGTCCATCGTTCCGCGCGAAGGCGCGGGATGGCCCAGCGGTTGATGGAGCAGCTCGAGCAGGAGGCGCGCACGGAGGGCAAGACGCTGCTCGTGCTCGACGCGGTGACGGGCGGCGACGCGGCGCGGCTCTACGAACGGCTCGGTTGGAACACGGTCGGCGTGATCCCGAACTACGCCCTCTACCCGGACGGGCAGTTCTGCGACACGACCGTCTTCTGGAAGCCGGTCTAATTTAGGGCCCGGCGACGGGCGCATCCGGCGGGACGCCGAGGTACTGGAGGTCGAACTTCGCGATCTCCGCAAAGGCCGGCGCTGCGACGACGCCGCCGAAGATCTGGTCGCGCGGCTCCTCGACGCTGACCAGCACAAGGAGGCGCGGCGACTTGACGGGCACCA
>JAOPYY010000041.1 GCA_025964395.1 Actinomycetes bacterium | reverse complement strand
GGCGCGCCGCGACCGCCGGCGAGGCGCGAGCGGGTGCGATCGGCGCGACGCGCAACGGCGCAGGCGAGCCGGCCGCCGTGTGCCGCCACGCGACCACCACGAGCACGAGCGCAAGGATCGCCACTGCGAGGATGCGGCGGCCGTGCACGCCGAGGGGGAACGTCGCCATGCGTTCAGGCTGCCGTGAGAACCGTCACGCGTGGGACACGCGTGTGCGCCGAAAGTGGAACTTCGTCGGCGTCGACTACGCCGGCGCGACGAGCTGGGATGCGTCGGCGTCCCAGCGCCACACTGCGTCGGGCACGAGGTGCGTCCCGCCGACCCAGCGGTCGATCCCCAGCAACTCGACGCGATCCGCCTCGCCGGCCAGAACGCTCCGCCCGGCATCCGTGATCGCCGCCGAGCCCTCGGTCAGCGAGACGAGCGGCGTCGAGCCTTCGAGCCCCTCGAGCGTCCGCAGGATCCACACGTCGCCGTGGAACGGGGCCTCCTCGAGGTCCTGCGACGCGACGAACAGCGCGCCCGTCAGCAGCGGGCCGTCCGCGAGCAGCCGCAGCAGCTGCCGCTCCGTCCGCGAGAGCCCGTCCCCCGCGCCCGGCAGTTCCTCGAGGAGCCGCCCGAACGCCGCGGCGAGAAACGGCCGGCTCGCCGGCGGATCGAGGCGCACCTCCACCAGCCCGCGCGGATCCGCGCGACGCACGGCCTCCCATGCGAGCTGCGCGCCCGCCGTGTCCTCGTCGGTGACCGCGCGCCGTTGCGGCCACAGCGACTCGATCTCCGCAACGTTCAACTCGCCGAGCCCGCGGAAGCCGGGCCGCCCGGGGAACGAGCCGATCTCGATCAGCTCCAGCTGCTCCGGGTCGAATCCCGCCTCGCCCGCGAGCGCGAGCACGTCGACCAGCTGCAGCTGGTCGTAGAGATCGTGCTCGAACCAGAGGACGATCTCGCTTCCGTCGCGCAACGCGTCGACGAAGCGTGCGTCGCGCGCGAGCAGTTCGTCGCGGATCGCGTCCTCGTCGCCCCAGCCGCACGACGACAAGAATGCCGCGCGTGCGTCGATCAGGCGCGAGCGCTCCCCGGACCGCACCGGGCCTTCGTGGTACGCGTCGCGCCACGCGAACGCGTCGCCCTCCAGCGTTGTCTGCCGAAGCGGGATGGCGACGCTGTCGCCATTCGTGAGGTGAAGCACGCCGGTCAGATGACGATGTTGACGAGCTTGTCCGGCACGACGATCACGCGGCGCTCCTCGCCGTTCAGGTGCGCCTGCACCTTCTCGGAGGCGCGCGCCCGCGCGATCAACTCGTCCTCGGACAGCCCAGCCGGCACCTGCACGCGGTCGCGCACCTTGCCGTTCACCTGCAGGACGAGCTCGATCGTGTCGCGCTGCAGCATCGCTTCGTCGGCGACCGGCCACGGGGACTCCCACAGGTGCGAGTCGTGACCGAGCACGCCCCACAGCTCCTCCGCGACGTGCGGCGTCCACGGCTGCAGCACGGAGACCGCAGTCTCCGCCGCGAAGCGCGCGGCCGGATCGTCGGGCGCCTTCGACAGTTCGTTGACGAGCTCCATCACCGCGGCGATCGGCGTGTTGAAGACGAAGCGGCGATCGATGTCGTCGGTGACGCGCGCGATCGTCTCGTGCGCCTTGCGCGCGAGCGGCGTGTCGACATCCGCGGGTGGCTCGGGCCGCGCCGCCGCCTCGTGCACGACGCGCCACAAGCGCCGGATGAAGCGCACGGTCGCGTCGATGCCGTCGGGCGTCCAGTCGATGTCCTGGTCGGCGGGGCCTTGGAAGAGGATGTAGATGCGGATCGCGTCGGCGCCGAACATGTCGATCAGCTCATTCGGCGAGACACCGCCCTGCGACTTCGACATGCGCTTGCCCTCGAGCCGCACCCAGCCTTGGTGGAACAGCCGCTGGAACGGCTCGCGGAACCCGACCATGTCGAGGTCGTTCATCGCCTTGATGAAGAAGCGCGAGTAGAGGAGGTGGCCCTTCGCGTGATCGATGCCGCCGATGTACTGGTCGATCGGCATCCAGTAGTCCGCAATGCGGCGGTCGAACGGCGCCTGGTCGTTGTTCGGATCGGTGTAGCGCAGGAAGTACCACGACGAATCGACGAACGTGTCCATCGTGTCCGCTTCGCGCCGGGCCGGCTTTCCGCAGATCGGGCACGGGACGTTGATGAACTCCGGGTTGGACGCGAGCGGCGGCTCGCCCTTCGGGCGGTAGTCGTCGACCTCGGGCAGCAGCACCGGCAGCTGGTCCTCGGGGACCGGCACCGCGCCGTGGTCCTCGCAGTAGATGATCGGGATCGGGCAGCCCCAGTAGCGCTGACGCGAGAAGCTCCAGTCGCGCAGGCGGTAGTTGATCGCCGGCTTGGCCTTCCCCTGCTCGCTCAGCCAGTCGACGATCGCGCGCTTCGCCTCCTCGGACGGGAGCCCGTCGAACTGCCCCGAGTTGATGAGCTTGCCGTCCTCGCCGACCACAGGGACGATCGGCAGCCCGTACTTCTCTGCGAACTCGCGGTCGCGGTCGTCGTGTGCGGGAACGGCCATGATCGCGCCCGTGCCGTACTCCATCAGGACGTAGTCGGCGACCCAGATCGGAACCGGCTCGCCGTTGACCGGGTTCGTCGCGTAGCGCCCGGTGAGCACGCCGCTCTTCTCGCGCTGCTCGCGTTCCTCGGTGGGCCGCGCCGCGGCGATCTTCGCGTACGAGATCACCTCGTCGGCCCGCTCCGTCCCCTCGACGAGCCGCTCGAGCAGCGGCCACTCGGGCGCAACGACGAAGAACGTCGCGCCGAACAGCGTGTCCGCGCGTGTCGTGAAGACCGGGATGTCGATGTCGAGCTCGTCGACGCGGAAGAGGATCTCAGCGCCTTCCGAGCGCCCGATCCACTGCGTCTGAATCCGCTTCGTGCGCTCGGGCCAGTCGATCGTCGCCAGGTCGTCGAGCAGCGCATCGGCGTACGCGGTGATCTTGAAGAACCACTGCGCCATGTTCCGCGACTCGACGATGTTGCCGCAGCGCCAGCACCGCCCGTCGACGACGTGCTCGTTGGCGAGCACTGTCTGGTCGAACGGGCACCAGTTGACCGGCGCTTCCTTGCGGTAGGCAAGGCCGTGCTCGAAGAACTTCAGGAACAGCCACTGCGTCCAGCGGTAGAAGGTGGGCTCATGCGCACTGACCTCGCGCTGCCAGTCGATCGCCCACCCCATGCGGCGCATCTGCTCGCGGATCGCCTCCATGTTGCGCTCGGTGATCTCGAGCGGATGCCCGCCGTCCTTGATCGCGGCGTTCTCCGCCGGCAGGCCGAACGAGTCGAAGCCCATCGGGCGCAACACCTTGTAGCCCTGGCGGCGCTTGAAATGGGTGACGACGTCGCCGAGCGTGTAATTGAGGACGTGCCCCATGTGCAGGCTGCCCGACGGATAGGGGAGCATCTCGAGCATGTAGAAGTGCTCGTCGTCCGGCGGCGCGTCCGGGGGCGGGTTGTCGACGTGGAAGACCTGCTCGGTCTCCCAGAGCGACTGCCACTTCCGCTCGATTGTCTTTGCGTCGTATTCCTGCACGATGTTCCGCTCCTAAAGACGAAAAAGCCTCTCGAACGAGAGGCCGTGGGAGGGCGACGCGGCGTCCGCCGCGGTGACTCCCTGCACTATGGAAGCAGCTGTTCCATTCGGCCGCATATTAGCGCCGGAAGCGGCGCAATGGCGCCGGCGCCCACCAGTTCCAGTCGCCCAGCAGCGCCATCAGGCTGGGCACGAGCAGCGCCCGGACGAGCGACGCGTCGATCGCCACAGCGAGCGCGATCCCGATGCCCAGCTCCTTGACGATCAGGATCCCCGAGGTCGCGAACGCGCCGACCGCGACGCAGAAGAGCAGGGCGGCCGCCGTGACGACCCGCCCCGTCCGCTCGAGCCCGAGCGCGACCGCCTCGCGGTTCGGCAGCCCGGCGTCGTGCGCCTCCTTGATCCGCGAGAGCAGGAAGACGCCGTAGTCCGTGGCGAGCCCGAACGCGATTGCGAAGAGGAGTACCGGCTGCGTGAGCTCCAGCGCGCCCTGACTGCGATACCCGAGGAGCCCCTGGAGCCTGCCGTCCTGGAAGATGAGGACGAGCACCCCGAACGCAGCCGACAGGCCGAGTAGGTTCATCAGCAGCGCTTTCAGCGGCAGCACGACCGACTGCGTGACGATGAACAGCAGCACGAAAGTCGTGACCGCGAGTAAGGCGAGCGCGTACGGCAGGTGGTGCCGCAGGCTCGCGGCGGTGTCGAGGTACCAGGCGGTCTTGCCGCTCACCTGCACGCCCGGCAGCCGCCGCACAGCTCGAACCAGCTGCTTCGTTCGATCGCTCATCGCGGGCGCGCGCGGGATCACGTCGAGCGACCACAGCCCTGGGCCGACGCGCTCGGGCGCCGCAACCGCGAGCACCCCCGGTAGCCGCCGGATGCGCGACACGACGTCGAGCGATCGCACCGCGAGGTGCAGCGGCGAGTCGAGCCCCGGCGCGAACTTGGCGCGCAGCACGTCCTCGACCTGCCGTGCGCTCGAGCTCGGCGGGAGCACACCGGCGTCCACACCGATGAAGCGCACGCCGAGAAACGGGAGGCCGAGCGCGACGAGCAGCGTCGCCGACCCGAGCGCAACCCAGCCCGGCCGGCGCATCACCCAGTGCGCAAAGCGGTACCAGCCGCCGTGCTCGTCGGTCCGCGCGGCACGCTCAGAGGCGCGCTGCCAGCGATGCGGCGCGAGCGCGTTCACGCGCTCTCCGAGCAGCGCGAACAACGCGGGCAGCAGCGTGAGCGCGACGAGTCCGGCAAGCGGCGCGACGATCATTCCGCCGATTGCCATCGAGTGCAGGAACGCCAGCGGGAACACGAGCAGCGAGGCGAACGCCGCTGCGACCGTGACGGCGCTGAAGGCGACGGTGCGGCCAGCGGTCGCCAGCGTCGCGCGCAGCGCTTCGCGTCCAGGCCCGTGGCGCGCGAGCTCTTCTCGGTAGCGGGAGACGAGCAACAGGCTGTAGTCGATCGCGAGCCCGATCGCGGCGCCTGTGACCAGGTTGAGCGCGAACACCGAGATCGGCGTCACGTCGTTCACGAGACGCAGCAACGCGAGCGTCGTGAAGAGCGCAAGCAGCCCGGCGGCGACCGGCAGCAGCGCCGCGACGAGTCCGCGGAAGATCCAGAGCGCGAGCAAGAGGAGCAGCGGGAACGCGATCAGCTCGGCGCGCAGCAGGTCGCGCTCCGACTGCTTGCTCACCTGCTCGTTCGCAAGCGTGGCGCCGCCGACGATCCCGGGCAGGGTCCGCGCGAGGCCGGAGACGCCCGGCGCCTCCGTCGTGCCGTACGACTTGAACCACGCCGTCACGAGCACGAGCTTCCTGTCGCGCGAGACCGCGGCACGCGGCTTGACGAGGGCGACGTACGGCTGCGCCTTCAGCCGCGCGGCCGCGACCACGGCCTGGCGCGGCGGCGCGACGACGATCAGCGACGGGCCTGGGAGCACGCCGGTCGCGCGGGAGAGCACCTGGAGCGTGCGGAAGCTCTCGGAGCCCCGGTCCTGGAAGTCGTTGTCGCTCGACTGGAGCCGGGAGGGGGTCGACGCGCCGAAGAGGGCGGCGGCCACGGCAGCCAGCACTGCGGCGACCGCGATGGCGCGCGGACGGCGGTGTGCGAGATCAGCGAGCGCTACCAGCATCGGCATGAGCACAATGCCTGAGGTGTTGACCGAACTCCTTCCGGATACCGCGCGCGTTGTGGACGGCCAGCTTGTCCTCGGCGGCGTCACAGCGACCGCGCTCGCACGCGAGTTCGGAACGCCCGTGGTCGTCTACGACGAGGCGACGCTGCGCGCGCAGGCCCGCGCCTACGTCGAGGCCGCGCCGGGCGCCCTGATCGCCTACGGCACCAAGGCGTTCCCGTCGGTCGCGATCCTGCGGCTCCTCGCCGCGGAGGGCCTCGGCGCGGACGTGTCGACGGTCGGCGAGCTCGAGTTCGCGCTCCGCGCAGGAATCAGCGGCGAGCGGCTCGTGATCCACGGCAACAACAAGGAGGACGAACTGCTGCGTCGCTCGGCCGAGGTCGGCGCGCTGATCGTGCTCGACTCGCTCGACGAACTGGAGCGCGCGCGCGCGATCGGTGCGAAGCGCTGCCTG
The DNA here is from genome assembly GCA_025964395.1 of Actinomycetes bacterium. Lineage (GTDB taxonomy): Bacteria > Actinomycetota > Thermoleophilia > Gaiellales > Gaiellaceae > PALSA-600. Next base: position 746 of record JAOPYY010000041.1, on the reverse strand, counting down.
ATCCGTGTCACGCCCGGCATCGAAGCGGACACGCACGAGGGGATCATGACCGGCCACGTCGGCTCGAAGTTCGGGGTGCCGCCGGACGACGCGATCGAGGCGATCCGCCGCTTCCCCGAGTGCGAAGGGCTGCACGTGCACGTCGGCTCGCAGCTGCTGCACTTCGGCGCGTCGCTGATGACGGTGACCTGGATCAGCGACTTCGCGGCGCGACTGCGCGCCGAGCTCGACTGGACGCCCCGCATCGTCGACCTGGGCGGCGGCCTCGGCGCACGGCATGTCCTCGACGAGCCGTCGTTCACGATCGGCGAGTTCGTCGGCGGCCTGCTCGCCGAGCACGACCGTTCGTGGCAGCTGCACGGCCTCCCCGCGGTCGACCTCGTCCTCGAGCCGGGCCGCTCGCTCGTCTCGCGCGCCGGAGTGACGCTGTATTCGGTAGGCGGCGTGAAGCACACGAGCGCCGCGACGACGTTCGTGACGATCGACGGCGGCATGTCGGACAACCCGCGGCCCGCGATGTACAACGCGCGCTACACCGCGCTGCTCGCGAACCGCGCCGACGAGGCGCCGACCGAGGCGTACGCGGTCGCCGGCAAGCACTGCGAGTCGAGCGACGTCCTGATCGAGCGCGTCGAGCTGCCGGAACCGCGGCGCGGCGATCTGCTCGCAATCCCGGTCACCGGCGCGTACACGCTCTCGATGAGCTCGAACTACAACGCGGTCCTGCGTCCGCCGGCCGTGCTCGT
>JAOPYY010000031.1 GCA_025964395.1 Actinomycetes bacterium | reverse complement strand
CGCCCGCGACGTAGATGACCTGCCCGCTCACGTAGCTCGCGTCGTCGGAGCAGAGGTAGGCGATCGTGCCGGCGACGTCCTCGGGCTGGCCGACGCGCTTCAGCGGCACCTGCTCGGCGACGGCTGCCATGAACTCGTCGAACGGGACGCCCATGCGCTCGGCCGTCTGCTGTGTCATCGCGGTCGCAATGAAGCCCGGCGCGACGCAGTTGACGTTGACGTTGAACGGACCGAGCTCGATCGCCAGCGTCTTCGTCATGCCCTGCAGCCCGGCCTTCGCCGTCGAGTAGTTCACCTGGCCGCGATTGCCGAGCGCCGAGGTGGAGGAGATGAGCACCATCTTCCCGCTCTTCTGCTCGACCATCTGCTTCTGCGCCGCGCGCACCGCGAAGAACGTGCCCTTCAGATGCGTGTCGATGACAGCGTCCCAGTCCTCGTCGCTCATCTTGAAGAGCATGTTGTCGCGGATGATCCCCGCGCACGCGACGAGCACGTCGAGCGATCCGCCGTGGGCGACGGCTGCCTCGACGGCCGCTTCCACGTCGTCGCGCTTCGTCACGTCGCAGCGCACGGCGTGGCCGCCGATCGCCTGCGCCGTCTCCTGCGCGGCCGCCTCGTCGAAGTCCGCGACGACAACGGTCGCGCCCTCCGACGCGAACCGCGTCGCGGTTGCAGCGCCGATGCCTTTCGCGCCGCCCGTCACCAGCACTGTCTTCCCTTGGAATCTCGTCATGGCGGCGACGATATAGGTTCCCCTTATGGAGTTCCGCGACATCCTCTCGCGGCGGCGCATGCATCGTGCGTTCCTGCCGGACCCGATCCCGGACGAGCAGATCGACCGCATTGCCGGCGTGATCCGCCGCGCGCCGTCGGGTGGGTTCAGCCAGGGCGGCAGCATCGTTGTCGTCACCGACGAGGCGAAGCGGCGCGAGATCGCGACGGCATTCGGCGACGAGCACTACTCGCCGCACGGACGCAACTACATCGCCGATGCGCCGGTGCACATGGTCATCTCCGCGAACGAGAGCCTGTACCACGCCCGCTACAACGAAGCCGACAAGCTCGCGTCAACGGGTGGTGTCGAGGTGACGTGGCCCGTGCCGTACTGGTTCGTTGATGCCGGGGCGCTGATGATGCTCGTGCTCATGGCGGCGATCGACGAGGGCCTCGCGAGCGCGTTCATCGGCCACCCGGACCAGAAGCGGATCTTCGACGAGCTGCTCGGCCTGCCGGCGGACGTCGTCCCGATCGGGCTCGCGCTGATCGGCAAGCCCGGCGAAGCCCCGCCGGCCGGCTCTCGCTTGCAGGAACGGCAGCGCGCGAAGGACGACCTCGTCCATCGCGACCGCTGGTAGCACGGCGCCTCTAGTCCTCAACCTGGTTCGGTTTGTGAACCCAGGTTCAAAGAGCGAACAAGGTTCGGTCGGTAGCTACGCCGGAGGCAGCTTCACAGGCCCGTACTTCGATCGCACGCTGTCGACGAAAGCTGCGAGCCGGTCCGCCACCGCTGCGTCCTGAATCTCGAGAACGTTCTCGGCATTTCGTTCTCCACTTCGGGACAAATTGAACGACCCGACGAACGCGGTGTCGTCACACACGCAGATCTTGGCGTGCATGAAGTCGTGAACGGTGCCGTCCCCGTAGGGCGTCGACACCTTGCCGGTGAACGGCCCCGCCATCACCTGCTGCAGGAGCGGGAGCTTCCAGGAGACGTTGGAGTTTGCCCGCCACTGTTGGATCACCTCGCGCACCTGGGTTGCGTCGACGCAGCCTGCCACGTCCACCGTGCCGTCGGCGATCACCTGGGCGAGCGTCCCGAGCACCGGGCCCGTCGTGATCAGCGGCGAGCAGATACGGACGCGTTTCCGCGCGCGCCGGATCAGCTTGGCGATGCGCGCGCTCAGATCTTCGCCGTGTCCCGGCGTGAACCAGACGCGCACGAGGTGGTCGTCCCAGCGCGGGTCGACGAACCCCGTCTGCTCGACGTCACCCGTTGTCCAGAGCTGTCCGAAGTCGAGGTCGTACGCCTTCGCGATCGCCGGAGAGTGGACGATCGCGATCACGTTCTCCTGCCGCGACCACGAGTCGTCCGTCCAGTTCATCGAGCCCGTCCACACCGACTCGCTGTCGCGAATCACGAACTTGTGGTGCATCAGGTCGGGGACCCCCGCGATCGGCTTGCCCTCGACGGGCAGCGTCGCGATCAGCTGCACGTCCGGCTCCGGCGGCGGCGGCACCGGGATCGGGTTCGCGTAATCGACGTTGAAGACGAAACGCACGCGGACGCCGCGTGCGTCTGCTCGCCGGATCGCGTCTCCGACGATCGTGGCCGTCCCCTCGCCGAGCTTGAAGTCGTACTGCGCGAGGTCGAGCGTCCGTTCGGCGCCGTCGAGGAATTCCGCGACGGCCTGCGCGATCTCCGCCGGTTGCTGGCCGCCGTCCGTCAGAGTGCGGATCTCAATGCGTTCGCTCATCAACAGGCTCACGGCTGCCAGGATCGGGCAGACGACGAACTTCTACCGGGACGGGGAGGGCGCTGCCCTGCGACGCGCCCGGCTCGCCGCCTATCTCGAGTCGCGGGCAGCGGCGCCGCTGCTGCTCGTCGGCGAGGCGCCCGGCTACCGGGGCGCCCGGGTCTCCGGGATCCCGTTCACCTCGGAGCGCCAGCTCACGGGGAGCGGGCCGGCTGAGGCGACGGCCACGATCGTCCACCGGGTGCTGGCCGAGCTCGGCCTGAGCGGCGAGGTGCTGCTCTGGAACGTCGTTCCGACCCATCCGGGCACCGAGACCTCCAACCGGCCCCCGACGGCGGCCGAGGTGGCTGCGGGGCTCCCGTTCGCGCTGGCCCTGGCCGAGGGGCGCCGCGTCGTGGCGGTGGGCAGGATCGCTGCGGCCGCTCTGGGAGCCGAATACGTCCGCCATCCGTCCCACGGAGGACTGGCCGAGTTCCGGGAGGGGCTGCTACGATTCCGACCCGGCGGACGCCCTTGTCCGCCCTTTTTTCCGAATTTCTCTTGTGATGAAGACTTACAGCGCCAAGCCCGGCGAAATCACGCGCGACTGGTATCTCGTGGATGCCGAGGGGAAGACCCTGGGCCGGATCGCGACGCAGATCGCCGACCGCCTGCGCGGCAAGGGCAAGACCGTCTTCACGCCTCACGTCGACACGGGTGACTTCGTCGTCGTGATCAACGCGGAGAAGATCGCCGTCACCGGCAAGAAGCTCGAGCAGAAGATGTACTACAAGCACTCCGGCTATCCCGGCGGCCTCCGCGAGCGCACGCTCCGGGAGCAACTCGACCGGCAGCCGACCGAAGTGCTGCGCAAGGCCGTCAAGGGGATGCTCCCCCGCAACAAGCTCGGCCGCGCCCAACTGACCAAGCTGAAGATCTACGCCGGCCCTGAGCATCCGCATGATGCCCAGGAACCGACTACCCTTGAGGTGTAAATGGCGACTCCCGCTCAGTATCTCGGCACCGGCAAGCGCAAGACTTCCGTCGCGCGCGTGATCCTGCGTCCCGGCGACGGCGACACCTGGATCAACGGCAAGAAGATCGAGGAGTACTTCCCGCGCCAGGTGCACCGGATGCTGGCGACCGCGCCGCTGAAGACGGCCGGGCTCGAGGGCCAGTACGACCTGCGGGTCCGCCTCCACGGCGGCGGCCCGTCAGGCCAGGCAGGCGCGATGCGCCACGGGATCGCCCGTGCGCTCGTCGAGGTCGATCCCGAGCTTCGCGTGCCGCTGAAGCGCGCCGGCTTCCTGACGCGTGACGCACGCATCGTGGAGCGCAAGAAGGCCGGCCTGCACAAGGCGCGCAAGGCGCCGCAGTTCAGCAAGCGGTAACTCCGCCTCATGGCGAGGAAGTACTTCGGCACCGACGGGGTGCGCGGCGTCGTGGGCGAGTTCTTGACGCCCGAGCTCGTCGAGCGCCTCGGCCGGGCAGCAGCGACGTGGACCGGCGCATCGAAGGTCTTCATCGGCCGCGACACGCGCGCGTCCGGGCGTGACCTCGAAGAAGCGTTCGCGCGCGGGGTGATCTCGGTCGGCGGCGACGCGATTCTCGGCGGGATCCTCCCGACACCTGCCGTCGCGCTGCTCGCGCTCGACCTCGGCGTCGTCATCTCGGCGTCGCACAACCCGCCCGAGTACAACGGCGTCAAGTTCTTCGACTCACAGGGCCACAAGCTGTCCGACGAGCATGAGGAGCAGATCGAGGAGCTGCTCGCGTCCGCGCCTGCGATCGACCAGGGCCAGGTGCAGCACGTCGAGGTCGCGACCGACTCGTATCTCGAGCACATCCTCGAGCGCTTCGGCGCCGACCTGTCCGGCCTGCGGATCGTGGTCGACTGCGCCAACGGCGCATACTCCGGCCTGGCGCCGCACGCCTTCGAGCGGTGCGGGGCGGAGGTGCTCGCGATCGGCGACGCGCCGGACGGGTACAACATCAACGTCGGCTGCGGCGCCACCGATCTCGCGCTGCTGCAGCGGACGGTGCTCGACGGCGGGTACGACCTCGGGATCGCCTTC
>JAOPYY010000018.1 GCA_025964395.1 Actinomycetes bacterium | reverse complement strand
TAGATGATCAGCGTGTCGCGATACGGGTGCTTCGGCGGCGGCTGCTCCGGCACGCCCCACTGCAACCTGCGCGGGCGGCTCATTCGAGCTCCCCCACTTCGGCTTCGACGGCGGCAAGGAGCGAACCGTCGCGGATCGCGTCCGCAACCGCTTCGATGTCCGGGCCGAGCGGACGGTCATCCCGCAGCCGCGGCGAAAGCGAGCGCACGAACTCGTGCGTCGCGGCCGCACCGCGGCCGGGCTCGAGCGGCGCGAGAAACTCGACCGCCTGCGACGCGGCGAGCAGCTCGATCGCGAGCGCGTGTTCGGAGTTCGCGACGACCTGCCACGCCTTCAGTGCTGATGCATTGCCCATCGACACATGATCCTCCTGGCCCGCGCTCGTCGGGATCGAGTCGACCGACGCGGGATGACAGAGCGACTTGTTCTCGGAGACGAGCGACGCGGCCACGTACTGCGGGATCATGAACCCCGAGTTGAGACCGCCGTCGGTCGTGAGGAACGCCGGCAGGCCGTCGCTCAGGTTGGGGTTGACGAGACGCTCGACGCGGCGCTCGGAGATGTTCGCGAGCTCGGACACCGCCATCGCGAGCGCGTCGAGCGCAAATGCGAGCGGCTGCCCGTGAAAGTTGCCGGCGGAGACGAGCAGCTCTTCCTCGACGAGGACAAGCGGATTGTCGGTCGCCGCGTTCAGCTCCGTCGTGATCGTGTACTCGACGTAATCGAGCAGGTCACGCGACGCGCCGTGCACCTGCGGTGCGCAGCGAAGCGAGTACGCGTCCTGCACCTTGTCGCACCACCGATGCGACTCCATGATCGCCGAGTCCGCGAGTAGCCGCGTCACGTTGCGCGCCGACGCCGCTTGGCCGCGCAGCGGCCTCAGCGCGTGCACCTGCGGGATGAATGACGTACGCGAGCCTTGCAACGCCTCGAGTGAGAGCGCGCACGCGCAGTCGGCGACGCGCGCGAGCCGGAGCGCGCGCACGAGCTCGATCGCGCCCTGCGCCGCCATGAACTGCGTGCCGTTGATCAGCGAGAGCCCTTCCTTCGCGACCAGTCGCACCGGCTGCAGTCCTGCGCGGGCAAGCGCCTCGCTGCCGTCGAGCAACTCGCCGCCGAACCACGCGCGCCCTTCGCCGACGAGCGGCAGCGCGAGATGCGCGAGCGGCGCCAGGTCGCCCGATGCCCCGACCGACCCGCGCGCCGGCACGTCGGGCAGCACGCCGCGGTTCAGGCACTCGAGCAGCAGCTCGACCGTCTCGACGCGTGCGCCGGAGTTCCCCTTCGCGAGCGCGTTCGCACGCAACAGCATCGCCGCACGCACGACGGCGTCCGGATACGGATCGCCGACGCCGCACGCATGCGAGCGGAGCAGGCGCAGCTGCAGCTCCTCCGTCAGCTCCTCGGGGATCACCTTCGACACGAAGCGGCCGAAGCCGGTGTTGACGCCGTAGGTGTGTTCGTGCGAACCGTGCGCGACCTTCTCCACGACGCGCCGCGCGGCACGCATCTGCTCGCGGGCCTCCTCCGAGAGCTCCGCCGCCGCGCGGCCCTCGACGGCAACCGCCCAGACGTCCGCCAGTGTGAGGTCGTCGCCCGTCAGCGCATGCGTCACGGTCACAGGAGGGACTCTAGATGGCCATCCGTGAGTGCTCGGGGCGGGATTCAGTCATCTCATCCCGTCGTCGGGATACTCCGGAGCCGATGTCCGATCCGATCTTCGATCAACCGCGCGAGCTCGAGGTGCCTGCGGCGCCGCCGCGGAGAGCGCTCGCGCTCCTGCGTCGCCCCGACTTCCGCAGGCTCTATCTCGCCGTGGCGGCGAGCGAGCTCGGCGACTCGCTGCACTACATCGCCCTGATGTGGTTCGCGCTCGAGGCGGGCGGCCCGCTCGGCGTGATCGCCGTTCGGCTCGCGGACAGCATCCCGGCGATCGTCTTTGGCCTGCACGGCGGGCTCGCGGCCGACCGGTGGAGCCGCAAACGGCTGATGGTCAGCGCCGATCTCGTCCGCGGCGTCGTGCTCGTGCCGGTCGCGGTCGCCGCGCTGGCGGGATCGCTGCCGCTCTGGGGGCTCGTCGTCGCCGCCTTCATCCTCGAGGCGGCAACGAGCTACTTCGCGCCTGCGTACGGCGCGACGGTCCCGGCGCTGGTCGACCGCGACAACGTGCAGCAGGCGAACGCGCTCGTCCAGGCGACCGCGCAGGCGGTCTCGATCGGCGGCTGGGCGGTCGCCGCTGCGCTGCTCGCGTTCATCCCCGTCAGCGTCTTCTTCGCAGTGAACGCGGTGACGTTCTTCGTCTCAGCCGTACTGATCGCGCGCCTCCGCCACGGACAGGAGCACGACCGGCACGCGGCAGCGCCACGACTCCGCGAAGGCTTCGCCGCGCTCCGCCCTCGCCCACTCCTTGCGGCAGGAGTGATCGGCCTCGGAGTTGCGGTGACGATCACCGCCGGCACGTGGATCGGCGGCATGCCGACGCTGATCCGCGACACGCTCCACCACGGCGCGGGCGCGTTCTCGATCGTGATGGCCGGCTACGCAGCAGGCGCGATCATCAGTGGCGTCGTCCTCTCGCACGTGGCGATCCGGCGCAAGGCGCGCGCAAGTCTGATCGCGTGGGTGATGTACCTGCCCGGTTACGGACTCGTCGCGCTCGCAACCTCCCTCCCACTCGCGATCGCGGGCGCGTTCTTCGCCGCGCTGGGCCAGAGCACATCCGTCGTCCTGCTCAACTCCGCCGCGCAGGAAGAAGTCCCGGACCACCTGCTCGGGCGCGTGCTCGGCCTCATCTCGTTCACCCACCGCGGCGCGCACGCGACCGGCCTGATCCTGGTCTCGCCACTCTTTGCGTTCGTCGCCGCCCGCGCGGTGTTCGGTGCCGCAGCGGTCGTTGTGCCGCTCGTCGGGCTGGGAGCGCTCGTGTTGGCTACTCGCCGAGGAGGCGCAGCTCGAGCACGTGCGACTGATCGAAGCCGTCGATCTTGAGCGCCGCGCCCGCCGCTGCAGCGGCCGCACCGGCCGGCATCAACCCGACGAGCTCCGAGCCGACGACCTCCGCCCCACGCGCCTCCGCTTCCTGCTCGATCCGCGCGACGATCTCGTGCAGCGCAGCGGCCTCCCAGTCCTCGACGTTCATCGAAACCTGCACGAGCCCCGCGCGCGGCAGGTCGAGGCCGAGCGCGCGCACGCCCGGGAAGCCGCCGCCCTTCTCGCGCACGATCGCCGCCACCTCCTGCGCGACCGTGAGCGCACCGCGCAGGTTCACGTTGAACGCGATCAGCGGTGTGCGCGCGCCGAGGATCACCCCGCCCGCCGATTTGTGCAGCTGCGACGGGCCGTAGTCCGGCGCGAGCTCACCCGCGTCGACGCGACGCTGCAGCTCGGCCGGGCCGCCGCGCCGGTAGAACGCCGGGCCACGTTCCGGCGGCGCGTAGACGAACACCGGCAGCCCGAGCTCCTCGCCGATCCTGCCGCCGACGAGCGCAGCCGCAGCACGAGCTCGCTCCAGATCCTCGGGACGCAGCGGCACGATCGGTACGACGTCTGTCGCGCCAATCCGCGGGTGCGCTCCTTCGTGCTTGCGCAGGTCGATTCGCTCGGACGCCACGCGGATCCCCGCAACGAGTGCAGCCGCCAGCTCGCTCTCCGTCCCGACCAGCGTGAACACGGAACGGTTGTGATCCTCGTCGGCATGCACGTCCAGCAACCGCGCGTACGCGCCCAGCGCGTCACCGATCGCGCCGACCGTCGCGGAATCGCGACCCTCACTGAAGTTCGGAACCGACTCGAGTGGCAGCATGCGCCGTACTCTAGGAGGCCGTGAAGGAGTATTACGACAGGCGCGCGCCCGAGTACGACGACTGGTACCTGCGGCGCGGCCTGTTCGAACCGCGGGACCGTGAGGGCTGGGACGCCGAGCTCGAGCAGCTGTTCTCGGTGATCGGCGCGCTCGGCCCCGGCCGGACCCTCGACGTCGCCTGCGGCACCGGCTTCCTGACGCGACACCTCCGGGGTGACGTGCTCGCCCTCGACCAGAGCCCGCGTATGCTCGACGAAGCACACCGCCAGGCGCCGAGCGCGACGATCGTGCAAGGGGACGCATTCGCGCTGCCGTTCACCGCCCACGCGTTCGACCGCGTGTTCGCCGGCCACTTCTATGGTCACCTCCAACCGCCGGAGCGCGAGCGCTTTCTGGGCGAGGCCCGGCGCGTGGCGAACGAGCTCGTCGTCGTCGATGCATCGCGCAAGCACAGCGGGATCGACGAGCACATGTCGCCGCGCATGCTCAACGACGGTTCGACCTGGGAGGTCTTCAAGCGCTATTTCACCGGTGCGGGCCTGGCCGAGGAGCTCGGCGGCGGAGAGGTGCTGCTCGAGGGCGAGTATTTCGTCGTCGTTCGCGCCTAGTGGCTTGAGACGCAAGTCGACGTACCGCTCGCTCGCATCACTGAAGCGCGACGAAGCAGTCTGCCGCGCGTGCACGGAGGCCGGCTACCCGCTCGAGTCGCTGCCGGTGATCGCACCGGGCGAGGGCCAACGCGCCTACCTCTTCGGGCAGGCGCCGGGGATCGTCGAGGGCCAGGAGCGACGCCCGTGGCGCGGACGCGCGGGCCAGACGCTCCGCCGCTGGCTCGCGATGGACGAGGACGCGTTCTACGAGACGTTCTATTGCGCGTCCGTCACGCGCTGCTACCCCGGGAAGCCGCCGTCGGGCCGAGGCGACCGGACGCCGACGCCCGTCGAGCAGCAGCTCTGCGCATTCTGGCGCGATCAGGAGCTGAAGCTTCTGCGCCCGCAGCTGATCGTCACCGTCGGCGGCCTGGCCGCCCGAAGCCTGCTCGGCGTGAAGAGCGTCACTGAATGCGTCGGCGTTCGCTACAAGCTGGGCGACGCCGTCGCGATCCCTCTGCCGCACCCGTCGGGCGCGAGCAGCTGGGTGAACGTGCCGGCGAATAAGAAACGCATCGCCGCCGCGGTCGAGCTCATTCGCGGCGAGCTGGCGAAGATCTAGCGGCCGGTACCCTCGAAGCGTGACCGAGACGCCTCGCTATCGCACCACCTTCATCCGGCTGCTCGGCTTCCTGCGCCCCTACAAGTGGTCGATGCTCGTGTCGGTCCTGCTCGCGGTCGGCCAGCAGGCAGCCGGGCTGATCGGCGTCTTCCTGACCGGCTCCGTCGCCGCGGCGCTCGTCAGCCACCGGCGGCACGAGCTGCCCTGGCTCGTCGCGGCAATCCTCGGGCTCGGCCTGATCCGCGCCGCGATGATGTCCGGCCGCCGCCTGATCGCCGGCAAGCAGGCGCTCTACGTCGAGATGGATATCCGCACCGGGGTCTACGCGAAGCTCGTCCGCCTGTCGTTCGGCTTCTACGACCGCCACCAGACCGGGCAGCTGATGAGCCGCGCGACGGTCGACCTGCAGGGCGTCCGCTTCTTCCTCGGCTACGGGCTCATCTTCTTCTTCCAGCACGTCTTCACGATCCTCGGCGTCGGGATCTTCGTCTTCCTGATCTCGTGGAAGCTCGCGCTGATCGCGATCGCGATCTCCCCCGCGTTGATCGCCGTCGCCTACCGCTACAGCCACGTGTCGCATCCGCTGCTACGCGACGTGCAGCAGAAGATGGCCGATGTCGCGACGGTCGCCGAGGAGAACATCGTCGGCGTTCACGTCGTGAAGGCATTCGCGCAGGAGGAGGAGCAGCAGCGGAAGTTCGAGCGCAGCTCCGAGGAGGTCTTCCAGCTGAGCGTGAAGGCGAACCGGCAGCGCGCGTTCTACATCCCGATTCTCAGCTTCCTGCCGCTGCTCGCGCAGGCCGCGATCCTGCTCGTCGGCGGCCGCATGGTCGCGAGCGGCTCGCTCTCGATCGCGAGCTTCGTGCGCTTCAACCTCTACCTCGCGATGCTGATCATGCCGCTGCGCGCGCTCGGCATGTGGATCGGCCAGGCGCAGCGCGCGACCGCGTCCGGCGAGCGCATCTTCCAGGTGATCGACGAGCCCGAGGAGATCCAGGACGCGCCCGACGCACGCGAGCTCGCGCCCGGCCCGGGCCGGGTCACGTTCACCCACGCGACCTTCGGCTACGACCCGGAGCGTCCCGTCCTGCACGACATCGATCTCGAGCTCGAGCCGGGAAAGGTCGTCGCGTTGATCGGCCACACCGGCTCGGGCAAAACGACGCTCGCCTCGCTCGTCCCGCGCTTCTACGACGTGCAGACGGGCAGCGTGGCCATCGACGGGCAGGACGTCCGCGAAATCACGCTCGCGTCACTCCGGCGCGAGATCGGCGTGATCGCGCAGGATCCGTTCCTCTTCTCGGCGACGGTGCGCGAGAACATCGCGTTCGGTCGGCCGGAGGCAACGGACGAGGACGTGAAGCGCGCAGCCGAGCTCGCGCAGGCACACGAGTTCATCGAAGCGCTGCCGGATGGCTACGACACCGTGATCGGCGAGCGCGGGATCACGCTCTCGGGCGGACAGCGCCAACGCATCGCGATCGCCCGGGCATTGCTCGTCGACCCGCGCATCCTGATCCTCGACGACGCGACGGCGTCCGTCGACGCGACCACCGAGTCGAAGATCCGCGACGGCCTGCGCGAGGCGATGCGCGGCCGGACGACGATCATCATCGCGCACCGCCTGTCGACGATCGCGCTCGCCGACGAGATCGTCGTGCTCGCGGACGGCCGCGTCGTCGCGCGCGGCGGCCACGACGACCTCGCCACGACGAACGAGGTCTACCGCGAGATCTACGAGCATGGCCTGCTCGACCGCGTCTTCACGGAGGAAGTGGCATGAAGCGTCGACTCGACGGAGCGATCGATAGATGAGAGTCCACCAGCCCGGCAGCCACCTGATGGGCGGCGGCCGATCGCAGGTCGAAGACTGGTCGTGGGCGCAAACGAAGCGGCGCCTGACCGCGCTCTACCGGCTGGCGCGCCCGTACAAGGCGCGCACGGCGCTCGCGATCGTTTCGCTGATCGGCGCAACGGCGGTCGCGCTGGCGCCGCCGTACCTCGTCGGACGCACGGTGGACGAGGTTCGGCGCGGCGACACACACCTGCTCGGCTGGTTCGTCGTCGCGTTCGTCGCGGTCGGCGTGCTCGGGATCGTCTTTACATACGCGGAGACCTATTACACGGGCTGGACGGGAGAGCGGATGCTCGCCGACCTGCGCAATCTCCTCTTCCGCCACCTGCAGCGGCTGTCGCTCGGCTTCTACGAGCGCAACCGCGCCGGCGTGATCATCAGCCGGCTGACGAACGACGTCGAAGCGCTCGACCAACTCGTGACCGACGGCGTCACGTCGCTCGTGCAGAACTCGCTGACACTCGTCGGCACGGCCGTCATTCTCTTCTTCCTCGACTGGCGGCTCGCGCTCGCGACGCTCGTCGTGATGCCGCTGATGGGACTCG
>JAOPYY010000013.1 GCA_025964395.1 Actinomycetes bacterium | reverse complement strand
TGATCGCCCGCATCAACGATCCGCGCAACCAGCCGTACTTCGACCTGCTCGGGATCTCGCCGACCGTGTCGGCGACCGGCGCGATCATGGGGCTGATCGAGCACGAGGTGCCGGACCACGGCCTGATCCACCTGCTCGAGCTGCGCAAAGAGAACCTCGAGATCGTCGAGCTGACGATCGACGAGGCGGCGAATGCCAAGGGCAAGCGGGTCGGCTCGCTTCGGCTGCCGGAAGGCGCCCGGATCATTTCGGTTGTCCGCAACGGAACCGCTGAGATCCCGGACGAGCAGACCCAGCTCCAGATCGGTGATCAGGTTCTGGCAATCCTGGAACCTGGCAAGGAGGACGAGCTGCGCCGCGTCCTCCTTACCGACTGATCACTCTTTAGGTTGATCGGCGCTCCGCCGGGGGCGCTACCGTGCAGGGGTGCGTCGCCCAGCGCCGCCCATCCTCCTCGCCTGGTTTGCCGCTTTTGCAGGCGGTCTCTCAATCATCTCGGCCCTGACGCCGGAGATGACGAGTCGGCTCGACCTCGTCCAGGGGGTGCTGCCGCCCGGCGTCCCCGGCGCCGCCCGCACCCTCGTGCTCGCGCTCGGCCTCGGGATGATCTGGCTGTCGCGTGGGCTTGCCCGCCGGAAGCGCCGCGCGTGGTGGCTCGCGGTCGCGGTGGTCTCGGCGTCGGCCGTCGCGCACCTCGCCAAGGGCCTCGACTTCGAAGAGGCGACGACCCATCTGATCCTTCTGATCGCGCTCTTCCGTACCCGACGCCACTTCGTTGCTCCGGGCGATCCGACGACGGTGCTGCCCCTGCTGCAGGTTGGCGCCGCGATCGCCGTCTTCGTGCCGCTCCTGGTCGTGCTCGAGTCTGAGACCGACCGCGTCACGCAGCGGGTCGAGACCGCGTCCCTGCTCCTGATCGGCGCGCTCGGCGTGCGCGCGCTCTGGCTGTGGCTGCGGCCCCACCCGGTGATCCCTCCGTGTCACGACGATCACGACCGCGCGACCGAGCTCGTGCAGGAGCACGGCGCGGACAGCCTCGCGTACTTCGCGCTGCGCCGGGACAAGAGCTACTTCTTCTCGGCGAGCGGCAAGTCGTTCCTCGCCTACCGCGTGATCGGCGGCACCGCGCTGGTCGCAGGCGATCCGATCGGCGAGGACAGCGAACGGCACGACCTCGTCGCCGAGTTCGTGCGCGTTGCACACACGAAAGGCTGGCGGGTCGCTGTTGCGGGCGCGTCCGGCGACGCGCTCGGGGATTACGTCGACCTCGGATTCAAGTCGATGTACCTGGGTGACGAGGCCGTGATCCGGCCAAGCGAGTTCTCGCTCGAGGGCCGTGCGATCCGCAAGGTCCGCCAGTCGGTTTCCCGATTGGAGAAGAGTGGGTACGAGGTTCGGGTGCTGTCGACCGCGGACGCCGACGAGACGCTGAAGTCCGAGCTGCGCGCCGTCTCGGAGGAGTGGCGTGGCAACTGGCCGGAGCGCGGCTTCACGATGGCGATGGACGCGCTCTTCCTGTACCCCGACACCGTGCTCGCCGTTGCGATCGCTCCCGACAAGTCGGTCGGCGGGTTCTTGCAGCTCGTCCCCTCGCCGGCAAGTGAGGGCTACTCGCTCTCGTCGATGCGGCGGCGCAAGGAGACGCCGAACGGGCTGATGGAGTACCTGATCACCGAGGCGGTCGCGTGGGCGCGCGAGCACGCGGTAACCGAGGTGTCGCTCAACTTCGCGGTGTTCGCGGACTTCCTCGTCGCCGAGGAGGGAGCGAGCCGCACCACTCGTTCCATTCGTTGGCTCTTGCTGAAAGGCGACCGGCTCTTCCAGCTGGAGCGGCTGCACAGCTTCAACCGCAAGTTCTTCCCGCACTGGCGCCGGCGGTACTTCTGCTTCGAGCGCTGGAGCGACCTGCCGCTCGCGGGCCTCGCGTACCTGCACGCCGAGTCGCTGCTCACGCCGCCCGGCCCCTGGGTCCGGACACCGGACCTCACTGCGCAGTGAGATGGGCACTTCTGGTGCTCATCGGCGCCGTCGCGTTCCTGCCTGCCGCAGCGCGCTCGACGCCGAGGAGCACAAGTGACTGGCCCGTCTTCGGCTTCGACGCGGCGCGCCACAACAGCAACCCCGCGTCGACGATCACCGCCCAGAACGTCGGGAACCTGACGCGCCTGAAGGTGGCGCTCGACGGCACGGTCGATTCCTCGCCGATCTTCGTCGGCGGGAAGTTCATCGTCACGACCACCTACGGCCGAACGGAGGCGCTCGATCCCGATACGGGGAAGGTCTTGTGGCGGTTCACGCCGCCTGCCTACTCACGCCTCGCCGGCTCAGCGCAGATCACCAACGCGTCACCTGCCGCGTCGACCGATCGCACGGCGGTCTATGCGGCCGCGTCCGACGGACGGATCCGCAAGCTGCGGCTCTCCGATGGGAAGGTGCTCTGGACGACCGCGATCACACGCGATCCGACGCGCGAGAAGATCACGTCGTCGCTCAACGTTTCACGAGGGCTCGTGATCGCGACGACCGGCGGGTACTACGGCGACGCGCCGCCGTACCAGGGCCACGTCGTGACGATGTCCGAGGGCAACGGGCGCATCGCGCACGTCTGGAACACGCTCTGCTCGAATCGGCGTGCGGTGATCGTTCCACGCACCTGCGGTTCGAGCGACTCGGCGATCTGGTCACGTAACGGCGCCGCGGTCGATCCCGCGAACGGCACCCTCGTCGTCGCGACCGGGAACGGCCCGTGGAACGGGAGCACCGATTGGGGCGACAGCACGCTCGTCCTCTCTCCCGACGCAGCGCGATTGCTGCGGCACTGGACGCCTGCGAACCAGAGGGCTCTCGAGTCGTCGGACGGCGACCTCGGCTCGACAAGTCCCGGCCTCCTCGACGGCGGGCTCGCCGTGCAAGGCGGCAAGGACGGAAAGGTCCGCCTCCTGCAGCTCCACCGTCTGCCCGGGGTCAACAGCCGCGTGGGGGGTGAGCTGCAGACGATCTCGACACCCGGCGGCTCCGGGCTCTTCAGCGTCCCGGCGATCTGGAAAGGGAAGTGGGTATTCCTCTCAACCGACGGCGGCACGGCCGCGTGGCTACTCAGTGGCGGACGCTTGCACTCGGTGTGGTCGAACGGCAACGGCGGTACCTCGCCGGTGCTCGCAGGGAACCTCCTCTACGTCGCGGGCAACGGAGCGGTGAACGTCTACGTGCCGACAAGCGGCAAGCAGGTCGCGACGCTGCCGTCGGGCCCCGTGCACTGGCAGAGCCCGATCATCGCGAACGGCCACGTCGCGATGCCCGAGGGGAACGCCAACGACCACGCGACAACCGGTGTGCTCGACATCTACCGGTGACCAGAGCCTCTATCCGCTGCGGCGGCGCCGAACCTGGGGGCCTTGCGTTCCGAGTGCCGCGTAGGCGATCGTCTGCAGCGACTCGTTCAGATCGCGCAGCTCGTGCGCGATCACGACCAACTCCTCGCGGCGTTCGTCCCGCGCGTTCATGCGCGCGAGTTCTGTGACGAGGCGATCGAGCCGGGCGAGAACTGCCTCGAACTGTCTGTCGGAGAGCTCGCTCCCTTCCATACCTCATTCTAGGCGGCGAAGTCAGCGTCGCGCCCGCGCGATGAGCAGGTCGAGCGGTGTCCAAAATGCGGCGCGGGCCTCGGCGGTCGTCGCCTTCGGCGATGCGTGGTCGGCGACGAACGAGCCGTGCGAGCGCACCACCTGGTACCGCTTGCGGTTCGGCGGATGCCGCGCGAGCCAGGCCCAGAAAGCGCTCGCTCCGCCGGGGCCTGCAACCGTGTCTTGCTCGCCGACCTGGAGCAGGACGTCTGTCGAGCGCGGCAGTGCCGGCAGCGGTACTCCCGGAATCTCGCCCGCGGGGAAGACGGCATCGACGGCACGCGGCTGGGGTAGGCGCCAGCGGTGTGCGTTGGCGGCATAGGTCAGCGCGAGCGAGGCGCCATACGAGTAGCCGACCGCGACCACGGGCGTGGCTGCCGGCAGCGCGAGGCGGCGGAACCCCTCCGTAACGCCTGCGCGGTATGCACTCGCCCGCGTCGCACCTGGCGCATCGCCTCCCAGTTGGTAGCGCGGGAAGATCACGGCCTCGCCCTGGGCCGTGAGGTGGTCGAGCCACGGCCAGAACTGGGCGACCCATGGGTAGGACGCAGAGGGAGGAGCGACCTTCCAGCCGTGGCCGAAGACGATCACCGTGCGCACGGGGCCGGGCCGGCGCACGATCCACACCTGGTCGGCGCCGCGCCCGTAGGGGCCGTGCACCGGCGATTGCAGCGCGACGGCAGCGGCGCCGGCAGCCACGGTCGCCATCAACGGTAGGTCACCACGAGCGCTGCAACGAGCACCCAGAGCGCGACGGTCGCGAGCAGCACCCGGTCCGTGAGGAGCACGTTCTCGGGCTCCTCGCCGAGGTCCTGACGGCGAACGAGGTAGACGTAGCGCGCGACACCGAACGCAACGAACGGCACGGTGATCGCCATCGATCGGGCATGCGGCGCGTACTCGATCGCGTAGGCCGCATAGCTCGCGACGGTCGCCGCCCCGGTCGCCAGCACAACGGCATCCAGGGTCGGGAGGGAGTAGCCGCGGAGCGCAGCGCGACCGGGGGTCTCACCCTGCGCGGCGAGCACCAGCTCCGCACGCCGCTTCGCGAGACCGAGGAACGTCGCGAGCAACGCCGTGCAGAGGAGCAGCCACACGGAGATGTGGACGTCGACGGCGTCGGCACCCACAGCCGCCCGTACGACGAAGAGTGCGGCGATCGTGAGCACGTCGACGATCGCGAGACGCTTGAGCGCGACGGTGTACGCGAATTGGAGCGCGGTGAAGCCGAGGGCGTACTGCAACGAGTCGAGGCCGAGGAGCGCCGCTGCTGAGATCCCCGTCAGTGCGAGCAGCGCGGCGGTGCCGAGCGCGAGCTGTGGTGAGAGTGCGCCACGCGCGACCGGGCGGTTTCGTTTGAGCGGGTGCCTTCGATCCGCGGCTGCATCGCGCACGTCGTTGAAGAGGTACGACGCGCTCGAGATGAGGCAGAACGCGACGAAGATGACGGTCGCGTCGCGCCACCGGTCCCCGTCTTTCGCCGTCCCGGCGAAGATCACGCCGGCATAGACGAGAAGGTTCTTGGTCCACTGGCGTGGCCGTAGCGCCTGGACGAGGGCGACTGTCGACCGCCCGACGTACTGGGCTACCGTCGCGGCCGTCAACGGAAGCTGACCTTCGCGGGGGCGCCGGTCCGGCGGAGAACCGCGAAGAAGTCCCGGTCGTCGGGGCTGAGGTAACGGTTCGCTGTCTGCTGGCTGTTCGGAACGATCTTGATCCCGTCGCGCCCACTGCTCCGGCCGTACACGTTGAACGTCGGCCACTCGGCGTTGATGTCGAGCTGCATCCCGCGCACGGCGCCGGCGCGGATCAGGATGTCGGCGAGCGACGTGACCGTCTGGGAGTCGGCCGCCACGTAGATGAGGTTGCCGTGCCGGTCGACGCCGACGCCGGATCGCCAGACGCGGATCGCATTGCCGAGGGTCGCGCCCCAGGCGGGACCGTCTTGGAGGTTCGGCGTGCGCCGGCCGCCCGCGACGATCAGCGGCAGGTTCTGGCGTGCCAGGACGACATCGGGGCCGGGTGCGAGTCCACCCCTCCAGGTCTTGACGTCGACGCTTCCGTCGCGGTAGGCAAGGAGCGTTGCGTCACCGACGCGCATCGGCTCGTAGGAGACGCCGTTGATCGCGAAGCCGCCGCGGCCGTCGCGATGAGTGAAGCCGCTGTTGAACGTCGCGAGCAGCCGCCAGCGTTCGCCGTAGGGCACTTGCATCGGGCCACGCACCGGGGCCGACGGCGGCTCGTACCGTCCCGGGTACAGGGCGAGCTGCGTCCGCCGGTGGTCGATCCACGCCGCGTAGGCGACGAGCCGCGGATACGCAGGGTCCGTGCGGAACGTCGTGACGAGCACGCTGCCGCCGCCGATACCTGCCGCATGCCACACGCCCTCCCCCGGCAGGCGCGGGGTGATCGCGGGCCGAACGCGCGCCGGGCGCACGGCGGGGAGCGCGCGCACCACCCGGCCCACTTGCGGAAGCGTGGTCAGCGAGGGGCCGCCCTTCGAGGGCGCGTGCCAGCTGTACCACTTGCGCTCAGCGGTGTTGACGAACCAGACGAAGCCGTGCGTTCGCGCCCATTCGACCGACCGGATTCCCATCGGCACGCTGGACGGCCGCATCATCGTCGTGACGTACGAGAACGCATACGGGAGCACCAGAAGGAAGAGCACGCCGGCGATCAGTGCGCGGCGGCGGCGGCGAAGGGCACGGGCGCGGCGCACCTGCCGGCGCTCGATACGCACGCGCGCGTGTGAAGAACGCGTCCTGCCTGGGCGCGCTGGTTCGCTCTCGGACACCATGGCTCCTAGACGACGCTACGGCCGGGGCCATGAAAGGTGTGTGAACGCCCCTCGCGTTTCTTAGGCGCGCCTTAGGAGGGGCGCCGGCAGCGCGCGCAGAACGGCAGCCACCCACCGAAGCTTGCGCGGCACCCACACCACGGGCGTGCCATTCCGCGCTCCCTCGACGATCGCCGTCGCAACCTCCGCAGCGGAGACCGAGAAGGGCGCTCCCTTCAGTCCTGCGGTCATCCGCGTATGGACGAAACCCGGACGGACGATCATGACGTGCACCTCCTCGTCTGCCAAGGCGAGCTGAACGCCCTGCGCGAACGCATCGAGTCCCGCCTTTGTCGCGCCGTAGACGTAGTTCGAACGGCGCGAGCGCTGGCCGGCGATCGAGGAGAGCACAACGATGGTCCCGTGGCCCTGCGTGCGCAGACGCTCAGTTGCGTGCGTGAGCGCGGAGACGGCGCCGACGAAGTTCGTCTCGGCGACCTCGACTGTCGTAGTGGCGTCACGCTCGTCACGCTGCTGGTCTCCGAGCACGCCGAATGCGATCAGCACGAGGTCGATGTCGGCGCCGCTGAACGCTCGCTCGAATACGTCGCCGTGCGTCGCTGTCGCGCGCGCGTCGAACGCGATCCGCTCGATTGACGCGCCGCTGCGCTCGAGTGCCGCGGTTTCGAGCTCGTCGGGCCGTCGCGCGGCGAGGATCGCCGTGAGCGGCCCATCCTCGAGCAGCGCCGCGAGCGTCGCGTGGGCGATCTCCGACCCGCCGCCGAGGACGAGGACGCGTTGGATGCGACCGACGGCGTCCTTCATCGCACGAGCTGCAGGCGGCGTGAGAGGTCGTGTTGCATCCTGCCCTCCGGGTCGAGTGTCGATTGCACTTGGCGCCATTCGTCCAGGCGGGGATACATCCGCGCCAGGAAGTCAGGCCGTAGACGCGAGTCCTTCGCAAGGTAGACACGCCCGCCCGCGCCTGCGACGACCTCGTCGGCGTCATCGAGCAGCCGCGCGAGGCCGGGCACGGACGTCGCGAGGTCGAGCGCGACCGTCCAACCGGGCGCGGGGAACCCGAGCGGGCCGAACGACTCCCCGAACTGCTTGAGGACGACGAGCACCGGCTGCGCCGCGGTGAACGACTCGAGCAACGTTCGCAGCGCGTCCTCCGCTCCGAACGGCACGAGGAACTGGTACTGGAGGAACCCGCCGGCGCCGTACAGGCGGTTCCAGTTGCCGATCGCATCGAGCGGATAGAAGAACTGATCGATGGTCTCGATGCTCTTCCCGCTTCGAGCACGCCGGTAGCGCAACTCGTTGAATGCGTTCAACGGACGGCCTCGGAGGAACGGCGCCGCCGAGAGGTGCGGCGGCACCGAGAGACGGCGACCGCGAGCGCGAAGCAGTCGATCGGTGTCGCGCGGCACGTCGTCGGCCGTTGCGTGGTCGCCGCGAAGGAGCACGGAGCGACCGAGCGCAGCCCCGCGGGCGCGACCGTCGACCCAGGCGACCGAATAGCGAAAGAGGTGGTCGGTCGACGTCAGTCGCGTGAGCAAGACATCGAGATTCGCCGCACGCTCCGTGTCGACGAGCATTGACGCAGTCTCGACCGGCACCAGCTGCAACGTCGCGCGCGTGACGATGCCCGTCAGGCCAAGGCCGCCGGCGGTCGCCTCGAAGAGCTCCCGCTGCTGCTCGGGATCAACGGTGATCGTCTCGCCCTCGGGCGTCAGCAGCTCGAGCGAGCGGACGTGGCGCGCGAACGCGCCGTCGCGGTGGTGGTTCTTGCCGTGCACGTCGCAGGCGATCGCGCCACCGACGGTCACGGCGCTCGTGCCCGGCGTGACCGGCAGGAACCAACCATGCGCCAGCACGGCGTCGACGAGCGCATCGAGGGAGCAGCCCGCCTCGACGGTGACGAGCCCGCTCGCACGATCGAACTCGAGCAGGCGATCGACGCCGCGCATGTCGATCACGACGCCGCCGGCGTTCTGCGCAACATCCCCGTAGCTCCGGCCCAGCCCGCGCGCGATCACCCCGCGCTGACCAGCCTCCGCGATGAGAGCGGCGAGCTCGTCGGTTGAGCCCGGCGCTGCGATGTTGGCCACCGAGCCCGCGGTCCGTCCCCAGCCGTGGAGCTTGCGACGCTCGCGCGACACGGTGGTCATCGTCGGCGCCAGAGACCGAGCCCGATCAGCGCGCCGACGGCATCGATCCCGACGTCGATCGGCGAACCGTGCCGTCCGCGGACGAAGGTTTGGTGAAACTCGTCGGTTCCCGCGTACGCGACCGTGAGCGCGAACGCCCACACGTACGAACCGGTTGCGCGGACCAGCAAAACGGCGAGGATCGCGTACTCCGCCATGTGCGCACCCTTGCGCAGCACGTAGTCCCACGTCCCGAGCCCGGAGCTGAGCGAGGGGATCGATGAGAACGCGAAGATCACGCCCGCCCAGACGAGCACCGGCAACCAGCGAGAGGCCATCGAGGGCCATGGTAGGTTCTGCGGTGAAACGGGCGCACGGTGAGGGAACTCCGGTGAGAATCCGGGACGGTCCCGCCGCTGTAAGAGGAGTTGCTCTTCGCTACCAAGCCACTGGCGCGAGCCGGGAAGGCGGCGAAGGGGGAGCCTCGAGTCAGAAGACCTGCCGGTCGCCCTCCATACCGAACCCCTCGCGGAAGGAGGATTCGTGGCTCAGCCATCAACGGCCCAACGCCTCGTCTTAGTTCTTGTCGTTCTTTTCATGTTGCCCGCAACGGCATTCGCCGCGACCGTCAAGGTCCGAGTCGAAGGCAAAACCCAGACGCTGTTCGGCCCGACCGAGATCACCGTCACGGCCTCGAACGCACAGGATGCGATCGAGCAGGCATCGATTCTCGGCGAGCTGTACTACCACGTCACGCAGTCGAGCTTCGGCCCTTATATCGACCAGGTTGGCCGCTACGGCGGTAGCGCGTCGAGCGGCTGGGTCTTCAAGGTGAACGACGTCTCGCCGCCGGTCGGTGCAGACAAGGTCACGCTGAAGGACGGCGATCGGGTGCTCTGGTACTACGCGGACTTCGGTCCGACCGGTGGCCCACCGACGCTCGCGGTGAAGTCAGCCGCCAAGGGTTGCTACACGGCAACTGCCTTCGACGACGCCGGTAAGGCGGCGACCGTGACCGGCCTCACCTGGCACATCGGCTCGAAGAAGTCGGCGCCCGGCACGACCGGTACCTCGTACTGCCCCGGCACGCACACCGGTCTGCTCGTCCGCGCGACGGCAACCGGTGCCGTCCGTTCGAACGCTGTGAAGTGAGACGCACGCTCGTCCTCGTGCTCGCGCTCGCTCTCGCCGGTTGCGGCGGGAGCGGGCGCGCGCACGGGACGGCGACGTTGTGGGTCACGACAGATCGTGGAGCACACGTCGTCTTCTCCGGACCAGTGCCCGCGGGCTCGGACGGGATCCGTACGGTCGAGGGCAAGCTGAAGGTGACGACGCGGTACGGCGGCCGCTACCTCCAGTCGGTGAATGGCATGGCGGGCTCGCTGACGCAACAGCGCGACTGGTTCTTTTTCGTGAACGGCATCGAAGGAAATCGCAGCGCGGCCGAGGTCACGATCCATCCCGGCGACGTGCTCTGGTGGGACTACCGCAAGTGGACCGGCGCGACGATGCACGTGCCCGTCGTCGCCGGCGCGTATCCGAAGCCGTTCCTCGGGCAGCCGACGAGTGTTGTCGCCTCCGACCGTGCGCTCGCCGCGAAGATCGCCAAGCAGGTGCACGGCGTCGTCAACGCCAAGGCGACGCTGCGCAACTTCATCGTCATCAGCAGCAACGTGCCGGCGGGCTCCGTTCACATCCGTCCGTTCCGCAAGGGCGTCGTGCTCGAGCTCGGCACAGCGATTGCCCGGCAACTCGCCGCGGATCCCACGACGCTCCGCTACCGGTACGGCGCGTGAGCCCTGCGCCCGCAGCGGCACTGCTCGCCGCGCTGGCCGTCGCAGCGCTGCTCTCGACGAGCCTCTGGTCGGTCGGTGCGATCTGCGCGCTCCTGCTGCTCGTCGCGCTACGCGCGCCCGCGCAGCGACGGTGGCCGTACCTGATCGGGACGCTCTCGACTGCGCTGCTCTTCGTCGTCTTGACGCCGTTCGTCGAGGTGATCGGCACCCACGTGCTCTGGTCGGGGCCGACGATCCCGGTGATCGGCAGGCTGGACGTGACGACCGAAGAGTTGCGCAACGGCCTCTTCCAGGGGCTGCGCCTCGCCGCGGTCGGGCTCGCCTTCGCCGTCTACGCACTGCTGCTCGACCACGACCGCCTGCTGGCCGCGGCCGGCTGGGCTCGCCGCTCGACGGTTGCCGTTGCGCTCGCGACACGTCTCGTCCCGTTGCTCGAGCGCGACGCGCGCGACCTGCGTGTCGCGCTGCGCGGCCGTGGCGTCGAGCTCGGGCCGGTGCGCCAGCTCTCGCCGCTCCTCGCCGGCTCGCTCGAGCGTGGGCTCAACCTCGCCGAGGCGATGGAGGCGCGCGGCTACGGCCGCGCCGACCGCACCCGCGCACCACGTCCGCCCTGGACGCTCCTGGACCGGCTCGGGCTCGTCGTCGCGGTGGCGATCGTCGTCGTGGGGGTGTTGTGGCTCTAGCGTCGGTC
>JAOPYY010000276.1 GCA_025964395.1 Actinomycetes bacterium | reverse complement strand
GGCTCATCGGACACGGCATGGCGGCCGCCGGCTACCCGGTCGCCCTGTTCATGCCGGAACAGAACGCGCGCGCACGGCTCTATGCCGACGGGAGCGCCGTCATCGAGGCGGGAACACCGGAGTTCGGAACCGGCGTCGGAACCATGATGAGCCAGGTCTACGCCGACGCGCTCGGTCTGCCGCTCGAAGCGGTGAGCTACAAGCTTGGCGACAGCGACCTTCCGAACATCACCTCAGCGGTGGGATCGGCGGGTGCGACGATGGTGAGCGCCGCTGTTCTCGACGCGGCGAACGCGTTGCGCGCGCAGCTGATCGCTCTGGCAGTCGCGGACGCAGAGTCCCCGCTCCACGGCGCCGACCCCGCTGACGTCGATGCGCAGGCGGGACGGCTCGTCCTTCGCGGTAAGCCGGATGTCGGTGAGGGCTTCAGCGACCTTCTCGGTCGCAACCGGATGACGTATGCCGAGGCGATTGGCAGCTGGCGCCCACCGCCACTTGACACCCCTCACGGGCTTCTGACCTTCGGCGCACAGTTCGCCGAGGTTGCGGTCGATCCTGAGCTGGGCCTCGTTCGTGCCCGGCGCATGCTCGGCGTTTTCGCGCCCGGCCGAGTTCTCAATCCGAAGCTGACGCGGAGTCAGCTGATGGGCGGAATGCTTTGGGGTCTGAGCCAGGCGCTTCTCGAGGGGAACCCGATGGACACGAGCCTCGGGCGCTGGGGAGCAATTAGCCTCGGCGAGTATCTCGTACCGGTCAACGCCGATGTCCCCGAGATCACGATCGATTTCGTCGACGTCGAAGACAGCGGCGTCAACCCACTCGGTGTAAAGGGCGTCGGCGAGGTTGGACAAGTCGGCGCCGCTGCCGCGATTGCCAACGCCGTCTTCAACGCGACCGGACGACGCATCCGCGAACTCCCCCTGGCGGCAGAGCTCGTGATGGATCCCGCATAGCGGCGAGATGGCCGACGACATCTCACGCGACGCCCAGCCAGCCGATCCGCGTCGCTCGGGGCCGGCGTCTCCCACAATCGCTGCTCGCGGCGAGTCGAGCTCAATAGTTCCCGCGCATCTCCGCGACGTGCTTGCGGCGGAGCAGGAACGACTCGCTCGGCAGCCAGCTCTCGGACTGACGGGACTGCTTCTCGTCGTTCCGGTAGCAGCGCTCCTTGCCTTCGCCGCCGACGGTGCTCAAGGCTCGACCATCGTCCTCGGTCCGCCGGCTGTCTTCGCGCTCGCACCGATCGCCATGATCGCCTTCTGGTGGGAGAATTGGCCCGGCACCCGCCTTCGCCCCAGCTGGTCGGGGTGGGCCGACACGCTTCTGATCGCCGCGATCGCAGTCGTACTGACCATGATCGGTCAGCTGCTCGTAGGACGTTTCGACCTGCGTGGCATCTTCTCGCTGAGTCCGGCGTTGAGTCACTCACCGGTCTTTCCGATCACGCTGCCGCTTGCCGGCGCGGCTTTCGTGGCGATCATGCAAGCGACGTTCGTCTGCGAACGATGGCCCTTTAGACGCTTAGGGGAGACCGTCGGCGGCCTGGCTGCTCTCGCCTTTTCGTGTGCCGTCGCATTCGCCCTGTTCTTCGCTCTTGTCAGCGTTCATCCGCGGCCAGGCTCGGGCCTGAGAGCCCAAAGTGGGCCGCTGGCTCCGGTGGAGCTTGGTGCACTGCTCGTCATCATCGGACTCTGCCAAGTCTGGTTCTACATCACCTGGGATGGTTGGCCGTTGACGAAACTGAGAAGCGAGCCAGCGCGGCTCCTCTCCGGCAACGCCACCGTCATTGGAGTCGGCATCGTCACATTCGTGCTCGCGAAAGCAGCGGGACTGGCCCCCGTGAAGATGATCGCTCTCGCGGGATCGTTCATCGCTGCAGCGCTTCTTCTTGGATTGCTCTTCGATGGGTGGCTGCCACGATCGCCGACGCCGTCGTCGCGCCGGCTCATTGAGGTCATCGTCGATCTTGTCCTTTCGGCGATCCTCTACGCGTCGGTCAACGCTTACGCAGACCATTTGCGCTGGACCGTCGCCCGCCCCACCGAATGGGTGGCACACGTCATGCTCAACGCAATCGCTCTGAGCGTCATCCTCCACGTAGCGGTCGGCCGGCGTTGGCCATTTGGGCGACAGCAGCGGCCTGCCGGCGGGACGAGGTGAGCGTGTCGGCGATCGGCCTGCGCTACCGCGACGCAGCTCTGGTCGCCACCTTCCGGCGTTGGCGCGAACAGGGATCCATGTGCGCTGTCGCAACCGTGGTCGAGACCCGGAACTCGGCGCCAAGACCTGTGGGCTCGAAGCTTCTGATCAACCGCGCGTCCCGAGCGCTGACGAGCTTCTAGTCGACTGGCCCGATCAGGCGCTTTACGCGCTCGACGCCGACGAAGAGACAGCCGTCATCGTCCTAGTCCACGACGAAAAGTTCGTCGTCCCCGCCTTGGTCGCCGCCCTCGAGAGCCCAGCCTTTTACGTCGGCGTTCTCGGCAGCCGTCGCGCGCAGGCGCTTTGGCGATCTCAACTCGTCAGCGCCGGTGTCTCCGAAGAGGGCCTGGCTCGGATACACGGCCCGGCCGGCCTTGACATTGGCGCGGCCACGCCGGCCGAGATCGCGGTCTCGATCGTCGCCGAGATGCTGGCCGTCCGGTGTGGCCATCCGGGCCGGTTCCTCTGCGCCGGGGTCGGCACCATCCATCGTCCGGGAGGTCGCCGACTTTCGGACCGGTGGACGTTTCGTGGACGTCGCCGCTCCGAAGCGCCGCCTATCTCGCAAACGAAAGGAACCGCTATGCAGCACGTTTGACGAAGCCCTCTAACGGACTCGAACCGTTGACCCCCTCCTTACCATGGAGGTGCTCTACCAACTGAGCTAAGAGGGCGAGGCGCCCAGTCTAGCCGCGCCCGGTTAGGGTCGTTCGATGCGTTCGCGGCGCACGATCACCGTCGTCGGCTGCCATGCGGGCGGGGAGGTGGGCAACGTCGTGGTCGACGGTGTCGCGCCGCCGGCGGGGGCGACGGTGTTCGAGCAGATGCAGGCGCTGCAGCGCGACGACACGCTGCGGCGGTTCCTGCTCCGCGAGCCGCGTGGCTCCGTCGCGACGCACGCCAACCTGATCGTCCCCGCGACACGCGAGGACTGCGCGGCCGGCTACATCATCATGGAGCCGACCGAGTACCCCGCGATGTCGGGGTCGAACACGATCTGCGTCGCAACGGTGCTGCTCGAGACCGGCCGCGTTCCGATGCAGGAGCCCGAGACGACGATGCGACTCGAAGCTCCCGCCGGTGTCGTCGAGATCCGCGCGACGTGCCGCGACGGACGCGTCGAGAGCGTCGAGCTGACGAACGTTCCCGCGTTCACTGCGCACCTCGGTGCGCCGCTCGATGTCGACGAGCTCGGCACGATCACCGTCGATGTCGCGTTCGGAGGCATGTGGTACGCGATCGCCGACGCCGGCGAGCTCGGCTTCGCGATCGAGCCCCACGAAGCGCGCGAGCTCTCGCGCGTCGGCGAGCTGGTCCGCGTCGCCGCCCGCGAGCAGCTCACGTGCGTGCACCCGGAGAACGACGAGATCGCGGGCGTCAGCATCGTGCAGATCGCCGAGCCGTGGCAGGGCATCGGCGCCGTCACGAAGAACGCCGTCGTCGTCGCTCCCGGCCGGCTCGACCGCTCCGCGACGGGGACGGGGCTATCGGCGCGCATGGCGGTCTTGCACGCGCGCGGGTTGATGAACGTCGGCGACGCGATGACGCACGCCTCCGCGATCGGCTCGACCTTCGAGGGCCGCATCGTCGCCGAGACGACCGTCGGCGACTACGGCGCGATCGTGCCCGCGATCTGCGGCAGCGCGTTCATCACCGGGATCACCGAGCTCTACGTGGATCCGGACGATCCGTTTCCGGAGGGCTACCTGCTCTCGGACACGTGGCCCGGCGACGACGTCCAGCGCTAGAGCGTCAGATCCGACGGCCCCGTTCTCGATAGCCCACGTGCGACGTGCGCGCCGCGGCGCGCGACGACATTCCACGGCGCGCCGAGACGGAGCCAGACCCGTGGCGCCGCGAGCGTCACCGTCTCTCCCTGCGCGAGTGTCCGCTGTGCGAGTAGCGGGCCGCCCGCGCTGCCTCGGTGCGCCTCGAGCCAGCAAGGCCCACCCACCGCGCGTACGACGACCGTGGCGGCCGGTGAGGTTGGGGTGACCACGACCCGCTTCCCTGCCTTCACCGCGTCCCGTGCGACCGGCGCCGGCGGCGGCCCCACGGGTGGACTCACGGCCGGACCACTCGTCCAGGCCGACCAGACAAGCAGCGCGACGACAACGACTGCAGCAAGCGCCGGAAACGAGGCGGGAAGCCGGACCGGCTGCCGCGGCCGGAACTCGGGAGCCGGCTCCTTTTCCTCCGGCTCCGGCTGCTGCAGATCGAACTCCGCCACGAACCGGTCGGCCTGCAGCCCCAGCGCCGTTGCGTACGTACGGAGAAATGCACGCGCATACGCGCGCCCGGGGAGCTCCTCGAAGCGGTCGTCCTCGAGCGCCGTCAGGTACTTCTCGCGCATGCAGGTCAACTGCTCGGCATCGCGCAAGGCGAGGCCGCGAGCTCGCCGTGCCGCAGCGAGGCTGGCCCCGATCTCGAACATCGTGCTTACTGTTTGCGTGTCTCCGCGGTGATCAAACCCTCGACGCGGGCGAGGGCCTGCGCGACCGTCGTGCCGTAGGTCGGCTCACCAAGCAGCATCGTGGCGAGCTCGTGCGCTTCGCGGATCACGCGCTCCCGCTGCACGTCGATCTGACCCGCCGCGACGAACAGCTCGGCGTGCGCGTGTGACGCCCACTCGATGAGTGAGCTGCCAAGAGGCGGAACGTCGGGCACGGCGCGCGCCTGTGACTCCAGCTCGTCGAGCTCCCGTGGCAGCGCGGTCGCATCGCGCTCGAGCTCGTCGTGGGCGGACTTCGCTCGCTCGCTGCGACTCTCCGCGACCGCGATGTGGTCGAGGGCGCGCGCGACGGCGTGCTCGGCGTGGATCCGGGCCTCGTCGTCATGCGTCTCCGCGACCCTCCGCTCCGCGTCCGCCAGCTCCTCGCGGCGGCGCGTCAGCTCCTCCTCCGCCTCCCTCAGCTCGGCGCTGCGGCGGGCCTCTTCCTCGGGATAGGCGGCGAAGAACGCGTCGATCGCCTCGCCGCGGGCGCGGAGGGCAGCGACCCTTTCGTCCAGGCCCCGCAAGGCCGAAGCACGGTCAGAGAGCTCGGCATCCAGGTCTGCCAGCCGGTGCAGCTCGTTGACCGCACGTTCGTCCACGACTGCATTCTCTCAAGCGGGCACACGCCGCTGCCGCGCCGTCAGCGGCAAACGGGAACCACGGCAGCTAGTCGATCCAACCTTCAGCTCGGGTTGAGGGGTTCAGCAGAGCTCGGCGGACTAGCAGGCGGCCCGTGGCCCAGGAACGACCTTTCCGACGACTCGTCTACTCCGAAGGCGCACACCGTCACCGAACGTCGGATCGACGCCCACGACCCGGCGGCGGACTACGTCGACCCAGATCCCGATCGTCCACACCCCTGTGGCGCGCACATGCTCTACGTACGTGAAGTACCGCCTATGGGTGGCCGGCCGCTGGTCCA
Source organism: Actinomycetes bacterium (assembly GCA_025964395.1). GTDB lineage: Bacteria > Actinomycetota > Thermoleophilia > Gaiellales > Gaiellaceae > PALSA-600. The sequence goes on along the minus strand of JAOPYY010000276.1, from coordinate 6,495 downwards.
GCATCGGGAAGTTCCCGTCAACGGAGATCGGTGCAGAGAGCCTCACCTCCACGACTGCGCCGAAAGGCCGTTCGTCGGGACACGTTCGCCATTGGTCGGCCCTGACCGTGCGCGGGCGGCCCCGTAGAAGGCTGCGCACGACGGGATTCGCGAGCGCGAGACTTTCCGCTTGCTCCGTCAGTCCGGGCGGCCGAGCCCCGGTGTGACCGCGTGCTGACGCTGCGGCAAAAGCACAAGCGACGAGCGCGCAGCACGAAAGGGCGATCGTCGAAAGCCGAATACTCATGTCCCGAGTATCGGCGTCCGGCCGGTGGCGCAATAGCGCGTTCTATCGTCGGCCGCTACTTGCGACACCAAAGGTTCGAGGCGGCCCGGAGGCCGCCTCGAAACCGTGCAACAGCTAGTGCAACTGTCGAAGTGGGGGCGGGAGGATTCGAACCTCCGTAGGCTGAGCCGACGGGTTTACAGCCCGTTCCCTTTGGCCGCTCGGGCACACCCCCGGGAGGCGAGATTGTAGCCTCATCCCCTGTAGCCTCAACGACGTGGAGCACTTCGACGTGCTCGTGGTCGGCGGAGGGCCCGCCGGTTCGACGACTGCGTACCGTCTCGCAGAGGCGGGGGTGCGCGTGCTCCTCGTGGACAAGGCGACCTTTCCGCGCGACAAGCCGTGCGGCGGCGGGCTGACGGTGCGCGCCGTCCGGCAGTGCCCGGTCGACCCGTCGCCCGTCGTCGAGGCTGAGGTCGACCTGCTCGAGCTCCGCTTCCGCTACGGCGACGCGGTCGAGCGCAGGGCCGCCGAGCCCGTGATCCGGATGACGCAGCGCCGCCGCCTCGATGCCTTTCTGCTCGACGCGGCGCGTGAGCGCGGCGTCGAGGTGCGCGAAGGGACGACGATCGACGTCACTGACGCGCCCGCCGACATCGTGATCGGCGCCGACGGCGCCAACGGAACGACGGCGCGCGCGTTCGGCCTGGGCGAGGGCATCGTGCACGGTGTCGCTTACGAAGGCAACGTTCCGTACGGTGCCGTGTCGAAGGAGCGCTACGGGCGCCGCGCGGTGGTCGAGCTCGGTGAGATCCCCGGCGGCTACGGCTGGGTCTTCGCGAAGGGCGACCACGTGAACGTCGGTGTAGGTGCGTGGCAGAGCGAGGGGCCGCGCATCCGCGAGCACCTCGCCCGCGTCTGTCGTGCGCACGACCTCGACCCGTCGCAGCTCGAGAGCGTACGCGGCCACAGGCTCCCGCTGCGCCGGCCCGGCGCGCGGATCGCCGGGGAGCGGGCGCTGCTCGTGGGCGACGCCGCCGGGCTGATCGACCCCGTCTCGGGCGACGGCATGTACGAGTGCTTCGTCTCGTCGAAGCTCGCTACGGCGGCCGTGCTCGACCTGCTCGAGGGGCGCTCCTCGTCGCTCCAGGCGTACGAGGCGGCGGTCGAGGAGGCGCTGCTGCCGCTGCACAACGCCTCGTGGAAGCTGAAGCAGGCGCTCGACCGCTGGCCGCGCCTCTCCTGGCGCGTCGCGCGGACGCAACTCCTCTGGCGGACCGTCGAACGGCTGCTCCTCGGGGAGCTCTCGGCGCCGACCGAGCAGCAAGGCCTGGCGCGGCTTCCGCTCAGGGCTCTGGACGCTCTCGGCCGCCGCTCCTAAAGAACAGCGCCCTTCCTGCCGACATGAGGGTCGGTATGGAACTCAACGACCTTCTGCGGCTCGCCGTCGATTCCGGCGCGTCCGATATCCACCTGAAGCTCGACCGGCCGCCGATGGTGCGCCGCGACGGCTCCGTCGCGCCCCTCGAGGGCACCGAGCCGCTCACCGAGGCCGATCTTGACTCGTACCTGCGCGCGGTCACGGCCGTTGCTCCCCAGCGCTACGACCTCTACCACGAGAGCGGCGATCTCGACATCGCCTACACCTTCGGCGATCTTCCGCGCTTTCGCGTCAACGCGTTCCGGCAACGAGGCGCGACCAGTTTCGCACTCCGCGTGATCCCGAAGAAGGTGCCGCGGTTCGAGGACCTCGGCCTGCCCGAGGGGATCCGCAAGCTTGCCGAAGAGCACCGCGGCCTCGTCCTCGTGACCGGTGCGACCGGCTCCGGTAAGACGACAACGCTTGCCGCGATGATCGACTACATCAACCGCGCGCGGCAGTCGCACATCGTCACGATCGAAGACCCGATCGAGATCCTGCACCCCGATCACCAGTCGATCGTCAACCAGCGCGAGATCGGCCTCGACACAGAGAACTTCGGCCAGGCGCTCCGGCGCGCGCTCCGCCAGGATCCGGACACGATCCTGATCGGCGAGCTGCGCGACGCGGAGACGGCGCAGACCGCGCTGCAAGCCGCCGAATCCGGCCACCTCGTGTTCTCGACGCTGCACACCGTCGATGCCGCAGAGACGATCGGACGCATGATCGAGTTCTTCCCCGAAGGGAAGCAGGTGCAGATCCGGTCGATCATGGCCGGCGTCCTGCGCGGTGTCGTCTCACAGCGCCTGCTGCCACGTCTCGGCGGCGGTCGTGTGGCGGCGGTCGAGATCATGATCACGAACTCGCGCATCGCCGACCTGATCCGCGAGAACAAGCCGGAAGAGATCACCGACGCGATCGCGGAAGGTGAGTTCTTCAAGATGCAGACGTTCCAGAAGGCGCTGATCGACAAGGTGCTCGACGGGACGATCGACCGCGACGTCGCCGCGAACGCGTCGAGCAGCCGGCACGACTTCATGGTCGCGCTCGAGCACGCCGAGAAGTCGCAGGCCGCCGGGCTCGACCACAACGCCTCCTCGGCGGCGATGATCGAAGAGCCCGAGCCGGAAGCGCCCGAGCCCGAGCCGGAGTTCGAGCTCCGCCTGGCTCCGCTGGGGGATTGATGAGATCTCTCCTGCTGGTCGCGCTCGTCGCCGGGCTGGCGGCCACCGCGTCAGCGTCGGCCGGGGAGCTTCCGAGCGCCGCCACGCCGAACATCTCGACGGTTCTCTTTCCGCAACTGCTCGTCGCGCCGGCGCAACCGCAGTCACTCACCTTCGAGCAACTGCAGCCGATCTGGCAGGCGGCGGGACAGGCCTACGGCGTGCCGTGGTCGGTGCTCGCCGCGATCAACAAGATCGAGTCGAACTTCGGCCAGAACATGGGGCCGAGCTCGGCCGGCGCAATCGGGTGGATGCAGTTCATGCCCGACACGTGGGCGCGCTGGTGCCTCGACGCGAACGGCGACGGCGTCGCCGATCCGTGGAACGCCGAAGACGCGATCTACTCCGCCGCGCGCTACCTCGCCGCGACCGGCGGTGCCACCGACATCAACAGCGCGGTCTTCTCCTATAACCATGCCCAGTGGTACGTCGACGAGGTGCTGCAGCTCGCGCAGCAGTACGAAGGTGGGGGAGCCGTGTTCTCGAACGCGCTCGACGGAGCGCAGCAGCAACTCGACTCTGCCACGCAGGCCGTTGCCGACGCGAACGCCAGGCTCCTCGACGCGCAGGCCGTGCTCGCCGACCTGCAGGCGAAGGAGAACACGGCGCTCGCCGGGGCTCAAGACGACCAGAACTTCACCGACCGGCTCAACGCGCAGAAGTCGGCGGCGCTCGCCGACTTCCGCGTTCAGGCGGCGCAGGCGGACGTGGACGCCCGCCAGGCCGAGCTGCAGGCCGCACAGGATTCGCTCGCGACCGCGCGCGACCAGACCTCGAGCACCGCCTTCACCCCTGGTGCAGGCGCGCTCCTCGGCGCACCGACCTACTCGGACGGCTACGTCTTTCCGGTCGGCGGCGGCCCCGGGCTCGTGCACGTCGGACACACCCACCACGACTATCCGGCAGCCGACATCGCGGCCCCCGAAGGCTCGCAGCTCTATGCGCTCTCCAACGGCACGGTCACGGAGGCGTGGCCGTCGCCCACGGGCAACTGCGGCATCGGCTTCACGATCGCCACCACCGACGGCCTGACCTGGACCTACTGCCACCTGTCCTACCTCGAGCCGGTCGTCGTGCCGGGGGCGTCGCTCGCCGCCGGCCTGCCCGTCGGCCTCGTCGGGCACACCGGCCACGCCGAAGGCCCGCACCTTCATCTTCAGCTCCAGCCGGCGACGGGGTACCCCCAGGACGAGCCCTGGTTCCAGTCCTTCGCCGGCGCGGCCTTCACGTGGCTCGACTCCGTCCAGACGAACGCGGCGCCCAACCCGGTCTTCGCTGTCGTCGGCGACTCGCAAAGCCGGTCCCGGAGCCTCGACAGCGCCTCCAGCCCCGCGGGCCAGGTCGTCTACTTCACCGCAACTGGGGGTTGAGTTCCGGCGGCTTCGTGCCGAAGGAAGTACCGCGATGGGTTCGTTCGTTCCGCGTCTGCTCGCCCTGACGGTCATCTGGCTCTTTGCCACGGCCGCATTGACGTTCGCCGCGGCCCAACGGATGGGCGCAGCCCCAGCGGTCACCCCGACCACGACGACCGCGCCCGCTGCCCCGCGCGTCCTCGTCGTCCCCGATCTTCGCCGCCAGGCCTTCGTCTTCTCGAAGGGGACGCTCACCGACGCCGGCTTCTCGTTCCGGATCGCAGGCGCTGTGCACGGTTTCGCGTCGAATACGGTCGTCTCCCAGTCGCCGGCTCCCGGCACCAGGGTGCTCGACACCGGCGCTCCGCTTGTCGTCCTCCACCTCGCCCGTAGCGGGACTGAGCGCGGGCTGCCCGAGGACGTTTCCACCGTCACGCCGACCGCCGTCAAGCTCGCAGACCTGGCCGTGCGCACCGTTGCCCCCGCGACGAAGACCACGCCCCGTAAGGTCCGGACGACGTCGGCGGTGACTCCCAGCCGCGCGAAGGCTCCCGCGAACCGTCTCCCGCAGAAGCGTTCGCCCGCGTTCATCGTCCCTGGAGCTCGTCGCGAACCGCTCGACGAGATCACTCTCAGCGCGCGTGCCAAGGATCTGCTCGTCTGGCTGAACCACCATCCCAACGCGACAGACGCAAACGTCAAGCACTGGCTCTACCAGCATGCGTGGATCGTCACCGGCGCCGAGTTGGGCTGGTCGCACGGTGCGCAAGCGCTGCACACGCTCCTCGCGGCCGACCGCCGCGTGTGGGCTCTGTGGGGAATCGGCGCCCGCAGCACCGCGGTCGCACGGCAGGCGCTCGCTGAGGTCGAAGCGAGGTCGAAGTGACGCAAGAGCTCGGCGGCGAGGGCGGGTACTCGCTCGTCGAGATGATCGTCGTGATGGCGATCCTCACCGTCGTTCTCGGAGGCGTCGTCAGCCTCTTCACCTCAGGTATTCACGCGGCGTCCGACCAGAACCAGCGTGTCCAGGCACAGCAGGAGAGCAGGCTTGCCCTCAACAAGCTGCGCCGCGACGTTCGCGGCAGTTGCACGATCTCGACGCCCGCGACCTACAACACCTGGGCGAGCTCCGTCACGCTGTACTCGTGGAGTGACGGGTGCGCTTCGGGGACAAATGCGGTGACCTGGTGCACGTCGGCGAGCGGCTCGACCTATGTGCTCTATCGCGCTGTGGCGACAAGCTGCACAGGGTCGCTGCAAATCATGGTGACGTCGTTGACGTCAGCGAACGTGTTCGCGTACGTGCCGCCGAACTCGCATGTCGTGTCCGTCGGCGCGGGAACCGGCGCCGCCTCCATCACGACTCAGGACGCTTCGTTCGCGCTTCCTCGCTTGCACGTCGACCTGACGGTGAATCGAGCAGGTGCGACGCAAAGCTATCGGCTTGTCGACGACATCGCGTTTCGCAACGGACCGCGAACGTGCGGAGCCGGGGTGGCGACGTGCTGAAACGCCTCAATGACGAATCGGGCATCGCGCTCGCGCTCTCACTCCTCGTGATGATCGTCCTGACGATCTCGACGACGAGTCTCATCTACTACACGACGTCGAACCAGAATTCCTCGCAGCTCTCGCTCTCGCGCGACGGCGCCTACCGCCTCGCGGAGTCCGGCATCAACAACGCGCTGGCCGTGCTCGGCGACCCTGCGGACCCGGCGACAGGGATCGGGAACAACGCGCTCGACAAGGATGTCTTCTGCGGCCTGCCGGGAAAGACCTACCAGAGCACCACTCCCCCCTGCGTGCTCAGGGACACCTATGCCAATGCCAACGGCTACGTGATCTGGGGGGGCGTGCTCAACACGGGCACAGCCGTCTGGCTGATCACGTCCACCGCGTATGTCCTCAATCCGAGCGTTCATCAGTCGGCGCCGGTGTACTCGACCCGCACCCTGACCGTGTCGGTGGCCGTGCACCCGACGCTGACACAGCCTCTCAACACGCCCGTTTGGAACTACATCTACGCCACGAAGCCGGCGAGCACGCCGGCATCGGTGTGCGACTAGAGTGTTAACCAGGGGGTGAACATCGCCTCACCCTTGTACGTCGAGGGGAACTTGTGTCTGACCCAGAGCTCCACGATCACGAAGGTGCCGCTGGTCGTCAAGGGCCGCATCACGCTGAACAACAGCAGCAAGATCGGCAGTTCGGCGCTCCCGGTGAGTGACGCCCACA
>JAOPYY010000265.1 GCA_025964395.1 Actinomycetes bacterium | reverse complement strand
GGAATGGCTGCGAGGGGCCACGGCAGCATCGTCAACGTCAGCAGCATGGCCGGCGGCGTCGGGCTCGTAGGCGGCGCGGCCTACGGCGCGACGAAGGCGTCGCTCGAAGCGATGACGCGCGCCTGGGCTGCGGAGTACAGCGGGAGTGGCGTACGCGTGAACGCGATCGCGCCAGGACCCGTCTACACCCCATCTCCGTCAGGCCGGGAGTTCATCACGGCGCTCGGAGAGACAACGCCGATGCATCGCGCTTCACAGCCCGAGGAAATCGCCGAGGTCGTCGCATTCCTCGCATCTCCACGAGCGAGCTACGTCACTGGCACGACCGTCGCAGTCGACGGAGGCCGCAGAGCGGTCTAGCCGACACCAGTCACGACGCGAATCCGATCAGAGGAGGCAGCTGTGAGCAACGAATCGACACCGGGCACGAAACTGAACGAACTGCTCGAGCGCGGCGAGATCTCGCCCGAGGCATACGCGGAATACACGGCGGCGGCGGACACCGCGCTTTCGTCGACCACGGACAGCAGCCCACACGCGCGCCAGGATGCGATGTTCGACCACATCACCCTTCGCGTCGCCGACCTAGCGGCCGCCACCATCGCTTTCATGGCGGTGCTCCATGAGCTCGAGATCGAGCAGACCACGAGCACGCCAACGCTTTCGGCCTGGCGCAACTTCGCGCTGACGCTGACCGACGAGGCGCATCCGATTGCACGGCGAGTTCACGTCGCGTTCGTAGCGCCGACCCCAGCACACGTCGAGCGCTTCTGGGAAGTCGGCATCGACGCGGGCTTTACCGATGACGGGCCGGCCGGCCCGCGTCCGGATTACGCCGACGACTACTACGCTGCATTTCTCAAAGGCCCCGCCGGCAACAGCTTCGAAGCCGTCTACCGTGACGGCGCGCGGCCGAGAGGCAGCATCGATCACGTCGCCATCCGCGTCAGCGACGTAGCGGCGGCAACCACGTTCTATACGACGATCGGGCCTGCAGCAGGACTCACGGTCCGGCGCCAAGCAGCGGACAGCGCCGCGCTTTCTGTCGGCGCATCAGACGGCTCCGTCCTCCTTGTCGCCGGCGAGCCGACGCACCACCTCCACCTCGCGTTCTCGGGCGAAGACGACGACGTACGCCGCTTCCACGCCGACGCGACCGCGGCCGGATATCGCAGCAACGGCGAGCCCGGTGAGCGTCCGCGCTATCACGCGGGCTATTACGCCGCCTACGTGCTCGACCCCGACGGCAACAACATCGAAGTCGTCGACCACCACCGGTAGCGACGCGGAAGGAGCCTGTGACCATGCCAACCCAACTGAAGGAAGTCCTCTACACAGCAGAGGCGGTTGTCGAGGGCGGTCGCGAAGGTCATGGCCGAACGAGTGACGGCCGACTCGAAGTGGATCTCTCCGTTCCAGCAACGATGAGCGGGGATGACGGACCGGGAACGAACCCGGAGCAACTGTTCGCCGTCGGCTACGCAGCCTGCTTCCAGTCGGCGCTTCTCGGAGTCGCGCAAGGGCGCAACCTCGACGCGACCGGATCGCAAATCACCTCACGGGTCGGTATCGGTCCACTCGACTCCGGCGGCTTCGGGCTTCAGGTCTCACTCGACCTCCACGCACCGAACATCACCGCCGAAGAAGCGCACGAATTGATGCTGCGAGCAGACAAGCGCTGTCCGTATTCGAACGCAACGCGCGGGAACATCACCGTCGCGCTCTCCGTCGACGGACAACCCGTCGATAAGGTCGCGTGAGAACCGTCGCTGAACCCGCGGCGGCCGCCGACGTCGCTGCGGTCGAACCGCAGGCAGGACGGCCGCTGCTTCGCCTCTTCGGCCTGGCCTCGATCACGGTGTCGTTCCTGGCGGCGTCGTCTGCTCCCACTCCGCTGTATGCCGCGTACCAGGCGGCGTGGGGTTTCTCGGCGCTGACCACGACCATCGTCTTCGGCGTGTACGCCATCGCCTTCCTCGCAGCGTTGCTCACGGCGGGACGGCTATCCGACCACATCGGACGCCGACCGGTGCTGCTTGTCGGCATCGCCGGAAACGTCCTCGCTCTTGCGATCTTCGTAGACGCTCATAGCGTCGCCGCGCTCGTGGCCGCGCGCATCGTCCAGGGCGTGGCGACCGGCGGTGCGATCGGCGCGGTCGGCGCCGGCATGCTCGACGTCGAGCAGACTCGTGGTGCGGTCGCCAACGCCACCGCGCCGGGGCTCGGAACGACGATCGGGGTACTCCTCTCGGCGTTCGCGGTGCAATGGCTTCCTGCGCCGACGCAGCTGATCTACGTCGTCTTCGCCGGCATGTTGGTCCTCCAGATGTTCAGCGTGGCCCTGCTGCCCGAGACCAGTCCGAGGGCGCCCGGAGCCTGGCGGTCGCTGATTCCGCAGCTCGCCCTCCCCGTCCAGATCCGCCGACCGCTACTCGCCGCCGCGCCCGTGCTCTTCGCGGTTTGGGCCCTCGCCGGCTTCTACGGTTCGCTGGGACCAGCCCTGATCGACCATCTCGTCGGCTCGGCATCGGTCGTCGACGGCGGGCTCGGACTCGGCATCCTCGCCGGAGTCGCGTCACTCACCACATACGTGCTGCGGGCGACGCCCGCGCCCCGGGTGATGCTGATCGGCACCACCACGCTCATCGCCGGCGTAGGTGCCGTGTTGCTCTCCCTCCGGGCTGCCTCCTCGCCGGGCTTCTTCGCCGGGACCGCACTTGCCGGAGTCGGCTTCGGCGCCGGCTTCCAGGGCGGCATCCGACTCGTCGCGCCGCTCGCCCACCCCGACCAACGAGCCGGAGTCCTGTCCGTGCTGTTCGCCGTCTCCTACCTCGGGCTGGGCATTCCCGCCGTCGCTGCCGGGTTCGCCGTCGCGAAGGGCGGGGGCCTCGTCACCACTTCGTATGAGTACGGCCTCGCCGTGATCGTCTTGGCGGCCTTCGCCACCGTCAACCTGACCCGGCTCCGCATCCACAACCCATC
>JAOPYY010000255.1 GCA_025964395.1 Actinomycetes bacterium | reverse complement strand
GCGGTCACCGACTGCTTGTGTACGTCCACTCCGATCACGATCATTCGTCTCGCCTCCAATAGCCGTTGGGGGCGGCGACCGGCGAACGGACAGACCTCAATCGAGGCAAAGCCACGCTCCTATCAGGTCACGTTCGACGGTCTCGGTCGGCGGCGGCGACACAACGCTGGATGGTCAGACCACTTACGGGACGACATTCGGAATCGAGTCAGCCGCCGCCGATCGAGTCTGCGCCAGCTACCGGACGCTGCCGCTTACCGAGAATGACATTGAGTTCGCGAATGACGCCTGAGCGTCCCAGCCCAAATGGCGGTTTCGTTCCCGCCTTCGCGTGCATCCGGCCAAGTCGCGGACATGCAGCCCGCGCCGGCAGCGACGGCTCCGCGTTTGCAATGCGTTCATCATCGACATAGGCTCCGCCGGTGAATGCATGGCCGGATCCGCTCGACGCGTTGATCGCGGCTCCCGACACGCACAGCCTGCTGTTCGAGAACGACAACGTCCGTGTGATCACCACGCGGATCGCACCCGGCGAGACGAGCGCGCTGCACACGCACTGCTGGCCGCAGGTCATGATCGTCGACTCGTTCTCGGACTTCATACGCCGCGACGATTCCGGCGACGTGATGGCGGACTCACGAGGTGGCCCACTTCCGCAGCCTGGCGCTGCTGTCTGGCTCGAAGCGCTCGCGCCGCACACGCTCGAAAACGTCGGCGACGTGGACATCCGTGTCATCGGAGTCGAAGTCAAGAAAACGGGGTAGACGCCTAGTGTTCTCGGCGCCCGCGAGAGCGGGACGAGAATCGAGACTCCCGCTCGGCTGCGCCAGTGTTCGCGAGTGACCCCTGAGTAGCCGCCTCTACGTAGGCGAAGGAAGCCGCAGGTAATTCAGTGCCAGCTGTGCTGCCGCGACGACGGTCCGGGTCGGACGCGAGCCGAAGTAGACCCGAACGATCATCGAATACGCGCGGCGAGGGCCATAGCCCGCTAGTTCGTAGGTGCCTCCCGCGACCCGAACCGGCCCGTCGCAGCACGCGAGGTGTCTCGCCCGTCGAAGGTCAAGCTGGATCGGTCGCCCGCTCGATGCGGGGGCATAGATGACCGCCCAAACGATGATGCCGCGGGCCGGTAGGTGGGCGAGAGTCTTGTTCGGCGGGTCGGCAGTCGCTTCATCCCTGTAGCGGACGTTCCGCGCAATCCACGCGGAGGACTCCAGCGGCACGGTCGCATGAGGGCCAGGGCCGACGTAGGCCGAGCGCGTGTTGCCGCTCGCGCCCGTTTGCCACCCCGTCACAGGACGGAACGAGAGCGGGTGTGCCCATGGAGCGAGTGCGAGCGCTATGAGGAACGGAATCACGTGACGATGGACATACGTGCCGGAGCGCCTCGCAGGTCCAACTCGGAATTACTCGCCTGCGCGAGCGTCCTTACGCCTGAGGCTTACGCGGCGATGGCGCGCAGGTCGTCCAGCGCGCGGCCGAGCAGGTTTTCGCGCAGGTCGAAGAGCCCGGCCCAGAGTGAGCCTCGATCGAGCGTCGACTGCCACTGCACCGTCGCCGACAGTCCCTCGAGTGCACGCACGAGGACGGCGAGCTCCAGATACGCGGCGGCGATGCGATGCGGCTCGACGCTCACGCCGGCCCGGTTCAGCACCGGTTCCCAGTCGACGAGCTCTGCGCGGCTCGGCTCGCCGAACCACGACCGTCCTTCCGCCGAGTCGGCTTCGAGCTCCAGCAGGTAGCGGCCGAGCGGTTGCTCGAGCCCCGCCAGCGCGGTCTCGACGCGGTCGGCTGCGCGCCGCAGCGCCGCCTGGCGCCGCCCGGGGGTGCTGGGGTCGGGCTCGCCGCGCGCCCACCGTTCGAGCAGCCGGCAGAACGCGAGTGACGAGACCTCGACCGCCGCGAGCTGGCCGATCAGCCTCTGCGCGGTGGCGTCCTCCACCGCGTGCTCCGCGATCACCGCCGCCCAGTCTGGACGCGTAATCCCGGGAGGCGTGGTCATACCTCGATGACGACGGGCAGGATCATCGGCCGGCGGCGCGTGCGGTCGTAGATCAGCTGGCCGAGGCCGTCGTGGATGTGCTCCTGCATGAGTTTGATCTCGCGCATATCGTCGGCGAGGAGCTCGCGCACGATGTCGCGCACTTCGTCCCGCATCTCCGAGAACAGCTCGTCGTCGTTCTCGGCAAAACCGCGGGAGATCAGTTCTGGGGCGACGGAGCCGTTGTCGGCGAGCGTCGTCACCACGATCAGCACACCGTCCTCCGACATATGGCGGCGGTCGCGGAGGGCAACGTCGGTGATGTCGCCGACGCCGAGCCCGTCGACGTAGGTGACGCCGGCCTCGATCTTGTCCACGATGCGCACTCCCGTGCTCGAGAGCTCGACGACGTCGCCGTTCTCCGCGATCACGATTGAGTTGGCGGGCACGCCAGCGTCCTGCGCGAGACGCGCGTGCGCCGACTGCATGCGGTACTCCCCGTGGATCGGCAGCACGGCCTTCGGGCGGATGAGGCTGAGCAGCGTGCGCAACTCCTCGGCGCGCGCGTGACCGGAGACGTGCACGTCGGCGTTCTCCTCGTGCAACACCTCCGCCCCGTTCCTCGTCAGCCGGTTGATCGTGTCGTGCACGCGAAGTTCGTTGCCCGGGACGGGGCGCGACGACATGATCACCGTGTCGCCGCGCTCGACCTTGATCGCCGGATGGTCGTTGTAGGCGATGCGCGTCAGCGCCGACAGCGGCTCGCCTTGCGAGCCCGTACAAAGGATGAGTTGCTGGTGCGCCGGGATCTCGTCGAGCTGCGCGGGCTTCACGAGCGCGTCCTCCGGCACCTCGACATAGCCGAGGTTGCGCGCGACGTTCATGTTGCGCTTCATCGACCGGCCGATCACGACGATCTTCCGGCCGGAGTCGACGCCCACCTCGATCGCCTGCTGCATGCGGTGGATGTTCGATGCGAAGCTCGAGACGAGGATGCGTCCGCTGCGCGTCGGGATGATCTGCCGGAAGGCCTCGCCGACGACGCGCTCGCTGCGGGTGAAGCCCGGGCGCTCGGCGTTCGTCGAGTCCCCGCAGAGCAGATCGACACCGCGGTTCCCGAGCTCGGCGAGGCGGCCGACGTCGGTGCGCAGCCCGTCGACCGGCGTGTGATCGAGCTTCCAGTCACCGGTGTGGAACACCAGGCCGGCGGTGGTGCCGATTGCGATCCCGACGCAGTCGGGAATCGAGTGCGCCATGCGAATGAACTCGAGCCGAAACGGGCCGAGCTGGACGGGCGCCCCGTCCGGGTCGGCCTCCTGCAGCTCGGCCGCGCGCAACAGCCCGTGCTCGTCGAGTTTCGACTTGACGAGGCCAAGCGTGAGCCGGGTCCCCCAGATCTCGTTGACCGTGATCTCGCGCATCAGGAAGGGCAGCGCGCCGACGTGGTCCTCGTGAGCATGCGTGAGCACGACCGCGCGGACGCGCTTGTCGCGCAGGTAGCCGAAGTCCGGGAGGATCACGTCCACGCCGAGGTGCTCGTCGCGCGGGAAGGCCATTCCGGCGTCGACGACGATGCACTCGCCGCCGATCTCGTAGACCGTCATGTTCTTGCCCACCTCGCCGAGCCCGCCCAGCGGGATCACGCGTAATACGTCACTCATAGGGGAGGCAGTGTAGGCGGTAGGCGGGTCTAGGCCGCGACGAGCAGACCCAGCCGCTCGAGACAGCCGCGGACGGCAGCGATCTCGTCCTCGGTGGGCGGCGGGATCGGCAGCCTGTGCCCGCCCACGCCGTGTCCGAGCAGATTGAGCGCCGCTTTGATCGGGATGGGGTTCGACTGCACCTTCAACAGCTCGTACGCCGGAGCGAGCTCGCGATCGATCTCCCTCGCACGGTCCGCGTCGCCCGAGAGGAATGCCTTCACCTGCGCGGCGACCTGCGGCCCGACGATGTGAGTGTGAACGCAGACGCCTCCGATTCCGCCAAGCTCGAGGAACGGCTGGACCAGGTTGTCGTCGCCCGCATAGAGGTCGAGGCCGGTGTCGACGATGTGCTTCGCCTGCGCAAGGTCGTCGTTTGCCTGCTTGACCGCGCGCAGCGTCGGGATCTCCGCGAGTCGGCTGATCGTCTCCGGCTCGATGTTGACCACGACGCGAGCCGGGATGTTGTAGACGACGATCGGCTTGTCGCTCACCCGCGCGATCTCCGCGAAGTGCGCGACGATCCCACGCTGCGGCGGCTTGTTGTAGTACGGCGTCACGACGAGGAACGCATCCACGCCGAGCCCGTGCGCCTGCTCGGTGAGGTGCACCGAGTGCGCAGTCGAGTACGTGCCGGTACCTGCGACGACGGTCGCCTCGTCCCCCACCGCTTCGATCGCTGCCCGGAGCAGGTCGAGACGTTCGTCGTCGGTGAGGTTCGGGCTCTCACCCGTCGTGCCGGAGACGACGAGGCCGTCGGAGCCGTTCTCGACGAGGTGCCGCGCGAGCCGCTGGAAGGAATCGAAATCGATGGAGCCGTCGTCGCGAAACGGCGTCACGATTGCGGTCAGGACGTTCCCGAGCATTCGGAGATTCTACGCGTGCCTCAAGTCGGTGGTCCGAGAGCCCAGCGCAAGCCGTCATCGAGCTGATCGCGCCATTCGCCCTGCTTGCTGGGGAAGATGCGCAGCACATAGCGGAGCCCGAGGGCCCGCAGGCGGCTCGCGTAGTCGATTGTCTGTGACGGCGGCGCCCAGCGGCTGTGCGCCGGCCCGGTCGAGACATAGAAGCGCGTCTTCGAGAGGAGCGGCCGCTGCGTGACGACGAGCCGCCTCGGATCGTTCGCGGCGAGCACGGCGCGCGTTGCGTTCTTGAACGGCCCGTCGCGCACCGGCTTGAAGTAGCCGGACCACGACTCGATCGTCCCGAAGAGCTGCGGATTCCGCAGGCCGATGTCGACCGCGCCGAAGCCGCCTGCCGACAGCCCCGCGAGCACGCGTCCAGCGGCGGTCTGCTGTGTCGGGAGGTGAGCGTCCACCCACGGGACCACCCGCTGGACGAGCGCGCGCTCCCACGGGCCTGCCCACTCGCCGTTGTAGGCGGGGGTCGACCCGGCGGCCGGAATGATCGCGATGAACGGCCGGAGGCGTCCGGCGGCGATCTCCGTGTCGGCGAACGTTGGCAGCTGCGTGGCCGCGATGTATTCCGACGGCGATCCGCGCATTCCGTGCAGGAGGTAGACGACCGGGTAGCGCTGGGCCGCGCTGAACCCCGGCGGGAGGTACACGTAGCCGGGCCGCATCGTCCCCGGGAACGTCCCCTCGAGCACCTCGCCGCCGGCGGGGCCGGGCGCAACCGGGGAGAAGCCCGGCAGGAGCAGCGCCGTCACGATCGCAGCGAACATCACCATCTCCGGCTGACGGTAGCTAGGGAAACGTGAAGAAATCGTTGCGTCTGCGACGCCAACCAGGCCGTGCCGGGCATGGTGTCTGGATGAGGCGTTCCTCCTGGCGCGCCGCCATCGCGCTGGCGGCGCTCGCGTTCGCGGCCGCCGCCGCGGCGAGCCTCTCCCATCAGAGCCGAGACCTCGACGAGCGGATCACCTCCGTGGCGCTCAACGGCGACGTCCACGCCCGGGTGATCCTCCCGGCGAGCTACGACGACCTCCCACACCGCCGCTTCCCGGTCATCTACTTCCTCCACGGTTTGCCGGCCGACGCGAGCGCCTATCGCGGCAACACGTGGCTCGCAAACGCGATGGCGAACGTCGGGCCTGCCATCCTCGTGCTGCCGCAGGGCTCTCGCGCCGGGGACACCGATCCCGAGTACCTGAACTGGGGCTCCGGTCGCAACTGGGAGAACTACATCGCACGCGAGCTGCCGAGCTACATCGACGCGCATTTCCGCACGATTCGTTCGCGTACAGGGCGCGCGATCGTCGGGCTGTCCGCGGGCGGCTACGGCGCGACGATCGTCGGTCTCCACCATTCGGGAACGTTCTCGGTCATCGAGTCCTGGTCCGGCTACTTCCACCCGACCGACCCGACCGGGACGCAGCCGCTGCACCGGGGGCCCGCGGCGAACGCGCACAACCTGTTTTCCGGGCTCAAGGGCACCTCGACGTTCTTCGCCTTCTACGTCGGCCGTAGCGACAGCCGGTTCCTCGCCGAGAACGAGCAGGCAAGCCGAGAGCTCGTTGCGGCCCGTGTCCCGCACGTTTTCGAGGTCTACGCCGGGGCGCACGAAACGGCGCTCTGGCAGGCCCACGCAGTCGCTTGGCTGCGGCTCGCGCTCCGCCACTTAGAGACTTGATGTGAAACGCACGCGCACTCGCGGCTGGTGGCTCAGACGCGGCGCATCTCGCCGCGCCTTTGAAGGACGTGGTCGGGCTTGAACGTAGGCACCGCTATGCCCTGCGCCCGACCCGAACGACCTGCTTGGTCTGAGCCATCCCCGCAAGCACGCAGTTCCACATCAAGCCTCTCGGCGCCAACGCGTTAATCCGCCGTTCAGGCACGGCGGCCCAAACTGAGGGTATGTCCACCTCGGTGCTCCCTGCACCACGCCGCGGCTGGCTTGCCGCAGCAGCGCTCGCGGCGTTCGTGGCGGTGGGGCTGGTCGGCACGTATCGCTACGTCGACAACTACTGGGTGTACCGCGGGTTCGCCCCACCTCACGACGCGGCGTTCGTGAAAGTCCATGGCTCGGCCACGCAGTTCGTGCTCGCGAGCCCGGCGCTCGGCGGCCGTCGGCAGCTGATCGACATGTACCTGCCACCGGGGTACTCCTCGCACCCCAAGCGCCGTTACCCGGTGCTCTACCTCCTGCACGGATTCCCAGGGCGTCCGGCTGCGTTCCTCGCGACCGTGCGCATGGGCGTCGTCCAGGACGAGCTCGTGGCCCTGCACCGCGCGCGCCCGATGATCCTGGTGATGCCGTATGGATCGACGGGCTCGTTCACCGACAAGGAGTGGGCCAACGGTGTGCGTCCGCACGAGGGATGGGAGACGTTCCTCGCGCGCGATGTCGTTCGCGCAGTCGACGCGCGCTACCGCACGATCCGGTCGGGTCAGAGCCGCGCGATCGCCGGCCTCTCGGAAGGCGGCTACGCCGCGCTCAACATCGCGATCCACCATCCCGGCGAGTTCCGCGTCGTCGAGAGCTGGTCCGGCTACGAGCGGGCGGACCCGGTCTTCTCGGTGTTCGGCCGTGACCAGGCCTTGATGAGAAAGAACAGCCCGCAACTGACGGTCGGCGCGGCCGCACGCAAGTTGAACAAGGCGCATACCTACTTCTGGCTCTACAGCGGCACCGGCGATCGCGCGCTCAAGGAGAACAACCACTTCGCCCGCACGCTCGGCCGGCTGCACCTGCCGTACCGCTACGCCGTCGTGCACGGCGGTCACAACTGGGCGATCTGGCGCGGCCGCGCGGCAGCCGCCTACCTCGCGGCATCGAAGAGGCTTGCTCATGCGTAAAGCAGCGGGGTTCCCTGTGCTGCTGCTCGTCGGCGTTGCTGCGACGGGCTGGATGTACCTCCTCCACCCCGCTCTGCCCGGCCCGCGTATCGGGCTCGCGCTGCCTCTCGATGAGCTCTCGCGGCACTCCTCGGTCTCGCTCCTCTGGTACCTGATCGTGTGGGGGGTCGCGGCGGCGCTGCTCGGTGCCTATGCGCGCTGGGCTCGGATCGAGCGCCTGACGGCCGCGGTCGTCCTCGGTCTCAGCCTCGGGATCTTCAACTACCTCCAGGTCGGCCTCTCGATGGCAATCGTCCGGCAGGTCCCCGTGCGCTCGGCACTCGATTCGGCCAGCCGCTTGCAGCTCGTGTACCTCTCGGCGGCCGCCGTGGCCCTCGGCGCAGCCGCGCTTGCGAAACCGCGACGCGTCGAGCGGGCGCCGATCGTCGTCGCGACCGTCGTCGCCCTCGGCGGGCTGCTGAACTTGATCCACGGGGTGCTGCCCGGGCGCAACGCCGGGCTCCTGCACAGCATCACGCCCGACGCCGTCGGGCCGCTGGCGAAAGCCTTCGGCGTGTTCGCAGCGGTCGCGATGCTCGTCGCGTCGCGTGGCCTCGCGCGCCGCAGACACCGCGCCTGGCAGGTCGCTACGGCTGTCGCCGGCCTCTCGACGGCCATCCATGTCCTCCACGGCTTCAACCACGGGACGCTCGCCTCGGCGGTCGTCCTGATCATGCTGATCGCACGTCGGCACAACTTCGACGGGCCCGGCGACACTGCGTCACGCGGGCTCGTGGCGCGACGCGCGCTCGGCGTGATCGCAGTGATCGGCGTCTACGCATTCATCGCGCTGTGGGTGAACCGAACAGCTGCGGACCAGCCGCTCACGCTTCGCTTCGCGCTGCGGGAGACGTTCGACGATCTCCTCGCGCTGAATCTCCGGGGCTCGCCCCACTTCGTCGGCGCGTTCGGCGACTGGTTCCCGCTCTCGCTGCTCCTGCTGGGGATCGCGTCGACCCTCTGGGTGGTCGCAGCCTGGATTGCACCGTGGCGCCACCGTGTCGTGCAAGAGGAGCGTGAGCGTGTCGTTGCGCGCGCGCTCGTCCATGCATGGGGCGTCGACACGCTCGCACCGTTTGTGCTCCGCGCCGACAAGTCGTACTTCTTCACAACCGATGAAGCCGCGTTCCTCGCCTACCGCGTCGTCAGTGGCGTCGCGATCGTCTCCGGCGACCCGATCGGCCCGCGCGACCGCCTGGACGAGCTGATCGGACGCTTCGTCGACCACGCGCATCGACGCGACTGGCGCGTCGCGATCCTCGGCGCATCCGAAGGCTTCCTCCCCCTCTACGCCGCGCACGGTCTCCACTCGCTCTATCACGGGGACGAGGCGATCGTCGACACCGCGAGATTCACGCTCGAAGGACGCCCGATCCGCAAGGTGCGCCAGTCGGTGCACCGGCTCGTGCAGGCGGGATACGCGACGCGCGTGCTGCGCCCGAGCGAGCTCGACAGCGGTCTGCGTCGCGAGCTCGAGGCCGTCGCCCGCGACTGGCGTGGCGAGGCGCCCGAGAGGGGGTTCGTGATGGCGCTCGACGCACTGTTCTCGCTCGGCGACGAGGACGCGTTGTTCGTGATCGGGTTCGGGCCCGACGGACGTGCGGCAGGCTTCCTCCACTTCGCGATCTCGTGCGGCGCGGCGCTGTCGCTGTCATCGATGCCGCGCCTGCGCACAACGCCGAACGGGTTCAACGAGTGGCTGATCTGCGACGCGATCGACTGGGCGCGCGACAACGGCTTCGAACGCGTCTCGCTGAACTTCGCGCCCTTCGCCGCACTGCTCGCGCCGGAAGCGGATCTGACCGGCATGCAGGAAATGCAGCGGCGCGCGCTGATGACGCTCAAGGGCCACTTCCAGCTCGACAACCTGCTGTCGTTCAACCGCAAGTTCTTCCCGCGCTGGGAGCGGCGCTTCGTCGTCTACGAGCGGCGGCGCGATCTGCCGAGAGTCGGCATCGCCGCGCTCGCGGCCGAGGCGTACCTCCCGTTCCAGAGCGAGCGCAAATGAGCCTCGGCGCGGGGCTAGCGCTCGCGCTGCTCTCCGCCTTCGCGCTCAACTGGGGCTGGCTCGAACAGCACGGCGCGACGCAGGCGCTGCCGGCGCTTTCGGGGCGCCGGCCGGTTCAGTCGCTGCGGCTCCTCTTCGGCGACCGCACGTGGCTCGTCGGCTTCGTCGTGGGCCTCGCCGGCTGGGCGTTCTACGTCGCGGCGCTCGCGCTCGCGCCGCTGTCGCTCGTCCAGGCGACGTCCGCCGGTGGTATCGGCATCCTCGCCGCGCTCGCGCATCGCCGCGGGCACGCCGCGCAGTGGCCGGCGGTCAGCGTCGCGGTGATCGGGCTCGCGCTGCTTGCGGTCTCGCTCGCGGGCGGGACGCCGAAGAGCACGACCGTTTCCGTCGGGGCTCTCGTCGCGTGGCTGTCGGTGTCCGCGATCGTGGCAGCGCTCTTCGGCGCGCGGGGCTCCGGAGCTGCACTGGGCCTCGCGGCAGGAACGTTCTATGCGGCAGGCGACGTCGGGACGAAGGCGGCCGTACACGGTGGCGCGTGGCTGTTCGTCGTGCCGGTCGTGCTCGCGGCGCATGGCGCCGCGTTCGTTGCGCTGCAACTCGGCTTCCAGCGCGGCACGCCGCTCGCGACCGCGGGAACCTCGACGCTGCTCACGAACGCACTGCCGATCGCCGCAGGGATCGCGCTCTTCCACGAGCGCTTGCCGGGCGGAGCGCTCGGCGTGTTGCGCGTCGTCGCCTTCGCGAGCGTCGTCGTCGCGGCGGCAATGCTCGCGCGTCAGCCGAGCGAGACAACGCGGTCGGCGATCTCGACCACGGAGCCTGCCCTCCCGAGGAACGCCGCTTCGTAGGGCCGGCCGGCGAGCCCGACCAGTGCTTTGGGCGCAAGCTCGCGCAGTCGCTCGAGCAGCGGCTCGACGTTGCGCTGCTCGTAGAGGACGTCGGCGGCGAGCGCGAGGTCGAAGCGCTCGGCCCAGGGCTCGCGCCAGTCGCGCAGCTCCGCATGCAGCTCGAGCCCGTTGCGAGCGGCGTTCTCGCGAAGCAGATCGATCGCGTCGGTCGCCCAGTCGGTCGCGGTCACCTCCGCCCCACGCGCGGCCGCGACGAGTGACGGGACGCCGAGCCCGCAGCCGAGCTCGACGACGCGGAGGCCGGCCAGGTCCGGGAGCGCCGCTGCGAGGGCGATCGACGCCGGCCAGAGCTCGGCCCAGTACGGCAGGAACTCGTCCTGCTCGAACGCCGTCTCGTCTATCAGCTCATCGGGCGCGCTGGGACGCAGCAGGGAAAGCGTGACCTCGCCGACGACGAGTTGGTCAGAGAAGTGCGTCAAGGCCGACCGTCACACCCGGCGGCAGCGACGACAGCTTGTCGAGCGCGAGCAGCACGCCGGGCGTGTACGCCTCGCGCGACGTCGCGTCGTGCCGGATCGTCAGCAGCTGTCCCGGCCCGCCGAGCAGCACTTCCTGGTGCGCGTTCAGCCCGGGGAGTCGCACCGAGTGGATCGGGACGTCCCCGCCCATGCGCTCCGCGGTCAGCTTCGCCGTGCCCGACGGAGCATCGAGCTTCGCCGGGTGATGCAGCTCGACGATCTCCGCGTCTTCGAGGTACCGGGCGGCATCGGCGGCGAACCGCATCATCAACACAGCGCCGATCGCGAAGTTCGGCGCGTAGAAGACCGCAACCTTCGCATCGGTGACGTCCTCCGGGTCCCAGCCGGTCGTCCCGACGACGCTCGGCACCCCGGCGTCGATCGCCGCGCGCACGTTTGCGAGCACGACATCCGGACGCGTGAAGTCGACCATGGCGTCCGCCTCGCCGAGCGAATCGACGAGCGTGTGGCCGGCGGCCTCGAGACCGGGCGCTAGGACGGAGCCCACCTTGCCGGTCCTGCCGTTCAGAAGAACTCTCACGCCCTTGATCGCCTTCGGCTCACGCCGCTCGCGCCAGCCCGGGCGTGATCTGCTCGAGCGCAGCGAGGAAACGCTCCTCGTTCGGACCGATGCACGCTGCCGACAGCCGCTCGGGTGCGAGCAGCCCGGTCGCGAGCTCAGAAACGGACGACGCTTCGACCGCGTCGATCTCCGCGACGATGCGGTCGAGCGACAGCATCTCGGAGTCGGTGATCAGCGACTTGCCGAGACGGTTCATGCGCGCGGACGTCGACTCCATCGAGAGCAGGATGCGCCCCTTCAGGTTCTCCTTCGCGCGCTGAAGCTCACGCGCGGGCACGTTGCCGCCCGCGATATCGGCGATCTGCTCGGCGGTGATCTTCAGTGCTTCGTCGAGGTTGTCCTCGCGCGTGCCGAGATACACGCCGATCTGCCCGGTGTCCGTGTACTGCGAGACGAAGGAGTAGACGGCGTACGCCATGCCGCGCTTCTCGCGGATCTCCTGGAAGAGGCGCGACGACGCAGAACCGCCCAGGATCGAATCGAGGATCGACGCGGCGAAGCGACGGCGGTCGGAGCGCGAGATGCCCGGCGCAGCGAGGCAGACGTGGTACTGCTCGGTCTCCTTCTGCTGGAACCGCAGCTGCGGTGGTGGCGCCGCGACGAGTGGCGGACGCACGTTGGGTGGCGTCGCTCCCGGGCTGCTGCGCCGTTCAAGACCGCGTTGCACGAGCTCGACCACGCGCTCGTGCTCGATGTTCCCGGCAGCTGCCACGACGATGTTGCCGGGGACGTACATCGCGTCGTGGTACCGCGCGATCGCGTCTCGCGGGATCGACGAGATCGACTCGGCCGTCCCGATCACCGGCCGACCGAGCGGATGATCGCCGAACACCGCCTCTGCGATCAGGTCGTGCACCAGCTCCTGCGGCGCGTCGTCGTACATCGCGATCTCTTCCAGGACGACCTCGCGTTCGGAGTCGAGCTCCGCGAACGCCGGCGTGAAGACCATGTCGCTCATCACATCGACCGCCGTCTCGAGCTGGTGGTCGGGAATGCGCGCGTAGACGAGCGTGTGCTCGCGCGAGGTCGCCGCGTTCAGCTCGCCGCCGAGGCCGTCGAAGATCTCGGCGATCTCGATCGCGCTGTAGCGGTCGGTGCCCTTGAAGAGGAGGTGCTCGATGAAGTGGGTCACCCCCGCCTCCGCGGGCTGCTCGTCGCGTGACCCGGCGCCGATCCAGAACCCGACCGCGGCCGAGCGCACGTGGTCGAGCGGCTCGGAGATCACCCGCTCGCCCGAGTCGAGCTCGGTTAGCTTCCAGTTCTGCACGGTGCGCATCCTAGGGATCGCAGCTAGTAACAGACTGTTACATACGTCAGCGCGGGTCGCAGGTGAGCACGTTCGTGCTTGTAACAGACTGTTACAAGCAAAGAACGAGGTCAGCGTGAATCGGTCGGGAGCAGCGACCAGACGATCGCATCCACCCGCTCGCCGTGCAGCCAGATCGACCTGCGCTCGAGGCCTTCGCGCTGGAACCCGGCCCGCCGCGCGAGCCGCTGGGACGCCTCGTTCTCCGGGTGGGTGCGCACCTCGATCCGGCCGACGCCCTCCTCGAGCAGCCAGTCGCAGAGCAGGCGCACGGCGCGCGTCATCAGGCCGCGCCCTCTCCCCTCCTCGCGTGCGAGGTAGGCGATCTCGTAGTTGTCCCGGTGGCGACGCGAGGCGATCACCGCGCCGAGCGACACGTCATCGCCCTGCTCGGTGACGGTGTAGTCGATGCGATCGCCGGAGGCTCGACCGTCGCGCGCGACGCGCAACAGCGAGTCGAATTCGCGGTCGCCCGGTGTGACCGGCATGTTCAGCCACCGCGCGACGACGGCATCACGCATCGTCGAAAGAGTGGCGGCGCGGTCGCCCTCACGCAACTCGCGGAGGACGACCACGCCGTCGGTGATCGAGTCAGGCGGTTTCACAACCGCCGACCGTACTACTCGGAGCGTGACCCTTCACGCTCGCGGCGCGGGCCGCCGCGGCTGCCGCCACGGGGGCCGTCACGGCGAGGACCGCGATCCTCGCGGGGCTCGCGCGGCGGGGCGTCCTTTGCCCGCTCGACGAGCTCCTCCGGGGAGACCATGGTCTCGCCCTCGTGCTTCTGGACGAGCTTGAGGCCGATCCGGCCACGCGCCTTGTCCACTTCCTGCACGACGACGTCGAGGATGTCACCGCGTGCGATGACGTCTTCGATGTGGTTGACGCGGCCCGGGCCCACGTTCGAGACGTGGAGCAGGCCGTCGGTGCCCTTCTTCAGC
>JAOPYY010000025.1 GCA_025964395.1 Actinomycetes bacterium | reverse complement strand
CGTCACGACGAGGCAGATCAGCACGCCGGCGCTCAGCAGGAGCTCCGGGTTCGGCGAGCCGCCGGCCGGCGCCAGCTGCAGCTCCGCTGACTCGCGGAAGTACATCGCCCGCACGATCCCGAGGTAGTAGTAGGCCGAGATCATCGTGGCGATCACGCCCGCGACGATCAGCCACCACCAGCCGTGCCGGTATGCGGCGGCGAAGACGTAGAACTTGCCGAAGAAGCCGCCGGTCAGCGGGAAGCCGAGCATCCCGAGCACGAAGACCCACATCGAGATGCCGAGGAACGGCCGCTCCCAGCCGAAGCCCGCGAGGTTGTGCAGCGTCACCGGCACGCCGAGCTCGCGCTCGCGCGCCGCGACGACGGCGAAGGCGCCGAGCGACATCGCCGCATACGGGATCAGGTAGTACATGAGCGCCCGTGCGCCGAGCGCGTTTGCGGCGGCGATCCCGATCAGCATGAAGCCCGCGTGCGAGACGGACGAGTACGCGAGCAGGCGCTTGACGTTCCGCTGGACGAGCGCGCCGATGTTGCCCCAGGCGAGCGAGATGATCGCGATCGCCGCGATCGCCCCGCTCCAGAGCCGCTGGTCGTGCGGGAACGCGGTGGTCAGGACGCGATAGGTGACGACGAGCGCCGCGATCTTCGTAGCCGACGACATGAACGCGGTCACCGGTGTCGGCGCACCCTGGTATGCGTCCGGCGTCCACATGTGGAACGGCGCCGCGGATGCCTTGAACGCGAGCCCGGCGATCACCATCGCCAGGCCGGCGACGAGCATCGCGTCGTGCCCGTGGCCCGCGGCGGCGATCTTGTCGAAGCTCAGCTGGCCGGTCGTCCCGTAGACGAGCGCCGAGCCGAAGAGCAGCGTTGCCGAGCCGACCGCGCCGACGATCAGGTACTTGAGGCCCGCCTCGAGCGAACCGATCAGGTCGATGTCGATCGCCGTCAGCACGTAGAGCGCGATCGAGAACCACTCGAGCCCGAGGAAGAGCGTCATCAGGTTGGACGCCTGGACGAAGAACGCCATCCCCGCGCCCGCGGCGGCGAGCAGTGCGTAGTACTCGGCGATGTGCTCCTCGCGCATCTTCTCGCGGTAGGAGATGAGCACGGCGACGGCGCCCGACCCCGCCAGCAGCACCTGCGCGAGCGCTGCCCAGCGATCGCGGAAGATCGCGTCGTGCACCGCCGTGACGGCCTGCGGGCTGCGGTTGTAGAGCAGCACCGCGAGCGCGAACGAACCGACGAAGCCGGCGCAGGCGAGGAACGCGGCGACGGGCTTGCGCGCGCTCTTCGGCACGAGGACGGCCACGAGCAGCAGCACGAAGGAGACGCCGATCAGCGCCAGCGACGGGGAGAGCGCGAACCAGTCGACGTGCGGCTTGTTGATCACGGGGCGTACCTCACCCAGGTTGCCGTGCCGTTCCGGCCGACGACGACGGTCTTGTTGCCGTGTGCGAGCACCGTGCACGGTTGTGGCGCGCAATTCTTCCCGATGACGAGAATCGTCTGGCACGAGCCCTCGTTCTTGGACGTCGTGCACGTCGTCATCCGCGCCGGGCCTGGCCCGGAGGACATCGTCAGGGATGTCCCGTCGCTTCCCCCGCTGGCGACGCGATCGATGGTCGACGTGATGTACACGCCGCTGGGTGTGATCACCTGCGTGACTGCGCGATTGCCGCCGAACGCGTGCCCGGAGATCAGG
The DNA here is from genome assembly GCA_025964395.1 of Actinomycetes bacterium. Classification (GTDB taxonomy): domain Bacteria; phylum Actinomycetota; class Thermoleophilia; order Gaiellales; family Gaiellaceae; genus PALSA-600. The sequence continues at coordinate 11,324 of JAOPYY010000025.1, read as the reverse complement.
TTCGGGTACGCGCTCAGCCCGATCAGGCAGAGCACGAGCGGGACGACGACGGCGAGCTCGCCTCCGCGCAGGTCGAGTGCCGAGTCCGGCACGGCGGGGCCGACGTCCTGGTGCAGCACGGCCGAGATCGCGCGCAGCATGTACATCGCGGCCAGCACGATCGCACCGGCGCCGATCACGGCCCAGGCCCAGTGCTGCTGGAAGGCGCCCGCGAGGATCAGGAACTCACCGGCGAACGACGTGGAGAGCGGCACGGCGAGCGAGATGATTCCGACCGTCATCATCACGGTCGCGAGCGCGGGCCTCCCGCGCGCCATTCCGCCGAGCAGCGCGAACTCGCCGGTCGAGGTGCGGCGCTCGACCATCCCGGCGAGCAGGAAGAGCGCCGACGACATCAGTGCGTGGTTGACCATCTGCAGCACCGCGCCGTCGAGGCCGAGGTCGTTGTTGGCGAGCAGCCCGAGGACGATCAGGCCCGACTGCGCGAGTGACGAGTACATGACCACGCCGCGGAAGTCCGGCGCGCGCCAGGCGAGCAGCGAGCCGTAGACGAGCGAGATCGACGCGAGCACGAGCAGCACGACGCGCCAGTCGTCGACGACCGTCGGGAACTTGGGGATCGCGATCCGCAGCAGGCCGTACAGCCCCGCCTTCGAGACGATGCCGGAGAGCACCGCGGACACTTCGGGCGGCGACTCGCGGTAGGTCGCGGGCAGCCAGCCGTGGAACGGGAAGAGCGGCGACTTGATCGCGAACGCGGCGACGAAGCCGAGGAAGAGCCAGGTCGACGAGCTCGGGCCGATCTTCGTCAGGTCGAAGGTGCCCTGCTGCAGCCCGTAGACGACGATCGACGCGAGCATCAGCAGCGAACCGACGACCGTGTAGATGACGAACGTCAGCGTCGCGCGCAACCGCTCCGCGCCGCCCCACACGCCGATCAGGATGTAGAGCGGGATCAGCATCGCCTCGAAGAACGCGTAGAAGAGCAGCAGGTCCTGTGCCGTGAAGACGCCGACGACTGCGCCCGTCAGCAGGAGCATGAGCGCGAAGTACGCGCGCGCCCGCTCGCGGCCGACCCACCAGCCGTAGATCACGCAGGCCGCCATCACGACGGTCGTCACGCCGACGAGCCAGACCGAGAACGCGTACTGGCCGACGTGGTAGCTGATGTTCAGGTCGCTGACCCACGAGCGCTGCTGCGCGAGCTGGAGCGACGGGGAGCCGAAATCGAACTTCTTTGCCGACGTGACCCAGACGGCGACCTCGACGAGCGAGATCAGCGAGGCGAGCGAGCCGACCCAGTAGCGCGGCAGCGGCAACGCGCCGACGACGAGCGCGCCCGCGACCGGCAGGAAGATCAGGATCGTCGTCAACCACGACATCAGCGGGCCGCCAGGAAGACGACGGTGAGGACTGCGAGCCCGCTCGCAAGTGCGAGCGCGTAGGTGCGCACGAGCCCGTTCTGCGCGACGGAGAGCTCACGCGAGCCGAGCCCGAACGCTCCGGTGACTGCGCTGATCGAGCCTGCGATCAACGGGCGCTCGACGAACGCGTACAGCCCGCGCGTCAACAGGTCGGCGCTGCGGTACCAGACGAGGTCGTAAAGCTCGTCCCAGTAGAACTTCTTCTCGAACAGCTTCACCGCACGAGGGGCCTTGACGCGCTTCGCGGCATAGATCGTCCATGCGACGAAGATGCCGGCGAGCCCGACGGCGATCGCGAGCCCGGAGGCGAACCACTCCTGCGTGTTGCTCGGCTCGCCGAGCGGCCGCGCGACCGGCTCGAGCCAGGTCGTGAGCGGGTGCCAGAACGGCGCGAACTGCAGGAAGCCGCCGACGACCGAGAGGAGCGCGAGGACGCCGACCGTCCAGCGCATCGAGAGCGGGCCTTCCTTCCCGTGATGCGCGTGGAAGTGCTCCCGCGCGAACGCCGAGGGCTCACCGGTGAAGACGATGAAGAAGAGGCGGAACGCGTAGATGCCGGTCAGGAACGCCCCGACGATCCCAGCCGCGAAGATCACGTCGCCGTACCAGCCGCGGGTGAGCGCGGCGGCGAGGATCGAGTCCTTCGAGAAGAAGCCCGCGAACGGGAAGATGCCGACGAGCGCGAGCGAGCCGATCAGGAAGACGACCTTTGTGAACGGCATCAGCTTTCCGATCCCCGCGAGCTTGCGGATGTCCTGCTCGCCGACCACCGCGTGGATCGCGAGCCCGGCGGCCATGAAGAGCAGCGCCTTGAAGAACGCATGCGTCATCAGGTGGAACATCGCGTTCGGATACGCGCCGAGTCCTGCGCCGACGAACATGTAGCCGATCTGCGACATGGTCGAGTAGGCGATCACGCGCTTGATGTCCGTCTGCACGAGCGCGATCAGCCCCGCCATCAGGAGCGTCGCCGCGCCGAGGCCCGCCGCGAGATCCGCGATCACGTAGGCGTTCTCGAACAGGGGGTGGGTGCGCACGATCAGGTAGACGCCAGCCGTGACCATCGTGGCGGCGTGGATCAACGCGCTGACCGGCGTCGGGCCTTCCATCGCGTCCGGGAGCCACGTGTGCAGCGGGAGCTGCGCCGACTTCGCGACCGCGCCGCCGAGCAGGCCGAGCGCGATCAGGTTCGCGACGGTGCCGCCGTGCGGGCTCGCGGCGAACACGTCCGCGTAGCCGAGCTTCCCTGTGTGCTGGATCAGCAGGAAGAGCGCGAGCGCCATCGTCGCGTCGCCGAATGCGTTCATCACGAACGCCTTCTTTGCGGCCGCGATCGCCGACGGGCGATCTTGGTGGTAGCCGATCAGCAGGTAGCTCGAGAGGCCGACCATGCCCCAGCCGGCCAACAACAGAAGAAGATTGCCCGACTGAACCAGCAGGAGCATCGAGAAGACGAACAAGGAGATGTAGGCGAAGTAGCGGCGCTCCTCGTCCTCGCCGTCCATGTAGCCGACGGAGTACGCGACGATCAGCGACCCAACGCCGGCGACGATCAGCATCATCACGATGCTCAGCTGGTCGGTGAGCAGCGTGAAGCCGAAGTGGTATTGCCCGGCGGAGAGCCAGGTCCATGAGGTGCTGAGGTGGGTTCGATGATCAGCGCTCTTGCCGAGCAGCTGCACGAACGCGTAGACCGCGGCGGCGAACGCACCCATCGTCGTGAGTGTCGAGACGTAGCCCGCGAGGCGGCGCGAGATGCGCGTGCCCCCGAGCGTGATCAGCACCGTCGAGGCAAGCGGCAGCAGCAGGCAGGTCCAGGCGGCGGCGTTCATCGCATTACCCCCGCAGCGTCCGTAGCTTGTCCACGTCGAGCTCGACGTTGCGTCGCCCCATCGCGACGATCATCCCGAGCCCGACGACGACCTCGGAGGCGGCGACGGCCATCACCGAGATCGCGAAGATCTGGCCGTCTTCACGGCCGTGCAGGCGCGAGAACGCGATCAGCAGCAGGTTCGCCGAGTTGAGCATGATCTCGACCGAGAGCAGGATGATCAGCGGGCTGCGCCGCAGCATGACGCCGAGCGCGCCCACGGAGAAAAGGATCGCGCTCAGGATCACGTACCACTGGATGTCAGGTCCGCGCATGGACCTCCGTCGGATCCTCGCCCTGGCGGGCGTGCGAGCCGAGCACGACGCCGCCGACCGCCGCAACCAAGAGCACGATCGACGTCACCTCGAATGCGAGTAGGTGATCGGTCAGGAAGAGCCGGCCGAGCGCAGCGGGCGAGCCGAAGGAGCGCGTGACCGGCTGCGGCGAGGAGAGGAAGTTGCCCGCCTTCAGGCTGACCACCACGATCACCTCCGCGAGGATCGCGCCGCCCGCGAGCACGGCGCCCACGATCAGCCACGAGGGGCCGCCCGACCACGGCGATTCCTCGCTCTTGTCGCCGAGGTAGGCGATCACGAACAGGAACATCACCATCACCGCTCCGCCGTAGACGAGCACCTGGCCGGCCGCGACGAACTCGCCGGAGAGCAACAGGAAGAGGACGGCGAGTGACGCCAGGTTCCCGATCAGCGCGAGCGCCGAGTAGAACGGGTTGCGGAAGCTGACGACGGCGAGCGCGCTGACGAGGCAGCCGAACGCGGCGCCAAGCCAGACCACCCAGACGAGAAAGTTCGCCATCAGGAGTGGTCCTTGTAGTAGGGGATGGGCGTGTCGTAGAGGTCGCGGTCGGCGACCGGCACCTTCTTGATCGGCTCCGCGAGCAGGATGTCCTTCGTGTAGATCAGGTCGTCGCGGTTGTACTCGGAGATCTCGAAGTCGTTGCCGAGCACGATCGCGTCGAACGGGCACGCGAGCTCGCAGTACCCGCAGAAGATGCAGCGCGACATGTTGATCTCGTAGATGCGCGCATAGCGCTCGCCTGCCGAGACGCGGTTGTCGGCAGTGTTTTCCGCCGGCACGACGCGGATGCAGTCGGCCGGGCACGCGGCCGCGCAGAGCGAACAACCGACGCACTTCTCGAGGCCGTTCTCGTGCCGCTTCAGCTGGTGGCGTCCGCGGTAGCGCGGATAGACCGGCCGCTTGTACTCCGGGTACTGCTGCGTGATCGGCTTCTTGAAAACCTGCTTCAGCGTAACGCCGAAGCCCTTCAAGGTGTTCGGGACGACGAAGCTCACTTAACGAGCACCACCAGGAATGCAGTGACTAGTGCGTTGACGGTCGCTACGGGCAATAGCACCTTCCACCCGAAGCGCATCAGCTGGTCGTAGCGCAGGCGCGGCTGTGTCGCGCGCAGCCAGATGAAGAGCGAGATGAACGTGAAGAGCTTCAGCACGAACCAGATCGGGCCGAACGCGTCGAGTGAGTGCACCCACGGGAAGTGGTAACCGCCGAAGAAGAGCGTCACCATCAGGCCGGAGAGCGTGATCATGTTCACGTACTCGGCCGCCTGGAAGAGTCCCCACCTCATGCCGGAGTATTCGGTGTGGTAGCCCGCGACGAGCTCGGTGTCGGCCTCGGGAAGGTCGAACGGCGGCCGTGATGTCTCGGCGATCGCGCCGAACATGAAGACGAGCAGCCCGACGAACTGCGGGATGAAGAACCACACGGTGTGCTGCTGCTTGTCGACGATCGCCTGCAGGTTGAGGGACTGCCCCATGATCACGACGCCGAGGACGCTGAGTGCGAGCGACACCTCGTACGAGACGAGTTGCGCGCACGTGCGCATCGAGCCGAGGAGCGAGTACTTCGAGTCCGACGCCCAGCCGCCGATGATGAAGCCGTAGATCCCGAGCGAGCCGAGGGCGAAGATCAGGATCAGCGAGATGGGCACGTTGACGACGCTGCCGCTGATGTAGTGGCCCCAGAGCGTCCAGCCGTTGCCGAACGGCAGCACGCTGAACGCCCAGAGCGCAGTGGCCATCGAGACGACGGGCGCGATGATGTAGAGCGGCTGCTTGGCGCCACTCGGCGCGAACGCCTCCTTGCGGATCAGCTTCAAGAGGTCGGCGATCGGCACGAGCAGGCCCTTGGGACCTGCACGGTTCGGGCCGAAGCGCAGCTGCATGCGGCCGAGCAGCTTCCGCTCGAGCCACGTCGTGAAGGCGAAGAACACCATCACGACGTTGATCACGAGGAACGCCTTGGGGATCGTGATCCACCAGGCTTCGTGCACTACGACGTCACCTCGACGCTGGCGTGCAAGTCGCCGGCGTCAGACGCCGCGACGCGGACGGTGCCCGCCGCGAGGTCGCGCGCGATGTGCGCGCGCAATTCGACCGTCGTGCCGTTCGACGTGACCGTGACGTTCTGTCCGTGACGAATCCCGCGCTTCTTGGCGTCTTCGCGCGAGATCTGCACGTCGCCCGACGGGCGCTGGAACTGAAGCTCGGGTGTGCGGTCGACCGCCGGGCCAGAGAAGAGCGGGCGGTACGCAACGAGCCGCAACCCCTGTGCAGAGCGCGCAGCTGCGACCGTCTCTCCGGGATCGCTCGTGCGCTCTGCACTGGACGGCCTCTCAGCTGGTGCCGGCAGTTCGGCCCGCTCGCCGATGTCGGCGTAGGAGATGCCACCGAAGCACTTGCCCGAGATCTCGTCGAACACGACCGACGAGTGCGGCGAGAGCTCGACGCCGAAGCGCTCTCCGAGTTTCGACAGCCACGCGAGCACATCCGGCACCGGCGCAAGGACGGCGCGGCGCTGGCGCTGCAGCCGGCCCTCGAGGTTGATCGTCGTCCCGTCGCGCTCGAGGTAGCTCGTGCCCGGCAGGACGAGGTCGGCGATCCCGCGGAAGCTCTCCTGGAACATGCCGATGCCGATCACGATCTCCGCATCCGCGGCCATCGCGCGGACGGCGGGGTCGGTCGCCGCCTCGTCGCCCGAGATCACGACGACGCGCGGCTTGCCATCGACCGGTTCGCCGTCACCGGCGGCGCTCCAGGCATCGGTCACGCCACGGCCGTTCGGCGTGCGCGGGAGGTAGTAGACGTTGTCGGCGCCGAATGTGAGGCCGGGCTGATCGGTGACCAGTGCGTCGACGGGGCCGTCGGGCGCGCCGTAGGTGATCGTCGCGCCCTTGCGGCGCGCCGCCTTCAGCCACAGCTCGACGACCGGCGCGCGCTCGACGACCGGCTCGTCGCAGTAGACGGCGATCGTCCGTGCCTCGCGCAGCGCCGAGAGCGGTGCGCGGTAGCTGTCGAGCGCGTCGGGAACCTCTTCGGGCAGCACGGCGGAGTCTGCCGACAGGCCCTGGCGCATCACCTTTGCGAGCGCGTAGGCCTCCTCGACGGACTCGTTGCCGGAAAGCGCGGTGACGGTCGACGAGCCGCCGTCGCGGAGCAGCTTCTCTGCCGTGTCGATCGCGTCGTCCCAGCTCAGCTCTTCGAACCGGCGCGGGCCGGCCTTGCGCAGCGGCGTCGTGATGCGATCGCGTGCGTGCAGGTGGTCGAACGCGAACCGCCCCTTGTCGCACAACCAGCCTTCGTCGACCTCGGGGTGGTTGCGCGAGAGGATGCGCTTGACCTTGCCCTCGCGCGTCGTCGCGGCGGTGTTGCAGCCGACGGGGCAGAGCCCGCAGACGGTCGGCACGTTCTGGATCTCCCAGGGGCGCGCCTCGAAGCGGTACTGCGTCGAGGTCAGCGCACCGACCGGGCAGAGCTCGGTGACGTTGCCGGAGAAGTGGCCCTTGTACGGCTCGTCCTCGAACGTCGCGATCACCGACTGCGCGCCGCGGTTGATCGCGACCAGCTGGCCGTCCTCGGCGACCGACTCGCTGAAGCGCGTGCAGCGATAACAGAGGATGCAGCGCTCCCGGTCCAGAGCAATCAATGGCGAGATCGGGATCGGCTTCTCGAACGTCCGCTTCGGGAAGGTCATGCGCGTGTTGCCAGGCCCATAGCGGAACGTCAGGTCCTGCAGAGGGCACTCGCCGCCCTTGTCGCAGACGGGGCAGTCGAGCGGATGGTTGACGAGGATGAACTCGAGCGTCGAGTTCTGCCCTTCGGCCGCGAGCGCGGAGCTGCGCGCGGTCTTCACGATCATCCCGTCCTGCGCCGTCAGCGTGCAGCCGGCCTGCAGCTTCGGCATGCCCTCCACCTCGACGAGGCACATGCGGCAGGCGCCGACCGGCGCGCCGAGGCGCGGCTCGTAACAGAAGACGGGGATCTCGATGCCGGCCGAGGCGGCCGTCTCGACGATGCCCGTCCCCTTCGGCACCTGCACCTGCCGCTCGTCGATCGTGACGGTGACGAGGTCCTGCACCGTCTGCGTCATGCGGCCACCGTCGTTTGACGACGGGCGTGGGCCTGAACGGCCATGGCCGAAATCCGAGGAACGCGCGCACTGATGGCGTTCCGCGCGAGGCTGTGGATTGTGCGTGACACTTTCGTTACGTCGTTTGGCGTCGGGACACGGCTCACGCGGGCACCTCCGCAACGGGCGAGTGGGTGTGCATGGCGATCGGCGCCAGAACGTGGTCGAGCGAGGACTCGCCGCCGAACGGACAGCCGCCTTCCTCGATGTGCGCGATGAACTCGTCGCGGAACTTCGCGACGTAGCTCGCGATGATGATCGCGTCGGAGTCGCCGAGCGGGCAGAGGCACTTGCCGTTGATCCGGTCGCAGACGTCGAGCAGCAGGTCGAGATCCGCCTGCGTCGCGCGCCCGTCCTCGAGCTTGCGGAGGATCGCGGTCAGCCAGCGCGTGCCCTCGCGGCACGGTGTGCACTTGCCGCACGACTCGTGCTCATAGAACTCCGAGAAGCGGATGCCGAGCTGCACGATGCAACAGCGGTCGTCGAGCACGACGATTCCCGCGGAGCCCATGGCCGTCTTCAGTTGGCCGAGTGAGTCGAAGTCGTAACCGACGTCGATCTCGTCCTTCGTCAGGATCACGGTCGACGAGCCACCCGGCACGACGGCCTTCAGCTCGCGTCCGTCGGGAATGCCGCCGCCGAGCTCGTCGATGATCGCGCGCACGGTCATGCCCGGCGCGATCTCGTAGTTGCCGCCGTTCACGACGTTGCCGGAGAGCGAGACGACGCGCGTGCCGCGTGTGTTCGGGACGCCGAGCTTCGCGTACTCCGCGCCGCCCATCTCGATGATCGGCGGGACGGTCGTGATCGTCTCGACGTTGTTGACGACGGTCGGCGACGCGTAGAGGCCGGAAATCGCGGGGAACGGCGGCTTCGAGCGCGGCTGGCCGCGTTTGCCTTCAAGCGACTCGAGCAGCGCGGTCTCTTCGCCGCAGATGTAGGCGCCGGCGCCGCGGTGCACGACGATCGTCACGTCGCCGCGGATCTCGGGGCGATCCTTCAGCTCCTCGAGCGCGTTGACGAGGATCTCGTACGGGCCGGAGTACTCGCCGCGGATGTCGACGAAGACGTGCTTCGAGTCGATCGAGTGCGCCGTGATCAGGCAGCCCTCGATGAAGCGGTGCGGGACGCGCGACATGATCTCGTTGTCCTTGAAGCTGCCCGGCTCCGACTCGTCGGCGTTGACGACGAGGTAGTGCGGCTTCGGGATCTGCTCCTTCGACGGCACGAACGACCACTTGCGCCCGGTCGGGAAGAACGCGCCGCCGCGGCCGCGCAGCTCCGACGTGATCAGCTCCTCCGTCACTTCCTGAGGCGTCATTGCGCGCGCCTTCGGCAGCGCCTTGTAGCCGCCGACAGCCTCGTACTCCGCGAGCTTCGTCAGGTCGTGGTCGTCGGTGCCCGCGAGCACGATCTTCTTCACCTCAGTCGCCATGCGTTTCAGAGACTCCTTGCAGCTCCCGGACGATCGCGGGGACGTCGTCGGCCTTGACGTGGGTGCGGTAGTGGTTGTCGACGGCGACGATCGTCGCCCACCCGCAGCCGCCGAGGCACTCGACGGCGCGCAGCGTGACCTTGCCGTCCGCGCTCGTCTCGCCGGCGTGGCAGCCGAGCTCGCCTTCGAATGCCTCGACGACCTGCTGTGCGCCGACGACGGCGCACGAGACGTTAGTGCACACCTCGACGAGATGCTCGCCGATCGGCACGAGGTGGAACTGGTCGTAGAACGATGCGACGGACTTGCAGTACGCGGGCGTTGTCTCGAGCGCATCGGCGACCTCGCGCAGCGCGTCGGGCGACAACCAGCCGTACTCCGCCTGTGCGAGGCGCAGCGCCGGGAGCACCGCGCTCTCCGAGTCGTCCGGATAGATCGCGCGCACGTCCTGAATAGCTTCGTACAGGCTCACCGGTCGACCTCGCCCATCACTGTGTCGAGCGAGCCGACGATCGCGATCATGTCCGCGATCAGCGCTTCGTGCATGCACGTCGCGGTCGCCTCCAGGGCGACGAACGACGGGGCGCGGAACTTGACGCGCCACGGCTTGGAGCCGCCGTCGGAGCAGATGTAACAGCCGAGCTCGCCGCGCGGTGACTCGATCGCGAAGTAGACCTCGCCCTCCGGCACCCGGAAGCCCTCGGTGACGATCTTGAAGTGATGGATCAGCGACTCCATCGAGGTGTGGAGCTCTTCGCGGGGCGGGAGGACGACCTTGCGGTCGTCGGCAATCCACGGCTCGCCTTCCATGTGCTCGAGCCGGTCGAGGCACTGTTCGACGATGCGCACGGACTCGCGCATCTCCGCCATGTGCACGAGGTAGCGCGCGTACACGTCGCCGGTCTCGAAGACGGGGACGCGGAAGTCCACCTTGTTGTACGCGAGGTACGGTTCGGTCTTGCGCAGGTCCCAGTCGACGCCCGACGCGCGCAGCACGGGACCGGACTGCCCGAGCGCGATCGCGTCGTCGCGCGAGAGGAGCCCGAGTCCTTCGGTGCGCTCGAGCCAGATCTTGTTGCGTGTCAGCAGCGTCTCGTAGTCGTCGATCGCCTTCGGCATCCACTCGCAGAACTTGCGCGCCTCGGGATAGAAGCCGCGCGGGATGTCCTCGGCGAGGCCGCCAACCTGGAAGTACCGCGTGTGCATGCGGTACCCGGCGACGAGCTCGAACAGGTCGAGGATCATCTCCCGCTCGCGAAACGCGTACCAGAACATCGAGATCGCACCCAGCTCGAGCGCGGACGTTCCGAGCCAGACGAGGTGCGAATGGATGCGGTTCAGCTCTGCGAGCGCGGTGCGCATCCAGACCGCCTTCGACGGCACTTCGATGTCGAGCAGCTTCTCGGCCGCGCCGACGAACACGTACTCGTTGTTCTGGAAGGAGACGTAGTCGATGCGCGGCGCGTACGGGATCGCCTTCCACCACGTCTTCTGCTCCATGTTCTTCTCGAAGCCGGTGTGCAGGTAGCCGATCACCGCCGCGAGCCCGGTGACGTCCTCGCCATAGAGATCGACGACGAGCCGGAGCACGCCGTGCGTCGACGGATGGTTCGGGCCGAAGTTGATCGTGAGGATGTCGCCGGTCGCTTCCAGCTCCGGTGTCGTCTTCAGAACGGTCGGGATCGGAGACGGGATCCGCGAGCCTTCGTAGATGGGCACTGCATTTTGGGACCCCGGCGTCCTTCTCGGTGCGGTCGCGGTCACTTCTCTCCCGAGAACCGGACCGGCTCTCCGCCGATCGGATAGTCCTTGCGCAGCGGGTGCCCGGCCCAGTCGTCGTCGAGCAGAATGCGCTGCAGGTTCGGGTGGTCGGCGAACGTGATGCCCATTAGGTCGAAGGCTTCGCGCTCGTGCCAGTCGGCGGTCGGCCAGACCGGGATCACCGTCTGCACGGCCTGCCCGTCTGCGAGCCACGTCTGGAGCCGGACGCGGCGTGGCTGCTCCGAGATCGAGAGCAGGTGATAGTTGAGCGCGAAGCGCTGCGGCTTCGGGAGCGGCACGACCTGGTAGCCCTGCGTCATCGGCTGGTTGAGGTCGCGGCCGCCCGGCGTGCCGATGTAGCCCGACACGCCCTTCTCGGCCCAGCCGA
>JAOPYY010000216.1 GCA_025964395.1 Actinomycetes bacterium | reverse complement strand
TCGCCGTCTTCCCGTACCGCGCCGAGCTCGACCAGTCCGGTGCGCTTCTCCAGGCACTCGGCGCCGGCGTGCCCGCGATCGTCTACGACGTCGCCGGTCTCGGCGAGCCGATTCGCGCGTACGGCGCAGGACGCGTCGTGCCGGCGGGTGACGTCGAAGCGCTGACCGAGGCGGTGCGCGAGCTGCTCGGCGACAGCGACGCGCTTGCCGCCGCGCGCGCAGGCGCGGACCTCGCTCGCCGCGAGCTGACCTGGGACGCGTCAGCAGCACAGCACCTCGCGCTGTACAGAGAGCTCGCCTGAATGTTCCGCCGCTCGCGTTTCGCCGAGGTGATCCGCGCGCAGCTCGACCTGTTCGTTCGCGATCACCCCGACGTGATCGCCGAAGCGAAGGCCCGCCTCGACGCGTACAACCGCGCCGACCGCGATGAGGCAGAGGAGCTGTACGGCGACTACGTCGACGCGGTCGAGACCGGAACTGAGATCCTCGCCGACGTGCGAGATCATTACGCGCGCACCGTCGATGACCCGGACAAGTACGTCGCCGAGTTCAACCGCGCAGTCCTGAAGCGCCTGCCGGGGTTCGCCCTCGAGATCGAGAATCGTTAGCAGTGGCCGAGCGGATCGAGGACTACGCGATCGTCGGCGACCTGCAGACGGCCGCATTGATCGGCCGTTCAGGGTCGGTCGACTGGCTGTGCTTTCCGCGCTTCGACTCCGGCTCCGTCTTCAGCGCGCTGCTCGGCTCGTCGGAGCAAGGACGCTGGCTGATCGCGCCTGCATCGGGCGGCCACGCGACGGAGTGGCGCTATCGCGCCGACACCCTGATCCTCGAGAGCGAATGGCAGACGTCGACGGGACGCGTCCGCGTGATCGACTTCATGCCGCAGCGCGAGACGAAGCCGGACATCGTGCGCATCGTCGAGGGTCTCGAGGGTCGTGTCGAGATGCGCACCGAGCTCGTGATGCGCTTTGACTATGGCTCGATCGTCCCCTGGGTGAGGCACACCGACGAGCAGACGCTCGTCGCGGTCGCAGGCCCCGACGGGCTCGTGCTGCGGACGCCCGTGGTACTCGATGCGGAGGCGATGACGCACACGGCCTCGTTCACCGTGCGCAAGGGCGATCGCGTGCCGTTCGTCCTGACGTGGTTCCCGTCCGCCGAGCAGCCTCCGAAGCCGGTCAATGCCGAGGAGGCGCTCGCCTCCACCGAATTGCTCTGGCATGACTGGATGGCGGACTGCACGTATCGCGGGGACTACAAGCAGGCGGTGCACACGTCCCTGCTCGTGCTGAAGGCGCTCACCTACCAGCCGACCGGTGCGATCGTCGCCGCACCGACGACGTCGCTGCCGGAGCAGATCGGCGGCGTGCGCAACTGGGACTACCGCTACTCGTGGCTGCGCGACGCGACGTTCACGCTGTACGCCCTGATGAATGCGGGCTTCAACGACGAGGCGCGCGCGTGGCGCGACTGGCTGCTGCGGGCGGTCGCCGGCGACCCCGCCGAGATGCAGATTCTCTACGGCGTCGCCGGAGAGCGGCGCATCCCCGAGTTCGAGCTCGATTGGCTCCCCGGCTACGCAGGGTCGCAACCGGTGCGCATCGGCAATGCGGCGCACGAGCAGTTTCAGCTCGATGTCTACGGCGAGATGATGGACTCACTGGGCGAGGCGCGACGCCACGGGCTCGTCCGGGATGACCACGCCTGGGCGTTGCAGCAGACCGTAATGGAGTTCCTGGAGGGCGCCTGGGACCAGCCCGACGACGGCATCTGGGAAGTGCGCGGCGCGCGACGTCACTTCACGCACTCGAAGGTGCTCGCCTGGGTGGCGTTCGATCGCGCCGTGGAAGCAGTCGAGAGCACGAGCCTTCCGGGGCCCGTCGACCGCTGGCGCCGGCTGCGCGCCGAGATTCACGCGGAGGTCTGCCGCGAGGGCTTCAACGTCGAGCTCAACAGCTTCACGCAGTCGTACGGCTCCGAGGAGCTCGACGCGTCGACCTTGTTGATCCCGCTGCTCGGCTTCCTGCCGCCGGAGGACCCGCGTGTGATCGGGACCGTGAACGCGGTCCAACGCGACCTGACGCGCGACGGCTTCGTCGAGCGCTATCGCCCGCAGCCGTCGGTGGACGGCCTCCCGGGCGGCGAGGGCGTCTTCCTGCCGTGCTCGTTCTGGCTCGTCGACGCGCTTCTGATGCTCGGGCGTGAGGACGAAGCGCGCACGCTGTTCGAGAAGCTGATTGGCGTGTCCAACGACCTCGGCCTGCTCTCGGAGGAGTACGACCCGGAGGAGCAACGGCTGCTCGGGAACTACCCGCAAGCGTTCACGCACGTCGGGCTCGTCAACTCGGCGTACAACCTCTCGAAGCACACCGGGCCAGGGCACCAGCGCGGGAGACGTGGCGTCTGATGCGCTGGGACGAGTTCGCCACGGAGGTTCCCGAGCTCGCCGCTCTTGGTGAGGAACGTCTCCGCGCGAAAGAGCTCTGCCTCGTCGGGACGTTGCGAAAGAACGGCTGGCCGCGCATCTCACCGGTCGAGCCCGAGTTCGTCGACGGTGAGTTGATGCTCGGGATGATGTGGCAATCACCGAAGGCGCTCGACCTTTTGCGCGACCCCCGGATCGTCGTGCACAGCGTCGTTTCCGAGCGCAGCGGCAAGGAAGGCGACTTCAAGCTTTACGGCCGCGCCGTCGACGAGCACGATCCGGAGCGCCGGGCCGCCTACCGCGCGGCGATCAAGGCGCGCATCGACTGGGAGCCGCCGGAGCCGAAGTTCCACGTGTTCTCGATCGACATCGACAGCGCCGGCTTCGTCACATTCGACGATCCGCGCTACGGCCTCGCGTGGGACCCGGAGGGCGGGTTGCGGCGCTGGGCGATCCCCCTGTCCACAGACGCCTAACGCTCGAATCTGGTTCGCTTCGCGAATCAGGTTCGGCTTTGGTTCTCAACCTAGGTTCGGTTCTCGATCACCGATGGCCGAAGTGATGCGCGCGCGGTAAGTCGCGCGACACTTCTGCTTCGTTGGCGGCCTGCCGCGCGAGCGGGCCGAGTGAGACGACTGACCGGACGAGCAGGTTGATGTTCCGGCCGCTGCGCTCGAGCTTGCCGCGCGCGAGGATCAGCGGCTCGCCGCGCACGATTGCCCGGTGCTCCTCATAGACCTTCGACGGGATGATCAGGTTCGCCTGGCCGTGCTCGTCTTCGAGCAGCATGAACACGATCCCGTTCGCGGTTGCGGGACGCTGGCGCGCGATTGCCATCCCCGCGACCTCGATCTGCGAGCCGTTCTGGGCCGTTGCCATCTCGGCGGAGGTGCACACGCTCGCCGCAAGGTGTGGACGCAGAAGTTGCAGCGGATGGACGCCGACCGACAGCGACGTGTGCTTGTAGTCGGCGAGCATCTTCTCCCACGGCGTCTGAGCAGGCAGCTCGGGGATGACCGCCGTCGGCTCGAGCGGCAGCGCGAGTTGGCGGTTGCCACCCGGGACCGACTCGCCGCGTGAGGTGACGCCGAGCCGCCACAGCAGCTGGCGACGCTGGCCCCACTCGTCGCACGCGCCGGCCGCGACGAGCGCTTCGAGCGTGTCCTGCTTCACTGGCGCGCGCCGGGCCAGGTCGCCGAGGTCGGCGTACGGCTGCTGCGCGACGATCGCCTTCGCGTCCTCCTCGCCTACCGATTGCACGTACGCAAGCCCGACCCGCACCGCTTCCTCTTCGATCCCGCACTGCGCCTCTGAACGGTTGATGTGCGGCGCGAGCACCTCCACCCCGCGCCGCTGCGCGTCCCTTACTAGGGATGAAGGTGGATAAAAGCCCATCGGTTGCGCGTTCATCAGCGCGCACAGGAACTCGCCGGGGTAGTACCGCCGCAGCCACGCCGACTGGTATGCGAGCAGCGCGAACGCGGCGGCGTGCGACTTCGGGAAGCCGAAGCCGGCAAAGCCGCAAAGCTTGTCGTAGATCGAGTGCGCTGTGGTCTCGTCGATGCCGTTCTCCTGCGCTCCCGCGATAAAGCGGGGGCGCCATGCCTCGATCGCCTCCTCGCTCCGCTTGCGGCTCATTGCACGACGGAGACCTTCCGCCTCGCCGATCGAGAAGCCGGCCGCCGCCATCGAGACGTCGAGCACCTGGTCCTGGAAGACCACGACGCCGAGCGTGTCGCGGAGCGGCTCGCGCAACGACTCGTGCTCGACCGGCGGCTCAAACGACGGATCGGCGCGCTTCGCGTGCCGGTGCTTCACGTACGGATGCACCGCCTTGCCCTGGATCGGCCCCGGCCGAACGAGTGCAACCTGCACGGTCAGGTCGTCGAGGTTCTCGGGGCGGGTCTGCAAGAGGCTCTGCATCTGCGCGCGGCTTTCGATCTGGAAGACGCCGACAGTGTCTGCCGCCTGGATCTCCTCGTAGACGCCCTTGTCGTCGAGCGGGATCCGCGAGAGGTCGATCGTTTCGCCACGCAGGCGCGCGATGCGGTCGATCGCATCCTCGACGGCGGAGAGCATCCCGAGCCCGAGCAGGTCGATCTTCAGGAAGCCGGCGTCGCCGCAGCTGTCCTTGTCCCACTGGCAGATCTGGCGGCCGGCCATCGCGGCGGGCTGCACCGGCACGAGGTCGATCAGCGGGCGGGTCGAGATGACCATCCCGCCCGGGTGCTGGCTGATGTGACGCGGCAGACCGGCGATCTCGCGGGTCAACTGGCGAAACGCGTCCCAGCGCGGCCCGGTGTGCGAGCCGGGCATGCCGTCGATCTCCTCGGAGATGCGCGTCGCGTCCCAGCCGTCGGTGACGCGCGCCAGGCGCTCGAGCTCGGCGAACGGCAACCCGAGCGCCTTGCCGACGTCCCGGATCGCACCGCGGCTCCGGTACGTGGAGAAGCTCGCGACAAGCGCCGCGTGCTCGCGCCCGTAGCGCTCGGTGACACGGACGATCAGCTTCTCGCGGATGTCGCGCGGGAAGTCGAGGTCGATGTCCGGTACGGAAGCCATCTCGTCGTTGATGAAGCGACCCAGCGAGAGGCCGGCCTCGACCGGGTCGACGTGCGAGAGCCCCGTCAGGTAACAAACGATCGAGCCGACGCTCGACCCACGCCCTCGTCCCGGCGGCAGCGCGTGGCGCGGGCTGCCCGGGCCACGCACCTCGAGCGCGCACTCGCGTGCGAGCTCGAGCACCTCCCAGTGCAGGAGAAAGAAGCCGGAGAGCCCGATCCGCGAAATCAGCGCGAGCTCGTCGTCGAGCCGCTGCCGTGCACGCTTCTTGTGGCCGTTGGCGTTCGCATAACGATCGGCGAACGCGACGTCGCAGATCTGCCGCAGCTGCACGTCAGCCGGATCGACGCGGTCGGAGAAGTCGGGGTAGCGATAGCCCAGCTCCTGCGTGAGGTCGAACTGGCAGCGGTCGGCGATCTCGCGCGTGCGCAGCGCTGCCTCGCGCGGCAGGCGCTCGAGCATCTCCTGCGGTGAGAGCAGGACGCTCTCGTGGTTGCCACGCCGCTCGCGCTCGCTGCCGTCGAGCGAGGTGCGGTGCTTGATCGAGACAAGCACGTCCTGCAGGCGCACGCGGCGGATGTGATGGGCGTGCACGTCGCCGGTTGCGACGGTCGGGACGCGAAGCGAGCGCGCGAGCTCGTCGAGCTGCGCGTTGCGGCGTGCGTCGCCGCGTTCGTACGGACGCTGCAGCTCGATGTAGAACGCGCCGTCGAACGCATGCGCAAGGCGTGCGGCCGCCTTCGGGTCGGCGGCGCCGAGCCCGTGCCGCGCACAGCCGGAGAGGGCGACGAGTCCTTCCGCGTGACGGGCGAGCATGTCGATCGTCGTCGCGGCCGGCAGCAAGTCACGCTCCTTCCCCGGGACGCGCGTGCGCGCGTGCGCGTCGGTGAGGATGCGGCAGAGGTTCGCGTAGCCCTGTTGCGTCTCGCAGAGCAACGTGACATGCACAGCGTGATTCGGCTCCGTCGAGCCTACGCCGGGGCCTGTGAGCGTCACCTCCGCGCCGGTGATCGGGCGGACGCCGAAGTGCTTCGCCGCGTGCGCGAACTCGAGCGAGCCGTAGACGCCGTCGTGGTCGGTGAGCGCGAACGCGTCGTAGCCGAGCTCGGCCGCGCGCGCCGCGATCTCCTCCGGCAGCGAGGCGCCGTCGAGGAACGAGTACGCCGAGTGGGCGTGCAGCTCGACGTACGGAGCTGTTGGCCTGATGCCGGGCTCCGTGGAGCCCGGCACCAGTTCGCGTCCGCCACCGAGCGGAAACCGTCCTCCGTCTTCGCCTACGCCACCTCTCGCGGGAAACGCGTCACGCGACGCAAAGCTCATCGG
>JAOPYY010000208.1 GCA_025964395.1 Actinomycetes bacterium | reverse complement strand
GTCTCGACGTCGACACCGGCGAGCAGCTCGTTGTAGCGCTCGGCAACCTCGCGGCGGGAGCCCAGGATCCGATCGAGCTTCTCGAGCTGACCGATACCGAGCGCGGCCGAGAGGTCGTCGAGGCGATAGTTGTAACCGAGCCGGCCGTGCTGGAGCCAGCTCGAGGTCTCGAGCCTGCCCTGGTTGCGCAACGACGTCAGCAGCTCGTGCTCGTCCTCGGCGTGGGTCGTGACGGCGCCGCCCTCGCCCGTCGTCATCTGCTTGTTCGGATAGAACGCCCACACGGCCGGATGGCCGTGCGAGCCGAGCTTCTGCCCCTTGTACGTCGCGCCCAGCGCCTCGCAGGCGTCTTCGATCATCGCGATGCCGTTGTCCTCGCACAGCGGCAGCAACCGGTCGTACTCGGCGGGGTAGCCGAAGATGTCCACGGCAACGATCGCCTTGGTGCGTGGCGTGATCGCGGCGGCAACCGCATCGGGGTCGAGGTTGTAGGTCTTCGGATCGATGTCGGCAAAGACCGGTGTTGCGCCCTCGTAGATCGCGCAGTTCGCCGAGGCGACGAACGAGTACGGCGACGTGATCACCTCGTCACCCGGCCCGACGCCGGCGAGGCGCATGCAGAGGTGCAGGCCCGCGGTGCCCGACGAGACGGCAGCGGCGTGCGGTGCGTCGACGGCGTCGGCGAACATCGATTCGAAGCGCGCCCCGGTCGGGCCGAGCGACAGCCAGCCCGAGCGCAGCACTTCGAGCACGAGCTCCTCGTCGCGCTCGTCGATCCACGGCGCGCTGAGGTTGATCCGGTCGGTCGCGATGTCTGTCAACTGCGGGCGAGTTGCGGCACGTGGTCGAGCCAGTGCGACCACCGCTCGCTCTGGCCGCGCACGGTGTCGAGGTACGCCTTCTGGATCGCGAGGGTGACCTCCCCCACGCCGATCTCGTGGTCGTCGACCGAGCGCAGCGGAGTCACCTCGGCCGCGGTGCCGGTCATGAACACCTCGTCGGCGAGATAGAGATCGGAACGGATCAGCGACTTCTCGAGCACGGTGTGGCCGAGGTCCTGCGCGATCTGCGTCACGGTGTCGCGCGTGATCCCCGGCAGGATCCCGGACTCGAGGCCCGGCGTGTAGATGACGCCGTTCTTCACGACGAAGATGTTCTCGCCGGATCCGTCGGCGACGGTACCTTCGGGCGTGAGCAGAATCGCCTCGTCGTAACCCGCGTTGGTCGCCTCGGTCACGGCGAGCAGCGAGTTGAGATAGACGCCGGTTGCCTTCGAGACGTGCGGCACGACATTCGGCGGGATCCGCTGCCAGGAGGAGATCTTGGCGCGGATGCCGTTCTTCAGCCCGTCCTCGCCGAGGTAGGAGCCCCAAGGCCAGCTCATCAGCACGGTCTCGACCGGGTTGCCGCGCGCGTGGACGCCCAGCTGGCCGTAGCCGTAGAAGGCGATCGGACGGATGTAGCACTCGTCGAGGCCGTTCGCGCCGAGCAGCTCGTTCGTCGCGTCTTTCAGCTCGTCGACCGAGTACGGGATCTGCATGTGGAGCAGGCGCGCCGAGTTGTGCAGGCGCTGCATGTGCTCGCCGAGGCGGAAGACGGCCGGCCCCTTTGGGGTGTCGTAGCAGCGGATCCCCTCGAAGACACCCGAGCCGTAGTGCAGGCCGTGCACGCCGACGTGGACCTTCGCATCGGCCCAATCGACGAGCTCTCCGTTCATCCAGATCTTTTCGGTCTCCTGCACAACGCGCTCCTTTGGTTAATTCGCGCGGATTCTACCCGTGGCGTGCAGGAGGCTCGATGCGGAATTGCGTGCTTCCGGGGATGGCTCAGACCAAGCAGGTCGCACGGGTCGGGCGCAGGGCATAGCGGTGTCTACGTTCAAGCCCGACCCGGGCGAGATGCGCCGCGTCTGAGCCACCAGCCGCGAGTGCGCGAATTCCATGTCAAGTCCCTCTGCTGAAGGGGCGGATCGCGGGGTAGAGCGCGCGGAAGCGTTCGTAGCCCTCGTCGTAGACGCTCGTCCACGACGGGTTCGGCTCGACGCGGCCGGTGACCCGCACGCATTCGGCGACCGCTTCGTGCGCGTCGGCGAAGAGCCCTGAGCGAACGCCGGCGAGTAGTGCCGCGCCATAGGCGGCGCCCTCGTCGACGGCGGTCCGCTCGAGGGGAATGCCGAGCACCGTCGCGACGATCTCCGTCCACAGCTCGCTCCGCGCACCGCCGCCGGAGATGCGCCCGATGCCCACGGTGAACCCGAGCTCCTTCAGCAGCTCGAGCGAGTCGCGCAGCCCGTAAGCGACGCCTTCGAGCACTGCGCGCGTGAGCGCGCCACGATCGTGCCGCACGGTGAGGCCCGCGAAGGCCGCGCGCGCACCAGGATCGGCGTGCGGCGTGCGCTCGCCGGTGAGGTAGGGAAGGAAGAGCAGTCCTTCGGCGCCCGGCTCCCAGGCCGCCGCTTCGCCGACGAGCGTCGCCTCCTCCGTGTCGATCACGTTGCGCAGCCAGCGCAGGGAGCCGGCTGCGGACAGCATCACGCCCATCGCGTGCCACGTTCCCGGGACCGCGTGGCAGAAGGTGTGGAGGCGCGCCTGCGGGTCGGCGCTGTAACCGGGCAGCACACCGAAGACGACGCCCGATGTGCCGAGCACGACCGACAGCGGGCCTGGCGCGTCGATGCCCACGCCGAGCGCACCGGCCGCCTGGTCGCCCGCGCCCGCGACCTCCGTCGATTCAAACGACGGGGGCAACCACTCGCGCGGAATGTCGAGCGCGGCGAGCACCTCGTCACTCCAGCGGCGGTTCGCGACGTCGAACAGGAGCGTTCCCGATGCGTCTGCCGCGTCGATCGCCAGCTCGCCTTCGAGCCGGAAGCGCACGTAGTCCTTCGGGAGGAGGATGTGCGCGATCCGGCCGTAGACCTCCGGCTCGTGCGTGCGCAGCCAGAGCAGCTTCGGCGCGGTGAAGCCGGTGAGCGCGCGGTTGCCCGTCAGCTCGATGAGGCGCGCGAGGCCGATGCTCTCCTCGATCTCCGCGCATTCCGTGGCCGTGCGCTGGTCGTTCCAGAGGATTGCCGGGCGGAGCGGCCGGTGCTCCTCGTCGAGCGTGACGAGGCCGTGCATCTGACCGGAGAAGCCGATCGGGCCTTCGGGCAGCCGGGCGAGGCAGGCCTGCGTCGCCCGCCACCAGTCCTCAGGGTCCTGCTCGGACCAGCCGGGGTGCGGCGTCGAGAGCGGGTAGTCCTCCTCCGCGACCGCGAGCACTTCCCCCCGCGGAGAGATCGCGATGCCTTTGACCCCGGACGTGCCGACGTCGATCCCGATCAACGTGTCTGACACCTATTCGCGCCGCGCGTCCACGTCGATCTGCCAACAGGTGTCAGACATAGTCAGGCGCCGAGCGCTGCATAGACGAGTTCGTATGCACGGACGGCATCCTTGTTCTGCTGGGCCTTGCGGAGCTCGTCGCCGTCGATCTTCTTCGCGACGCCTTCGATGAAGTTCCACTGCAGGACGGAGCGCTTGACTGCGCCGACTGCGTCTTCGGTGTAGGGATAGAGGTCGAAGCCGAGCCGCTCGCCGTGTGCGCCGTAGTTCGCACGGTGCAGCTCGATCGCAAGCTCGACCGTCTCCATGAACGCCGTTGCGCCGACCATGTTGTCGTCGTCGAAGGTGCCCCAGCCGGAGTTCGCATGCTGATGGCCGAGCAGGCCGTCGGCTGCGAGGAGGGCTGCGTACTCGGCGAGGTTCTCACCGTTCATGATCAGGTGCTGCCAGTCCATGTTCACCGACAGGTTGTCGACGCCCTGGGCGCGCAGCTTGTGGATCACGTGCAGCGTCATGCCGATGTTGCGCATGAAGATCTTCATTGCCGGCTCGGAGTTCTTGTGCTCGAGGAAGACCGTGACGCCCTTCGCCTTCGCGTGGTTGGCGGCCTCGCCGACGCCGTCGATGAAGCGCGCCCACGACTCCGTGTACGGCGTCTGGAAGGGGTAGTTGTAGCCCTCGATCCCCGGCCAGATGATCATGTGCGCGCCGATGTCCCCGGCGAGGTCGATCGCCTCGAACGTCAGCCTGAGCGCCTCTGCCCGCGTCTTGTCGTCCGGCGAGGAGAAGCCGCCCTTCGCGAACCGCGGGTCGAGATGAAGGCCGCTCGCGACGCAGTAGATGCCGTGCCCGTCGAGCGCCTGCTGCACCTCTTCGAGGTTCTCGCGGTTCAGCTCCTGCGGGTAGTGAAACTCGTAGTCGTCGATCAGATCGCCGAGACCCCCGACCGCGGTGCGGACCTTCTCCACCGTCGACGCTTTGGCGAGCTCCGGCTTGTATCCGCCCGGGTTGAACCGCGTCGCCATCCCACCGAACGCCCAGATGCCAAGACTCGTCTTCATCAGATCTCCTTTGCTTACTCGACCAGAACGGTCAGAACCTCGTGGGGACGGTACGGAATCACGAGCATGCCGTCCTCGAGCTCCACTTCGCCAGTCTCCTCCTCGAGCGCGTCCGCGAGCGATGCCCGCTTTGCCGGCTCCGCGAGCCGCACGCGCGCGACGCCGCGCCCCCCGTGCGCCTCGTAGAGGCGCAGCACCAGCGCGTCTGAGCGCTCGCCGCGTTTGATCGTGTCGAGCACGAGGTTCGGGTCGTCGACCGACGCGAACGACGTCTCGCTCGCGCCGTGCGTCCAGCGAAGCGGCGCGTTGAAGCGCAACCCCTCTGCGACGACGCCTGCCTCGCGCCACCCGCCGGCGTGAGGGAAGAGCGCATACGCGAACGCGTGGCTGCCCATGTCCGCATCGGGATCCGGGCTCTTCGGCGCGCGCAGCAAGCTGATGCGCAGCTCGTTGCCGTAACAGCTGTAGCCGTACTTCGAGTCGGTGAGTAGCGCTGCGCCGAAGCCGTGTTCCGAGAGATCGGCCCAGCGGTGGCCCGGCACCTCGTAGCGCGCGCGGTCGAAGCTCGTCGAGTAGTGCGTCGGCCGCTCTGCGTACGCAAACGGCATCTCGTAGGTCGCGTTCGGCGCGTGCACGTCGAGCGGGAAGCACACCTTGAGCAGCTTGTGCTCTTCGTGCCAATCGACCGATGTCTGGAACTCGACGCGGCGTGAGCCGGCATCGAGGCGCACGACCTGGCGTATCGTGCTGCGCTCGCCGACGCGCCGCTCGAACGCGATCTCTCCCCGCAGCGGTCCGTTCGAGACGACCGACCACGACTCTGCGGGCGGACAGTCCTGCCGCGTCTCGAGGTGGGACGGATCGATGTCCCAGGCGTCGAACTGCACGGGCAGGTCCTCGTAGAGCTCGAGCCTGTTGCCGGGCGCCGCGAGCGTCTCGCGGCCCGTCGCCTTGTCGACGACGCTCTCGACGCTGCCGTTCTCGGCGAGCCGCACACGAAGGTGCGCGTTCTCCAACGCCAGCCCGTTGATGGTGACCGTGTCGTTGCTGTCCATGATCCGGCCGGCCGCATACGGCTCTGCTTCGACGACAACAAGGGTGCCGGCCGGACCATTAGTCACTTCACGTCTCGGAACGCCCACCGTGTTGACGGGCGTGCCGCCGGAACCGACCAGCGTTTCGAGTGACGCTTCGAGCTCGGCGAAGTCGCGGCGCGCGTCGTCGTAGACGAGCCGGATCGAGGAGCCGGGGAGGATGTCGTGGAACTGCTGCAGGAGCAGAAGCTTCCAGAGCCGGTCGAGCTCGGCGCGGGGATAGTCGCCGCGCGTGGTCGCGAGGAACTCGGCGTCGTGCAACAGCTGTTCGCACACGCGATTGCCCCGCTTCGTGAACGCCTGCGACGTAAAGACGCCGCGGTGGTACTCGAAGTACAGCTCGCCGACGACGACGGGGCGGTCGGCGTCTTCGGCTTCGAGCGCCTCGAAGAACTCGTCGCTCGTCGTCTGCCGCGTGCGCGGCATTCCCTGCAGATCCCGTGCGCGTCGCAGCGACTCGAGCATCGCGCGCGTCGGTCCGCCGCCGCCGTCGCCCCATCCGTAGACGAGCAGGCTCGTCGCGCTCGACTCGTGATCCTTGAACTCGTGATCGGCGTAGAGGATGTCCTTCACGCTCGCGTCGCTGTTGTAGGTGTCGACCGGCGGGAAGTGACCGAGAACCTCGCTGCCGTCGATCCCCTGCCACGTGAACGTGTGCGAGTCCGGGCGGTTGAACTTGTTCCAAGAGAGCTTCTGCGTGAGGAACCGCGTGATCCCCGAGAGGCGCATCAGCTGCGGCAGTTGGCTGCAGTAGCCGAACGCGTCCGGCGACCAGAACTCGCGGCAGCGGATCCCGAACTCGTCCTCGAAGAACCGCTGCCCGTGGATGAACTGCCGGAGCAGCGACTCACCGGACGGGATGTTGCAGTCCGGCTCGATCCAGCTGCCACCGACGGGAATGAACTGCCCGTTCTCCACCTTGGCGCGGATGCGCTCCCAGAGATCGGGGTTGCGCTCCTTGATCCACGCGTACTGCTGCGCCTGCGAGCACGCGAAGCGGAACTCCGGGTACTCGTCCATGTAGCGCGTCTGACTGCTGAACGTGCGCACGAGCTTGCGGTAGGTCTCCGCGAGCGGCCAGAGCCACGCGGTGTCGATGTGCGCGTGGCCGATCGCGGCCATCTCGTGCGCGCGCGTGCCGTTGCGGTGCTCATAGAGCGCGGCGAGGATCGCGGGGTCGTGCTCATTGCAGAAGCGGTTGAGCTCTGAACGGAGCTTGCCCTGCCAGCTTGGCTCGAGTGTGTCCGAGGCTTCGAGCGCGCGGAGGATCTCGAAGTCGTGGCAGAGCTTCCAGGCGCACTCGTCGTAGAGCGCGATCGCGCAGTGCTCCAGCTCCGGCGGCGCCGCGAGGTCGCCGAAGAGCCCGTTGCAGGCGAGCTCGATCGCGAGCTCGAGCTGCTCGCCGCCGCGCGCCTGCTCGATCAGCTGCGCGTCGGGGCGCTGCGCGCGGTCGGATCCGTGCAGGCCCTGGATGCTGCGGCCGTCGATCCAGAGCGTCGACTCGGCCTGCGATTTCCACAGCAGGTCGACGCGCCGCCCGCTCCACTCGTCGGGGACGGTCGCGCGTACGCGGAACCAGTACGTCGCCCAGAGCGGGCCGAGGCGCTGGCCGAGCTCGGCCGGCCGGTAGTCGAGTGACGTAGCCTCCCCGACCGGGATACGGTCGACGGGGCCGGCGATCAGCAACTCGTCCGCCGCGCGCGTCTCGGGGTACACGAGCTCCCGCAGACGTTCCGACGTCTGCGCCAGACGAGCGCGGGTGTACTCCGGGTGGCGGATCACTTGGCCGGCGACAAGTAGTACACCCGCGGCGCCGTCGGTGAGAAACTGACGGAGTGATCACGCGCGAAGAGCATGACCAGGCGGTCGCCTACACCGCAGAGCAGTTCGCTGCGACAGGCATCGAGCTGACCGACGCCGAGCGGGCTCAGATCGAGGTCGCCGACTTCGGGCTCGGCAACCTGCGCGAGACCGGCTTGATGCTGCTCGTCTACGTCAACACCGACCGCTACTGCGCGAAGGAGCTCGTGCTCTACCCGAAGCAGACGTGCCCCGAGCACCGGCACCCGCCGTTCGAGGGCACGCCCGGGAAGGAAGAGACGTTCCGCTGCCGCCGCGGCACGGTCGACCTGTGGGTCGACGGCGAACTGATCACACTGCAGCCCGGCGAGCAGTTCACGATTCCGCCGGACACGCTGCACTGGTTCCAGGCCGGGGAGGAGGGCGCGGTCGTCTCGGAGTTCTCGTCGACGAGCAGAGACGACCTCGACGTCTTCACCGACCCGCGCATCGTGCGCAGGCCGGCCGTCGACTAGTCGTCCAGGAACGGAAGATTCTTATGGCCGTATTTCTTGATCACGTTCTCGGCGAACCGCCCACGGTCTTCCTGCCAGCGCCGCTCCATTTGCAGCGCCTCGTACTCCTCACCTTGCGGGCCGACATGCGGCACCACTCGTTTCCGGCGGAACACGCGACGTAAGGAGAGAGGCACCTCCGTCAGCCTACTCCGCTTCGCAAGTCCTGAAATCTGATTGACGCATCTCGTCCCGCCGCGGTTTCCGAGAAACTCTCGAACCTGGTTGAAGAGCGAACCAGGTTCGGCTCTAGAACTGAACCTGATTCGGTATCAGCCGAACCAGGTTTCATGAGTTTCGACGCGCGGCGCGGTGGGGTACGCTCCCGCACCGATGAGCCGAGGCCGTCAGTTGCTTCTCGTGCTGCTCGCCGGTCTCGCCTTCGGCGTGGCGGTCGCCGTGATCAAGGGACAAGACACGGGAGCGCGCGACGCATTGGGGAACATGAGCGCCCCGTGGGTGGTCGTTCCGTTCCTCGCGGGCGCGCGCTACTCGAGCGTGTGGCGCGCAACGCTCGTCGGCATCGCCGCGACACTCGCAGCCCTCCTCGGCTTCTACGTCGCCGAGGCTGCGATCCTCGATCTCGGCTCGCACCCGTGGTACACCGACCTGCAGTTGACGCTCCGCGCGGGCCGATACTGGGCGACCTGGGGATTCCTCAGCGGCGCGGTCTACGGCGCGCTCGGCGGAATCTGGGCTTCACGACGGATCGCTGCGGCCCTTGCCGCTGTTGGGCTCGCGTTCATCTGCGAACCGCTGATCGTGCTGGTCCTCTCGCGCGCCGGCATCTGGGGCGGCGCAGGGCTCCTCGAACACCGCTGGATCTGGATCTCCGAGGTGCTGAGCGGTCTGGCCTGCATCGCCTTTGTGGCGGTGGAGACACGCCGCCGAGTCGTCAGCCGCTTCTGAGCGCCTTGATCAGCGCAGCTCGCGTAGCCGGGCCGAAGACGCCGTCGGATGTGAGCTTCTGGGCGGTCTGGAACTGCGCGACGGCGGTCTTGGTCGCGGTGCCGTAGTCCCCGTCGACCCTGCCGACGGTGTACCCAAGCCCAGCCAGCGCCCGCTGCAGGGCTTTGACCTGCGCGCCCGTGTCGCCCGGCTTGAGCGTCGTCGTCGGCGCGGGGACGCTCGTGACGGCCGGTGTTGTTGTCGGTGTGGTCGTTGGTGTGGTCGCCGGCGTCGACGTGATCTGGTCGGTCGTCGCGGCCCGCGTCGGCTTGGAGTTGCTGAAGACGCCGGCGATTGCAAGCCCGCCGATGAGGAGAACCAGGACGAGCACGGCGCCGGCGGCGATCGGCACCCACCGGTCCGGCAGCGACGCCGCGAACGCCGGCCGCTGCGGTCGCGAGCGTCGCGTCCCGGCGACCCAGTCGTCCTCGTCGGCCTCGATCTGTGGGGCGGCGGCCGGGCGCTCGCGGGGTCGCGCTCGACGTGGCGGCGCACGGTCGGGATCGGCGAACCAGTCGTCGGGATCGGGGCTGCGCGGGTCGCGATCAGCCATCAAGGGGGAACGGTAGCGCTACACGGGCGCTACGTCGCAAAAATCACGTGCGGTCAGTCGACCGCGAGGAGATCCACGACGAACACGAGCGGCTCGTGCGGCTGGATCACGCCGCCTGCGCCGCGCGCGCCGTAGCCCATCGCCGACGGGATCGTCAGCCTGCGGCGGCCGCCGACCTTCATGCCCTGCACGCCGGCGTCCCAGCCGGGAATGACCTGACCCTTGCCGAGCTTGAACTCGAACGGCTGGCCTCGATTCCACGACGCGTCGAATTCCTCGCCGGAGCGAAACGCGACGCCGACGTAGTGCACGGTGACCTTCTGGCCGCTCGTCGCCTCGTCTCCGTCGCCGACGATGAGGTCTTCGATGCCGAGCTCGAACGGGATGTCTCCCGCGGGCTTGTCGATCTCTGGGCGTTCGAGAGCCAAAGCGCCGTCACCCTAACGCACGGGCGCCGGGACACCTTCGGCGCTCGCGGCGAGCTGCGGGTCCCAGTCGCACGCTTCGCAGCCGTGCCGCACGACGGAGCGGGCGAACTCGAGCGCGGCGCCGTGCGGGTCGGGCAGTTCGCGGACGTCGTCCCAGTCGAGGATGAACTCTCCGAGCGTTGCGTCCCAGTGCGCGGCAGCTGGTGAGAGCGTCGCGTCCGCGAGGCCAACGGGCGCCGGAAACGCGTAGCCGAAGAACGCAGCCCGGGATAGCGCGCGTCGCCCGGCCACCACCCGACCGCGACCTGCTCCGCGTCGCCCGAGTTGCGCATGATGAAGTCGTCCGATGGCGGCGGCACCGCCCGCCCGGAGAAGAGGCCGACCGAAAGGTCGAAGGCACCCCACCACGCGTTGACCGGCGTCGAGCGGCCGCGGTACGGCGCGCGCACCTCGGCCAGCAGCTGCGCCGCCAGCGTCGCGGCCGCGAAGTACGCGTCGATCTGCGCGCGGTCGAAGCTCGCGTGCTCGTCGTCCTCGTCGAGCGGTGTTTTCCACGCCGTCTCCTGCGGCGCCGGGTTGATCTCCACCGGGCCGACGAGCTCGCCCACCGTGGCCAGCACCTCGCGCGTCACCTCGCCCACTGCCCGATCGGGCGTGAGGGGGATGCGCTTGCCGCGACCGTCGCTGTGCTCGACGAGAGCCTCATACGTGCGCAGGTCGAGTGCGACGACGAACGACCCTGAGCCGTCGGGCGCCGGCAGCGGCTGGGTTTCCCAACCGCGCGCCGTCACGCGCAGCGCGGTGTGTTGCAGCTGAGGCTCGCGCGGAGCGAGCGCCACCGCCAGCTTGCCGAGCACCTGCGTGTGCGAGTGGAGCGTGTCGCAGGTGGGTTGCCACACCTCGTACGGAAGCGCAGGCCAGGCGGAGGACATCGGGGCATACATTACTCGGAGTGATGGCGATGCTTGTCTGACGCAGTCCACCGAGGGAGGCGCGAATGAGCGCGCATCCCTCGGTGTGACCCTGTGTGGTCAGTCGTGCCCGCCGTTGTGGTCGTTGCTGCTCCCATCGCCGGTGCCATCGCCATGACTGGACGAGTCGTGATTCCAGTCGTGCGTGGCGGTCGTGGAGCCTTGGTCGGTGTTGTCGCCGTAGCTGGCGGAGTTGTCTCCGTCGTTGGCGGAGTTGTCATCGTCGGTGTTGTCTTCGTCGGTGGTGGTCGTCTCCTCGTCGGTGGTGGTTGTGGCGCCCGTGGTGGTTGTGGCGGCCGTGGTGGTGGTGTCCGTGGTGGTCGTGGTGCCGGTCGTGGTGGAGCCCGTGGTAGTGCCCGGGCTCGTCGTGGTGGCCGGGCTCGTCGTGGTGGCCGGGCTAGTCGTGGTGGCCGGGCTCGTCGTGGTGCCCGGGCTCGTCGTGGTGCCCGTGGTCGTGGTGTCCGGGGTGGTGGTCGTTGTGCTGTCCGGATCTTGCGAGGTAGTGGTCTGAGCGGTTGACGTGGTGGTCACGCTTTCGGCGGTTGAGCCTGCTGAGGCGATCGCGATCGACGCGACCAATCCGAGCAGCGCCACGAATGCTCCTGCCGCCAGGAGTTTCGCTTTGTTCATCTGTCCTCCCCGTTTCGCCATTGGATTTCGGCCTCGGGATTGAGGTCGAGAAACAGCAAACGGCAGGACTCCCGTTGTGCAGACACGAGGCCGCGCAGCCGCTCAAGAGGCGACCTGCCGCTTCGATTCAGGCACGTCGGTCCTTGCTCCTAACCCCTTTGCTCTTCGTCGATCCACCCGTAGGCGCAGATCGATAAGCGAGGGCCAGCGTGCGCAAGTCCGAGTCAAGCAACGCCGGTCCGTGATTTCTTAGCCCAAGGAGGGGAAGGGTCGGCGCGAACGTCTAGTGCCGCGCGCAGAAGGGTTGACCCTCGGCCTCGGGTAGCCTCGGCAGCTTGAGCGACGACGACCTTCGCTTCGCGCACGCTCTGGCAGACGCCGCCGACGCGGTGACGTCCGCCCGCTTCCGCGCGCACGGCCTCCGCGTCGACACGAAGCCGGATCTGACTCCCGTGTCCGAGGCCGATCGCAGAGCCGAGGAGGTGATCCGCGACCTGGTGCGCGGGTCGGGTCGCGGCGAGGGTGTCCTCGGCGAGGAGTTCGGCGACGACGGTGGCGACGCCAAGTGGATCGTCGACCCGATCGACGGCACGACGAACTACGTGCGCGGTGTGCCGGTGTGGGCGACGCTGCTCGCGCTCGAGCGCGACGGCGTGGTGGAGTTGGGCTTCGTCTCGGCGCCTGCGCTCGGACGACGCTGGTGGGCGCTGCTCGGCGAAGGCGCCTACGCGGACGGCGTGCGCGTCCACGTCTCGTCCGTCGCGAGGATCGAGGACGCAGCGGTCTCGACGACGACCGCGCGCCGCATGCCCGAGGGCTGGCGCACGATTGTCGCTCGCGCGTGGTCGAACCGGGGTCTCGGCGACTTCTGGCAGCACTGCCTCGTGGCCGAAGGCTCGCTCGACATCTCGTGCGACCGCGAGCTGCAGATCTGGGACTACTCAGCGCCGCGGCTGCTCGTCGAGGAGGCGGGCGGGCTCTGCACGACGTTCACCGGCGACGTGCCCGCGGTGGGCGAGAGCTTCGTCGCGACCAACGGCGTGCTGCACGACGAAGCCGTCGCACTGCTCAGCGCGTAACCGGTGTCTGACACCCGTTCGTGGCGCTTGCGCAGGTCGACCCGCGAAAGGTGTCAGACACCATGTAGCAGTGCGCGGCCGACGATCGCGGCTTCCGCACCCGCGTCCGCGAGCGCCGCGACGTCCTCGACCGACCGGATGCCGCCCGCCGCGAGCACGCGCCCGCCGGCGTCGACCGCCTGCCGCACGAGCTCGACGTCCGGGCCCGTCAGCGTGCCGTCGCGGTCGATCGCGGTCACGAGCATGCGGCTTCCATCGCTGCGTGCGAGCGCATCTTCGAAGCGGAGCCCGCTGCCGACGGTCCAGCCCGCCGTCCGCACCTCGCCGTCGCGCACATCGAGCGCCAGCACCAGCGCGTCGCCGAGCTCGAACCACGGGGTGGGATCGGGCCAGGCGGCTGTGCCGACGACGACACGGTCGGCGCCTGCGTCGAGCAACGCGCGCGCATCGGCCACGCTGCGGATCCCGCCCGAGGCCTGCACGGGAACGCCCAGGGCGGCGATCGCACGCACGAGCTCGGGCCGAACGCGGCCGCTGCGCGCGCCGTCGAGGTCGACGAGATGGATGCGCTTCGCTCCGCCGGCAACCCAGCGCTGTGCCAGGGCAACCGGCTCGCCGGCGCGCTCGACGACGGAGTCGTAGTCGCCGCGTTCCAGGCGCACCGCGCCCTCGCCGAGGACGTCCACGGCGGGGATCACCTCTATCGATTGGCGGAACCACATGACCGCATGTTAGCGTGCTAACATAAGCTCATGAGAGAGAGAACGCGACATCCATGGCGGACCAAGGAAATGAAAGCGCTCTTCGACGCGATCCAGTCGCTGGAGAGCAGGGACGAGACGGAGAGCTTCTTCCGGGATTTGTGCACGCTGTCGGAGCTCGAGGCGATGGCCCATCGCTGGGAAGTGGCGCGTCTGCTGGAGCAGGGGCTGCCGTACCTCGAGATCGCCGAGCGAACCGGCGCCTCGACGACGACGGTGACGCGGGTAGCCCACTGGTTGCGTCACGGCGAGGGTGGCTACCGGCAAGCGCTCGATCGCGCGACGTCCTAAGCCGTAGGCTCGACGGAGGCGAAATGATGCGTGTTGCGGTGCCGGTCAAGGGACGCCTGCGTGAGCCGTCCTTTCACCTTCTCGAAGACGCAGGCCTCGGCCCGGAGCAGCCGGGCGACCGCGCGCTCGCGTTCCCCTGCCGTAATGCACCGGTCGAGGTGCTGCTCGTGCGCGCCTCGGACGTGCCGGAGTACGTGCAGGACGGTGTCGTCGACTGCGGGATCACCGGAATCGACCTCGTGCGTGAGCGCGGGGCGGACGTGCTCGAGGTGCTGCCGCTCGGTTTCGGCTCCTGCAAGCTCGAAGCGGCGGTCCCCGAAGAGTCGCCGTACCGCGAGCTCGCCGATCTGGCCGGCGCCGCGGTCGCGACCGTGTACCCGCGCCTGACCGCCGAGCTGCTGCCCGTCGACGTGACGCTCGTCGATGTCAGCGGCTCCGTCGAGATCACACCCCGTCTCGGGCTTGCCGATGCGATCGTCGACCTGGTCTCCTCCGGCAACACGCTGCGCACCAACGGTCTGCGCTCGATCGCGGTGCTGCTCGAATCCGAGGCGGTGCTCGTCGCGCGTGACGAAGAGCGCGCCGGCCCGCTCGTCGCGATGCTCCGCGCCGTCGTCGAAGCGCGGCAACACCGGTACTTGATGCTGAATGCGCCGGAGAGCGCACTCCCCGCGATCGGCGAGCTGCTTAGCCCGCGCGTACCGAGCGTCCTTCCGCTTGCCGCCGAAGGCATGGTCGCGGTGCACGCGCTCGTGCCGGCGGCCGATGTGTGGCGTCTCCTGCCCGACCTCGAGGCGCTGGGCGCGTCGTCGATCCTGATCGTCCCTGTCGAACGGATGGCGGCTTGAGGGCGCTCGCTCCCGCGTTCAAGCCCTACAGGTTCGCGTCACCCTCCGACGAGGTCGCGCGTCTCGCGGGCATCGATCCCTCGCAGGTGTTGCGCTTCGACCAGAACACGCCGTCGCTGCCGCTTGCCTCGACGCGCCCCGCCGCAGTTGCCGGCGCGCTCGCGCGGATCAGCGGTTACCCCGCGGGCGGCTACCGCACGTTGCGGCGCGCGATCGCCGACTACGCGGGCGTCGAGCCGGAGAACATCGTGCTGGGCGCAGGCGCCGACGACTTGATCCTGCTCTGCGCCCGCGCGTACGCAGGTCCGGGTGACACGGTTGCGATTCCCGAGTCGCCGACGTACCCGCTCTTCCGGATCGCCGTCGAGCTCGCAGGAGCGGAGGTCGGCGACGAGGAGCCGGTGCTCACCTTTGCCTGCCGCCCGAACAACCCGACCGGCACGCTCGGCCCGGTGCCCGACGCGCGACCGCTCGTCGTCGACGAGGCGTACTTCGAGTTCAGCGGCGAGACCGCACTACCGCTGCTCGACGAGGGCGTCGTCGTCCTGCGCACGTTCTCGAAGCTGTTCGCCCTCGCCGGCGCACGAATCGGCTACGCGCTCGCCTCGACCGAGGTCGCAGCGGAGCTGAACGCGCGCCAGGCGCCGGCGCCCATCTCCGAGCTTTCCGCGGCGCTCGCGATCGCGGCGCTCGCCTCGCGTCCGGATCCGCGGCCGGTGCTCGAGGAGCGTGAGCGCTTCGCCGAAGGGCTGCGCGCGCTCGGCTTCGCGCCGCTCGAGTCGCACGCGAACTTCCTCTACATCCCGACGGACGACGCCGACGCGATCGTCGCCAAGCTGCTCGAGCAAGGGATCGTCGTGCGCTCGTTCCCCGGCGCATTTCGCGTGTCGGTGCTCGACCGCGAGGACGACGACCGCCTGCTCGAAGCGCTCGGCGGCCCTGCCGTTTCCGGCGGACGCGGCGTGCGCACCGTGCGCGCGACCGCGGAGACGCGCTTCGCGACGAGGCTCGCGCTCGACGGTCACCGTCGCGTGCGGGTCGCGACCGGTGCGGGCATCTACGACCACTTCCTCGAGCAGCTCGCCTTCCACGCCGGCTTCGACCTCGTGCTCGAGGGCGCCGGCGACCTCGAGACGGGCGACCATCACACCGCAGAGGACGCCGCGCTCGCGTTCGGCGAAGCGCTCGACGCTGCCCTCGGCGATCGCGCGGGGATCGCGCGCTACGGCAACGCCGTCGTGCCGATGGACGACGCGATCGCGCACGCGGCGGTCGACCTCGGAGGCAGGCCGTTCGCGGAACTGCAGCTCGAGCACGACCCGGGGATGGCCGTGCACATGTTCACGAGTCTCGCGCAGGCCGCGCGGGCGACGATCCACGTCGAGGCATCGGGACGCGATGCGCACCACGTCGCGGAAGCGGCGTTCAAGGCGGTCGGCCGCGCGCTCGCAATCGCGGTCGCCCCGGCCGGCGCAGGGATCCCGTCGACGAAGGGAATCCTGTGAACGTCGCAATCTGCGGCTACGGCGCCGGCAACGTGCGCTCGGTCGAGATCGCGTTCCGGCGGCTGGGCGCGCAGATCACGACCGACGTCGGCGCCGCCGACCTCGCGGTGCTGCCCGGTGTCGGTTCGGCCCGTGCGGCGATGGCGGGCCTGCGCGAGCGCGGCCACGACGTCGCGCTCCGCAAACGCTTCGAGCAACACCAACCGATCTTCGGCATCTGCCTCGGCCTGCAGCTCGCGCTCGACTGGATGGAGGAGGACGGCGGCGTCGACGGGCTCGGCCTCGTGCCGGGCCGCTCAACGCGCCTGCAGGAAGGACGCGTCCCGCGCATGGGCTGGGCCGACGTCGACGACCGCGGCGCGTTCTACTTCGCGCACTCCTATGCGGCGGAGACGCCGCACGCGACCGCGTGGTCGGAAGGCATCGTCGCCGA
>JAOPYY010000184.1 GCA_025964395.1 Actinomycetes bacterium | reverse complement strand
GCCCGGTGACCTTGCCGGCGCCCGCCTTCAGATCCGCGATTGCGAGGTCGCCCGTGCCGCACGCTGCGTCGAGCACGCGGTCGCCCGTACGCACCGCCGACTCGGCGGCGAGCCGGCGCCAGCGCACATCGAGCCCTGCCGTCATCACGCGGTTCATCACGTCGTACACCGGCGCAATGCGATCGAACATCGTGCGCACCGAATCGGGCGCGAGCGTCAAGCGTCCTGCCCCCAGCGCGGCGTGAGCGCCTGGTCGATTCCGATCTGGTCGAGCACGCGCGCGACGACGAAGTCGACGAGATCGTCGATGCTTTCCGCGCCGTGGTAGAAGCCGGGCGCTAAGAAGAGGATCGTCGCGCCGGCGCGACGCAGCGTGAGCATGTTCTCGAGGTGGATCGTGGACAGAGGTGTTTCGCGAGGACACAGGACGAGCTTCCGCTCCTCCTTGAGCGCGACGGACGCAGCGCGATGGATCAGGTTTTGCATCGCGCCCGAGGCGATCGTGCCGAGCGTGCCCATCGAGCACGGACAGATCACGTACGCGTCGATCTTGGCGGAGCCCGATGCGTACGGCGCTTTCCAGTCGTTCGGCTCGTAGATCGTGACGTTGTCGCCGGTCCCCTCGGTGAACCGCGCGAGCGTCTCATCGCGCGACAGCCGCGCGTCGTTGTACAGCTCGGTCGCGAGCACCTCGATCGCGGCGCCCGAGACGGAGACGCCGACCTCAGCCCCCGCGGCGGCCAGCGACTGCAGCAAGCGGCGCGCGTAGGGAGCGCCGGAGGCCCCGGTGATGCCGAGAAACACGCGCATGGCTCGAAGAGTACGCGGGCTCGGCTCAGCCGACTACTTCTTCGGGCCCTTGGAGGCCTCGAGGAAGGCGGCGATCTGCTTCAGGCGGGCGTCACCAAGCCCGGCGAACGACGGCATCGGCGAGCCGGAATTGACGCACGCGGGGCACTTGAGATGCGCGATCTGGAACGCGATGCCCTTGTTCTTCGCGCCCTCGGCGGACAGGTCGGGCGCTCCGAGGTTGGTGCCGCCGTCACCGAGGTACGTGTGGCAGTTCAAGCAGCCGGCCACCGCAAAGATCTTCGCGCCCGCGATCGCCTGCTTATTGCCGGTGAACCCCTCCTTCGCCGCCCACGACGGCACGTGACCGACGATCTCCGAGCCGAGCGCTTCCTTCGCTGTCGCGCCCTTGTACGTCAGCACGCCCATCGAGATCACGACGAGGATCGACGCGACGATCGCGACCGGGCGGCGCAGCAAGCGGCGCTCCGGGCGCACGTCGATGAACGGGATCGCGAGCAGGATGATCAGCAACACGGTCGGCAGGCCGACGGTGCCGATCACGACCGTCTCCGGCCACTTGAAGATCCGCAGGAGATAGAAGAGGAAGTAGAAGTACCAATCCGGGCGCGGGACGAAATTGATCGTTCCCGGATCGGCGGGCGCGTCGTAGAGCCTGCCGAGCCAGCCCGGATCGATCGTGTGGTGGTCGCCCGGTGTCGTGTACTTCCAGACGATCGCAAGGCCGGTGATCACCGAGACAACGACCAGCGACATGATCGTGTCGTGGAGCATCGCGAACGGGTAGAACGGCTTCCCGCGCTCCTTGACGTCCTCCTTGTACTGGTGGAAGACGCGCTTCCGCTCGATGAGGCGCTCGCTTGCCACTAGTGCGCCTCCAGGTGATGTTGCCGCGTCACTGGCGAGCGAAAAGCAAGCGATGCAAGGACGCAGGGAGCGTCAATAGCGTTAGCTATTGACGCGACCGAGGACGCGGCAGCGCGCCGCTTTGCAGCCGCCAGGGGCACGGATGACATTGCCTGGTGGCGCACTAACCCTTCCTCCGCGGGCCCGGGCGCGTCAGGCCGCGCCGGCCGTTCCGCGAGGGCTTGAGCATCGAGCCGGTGCCTGCAGCCTCCTTCGACCACGGCGGCGACGTCACGCCGAGGCGGATCACGAGGTAGAGGTGGAGCACGATCAGCGCGATGATCGCGCCGGGGATCATCAGCATGTGGATCGCGTAAAAGCGCGCAATCGTCCCGTCGTCGATGTACGTGCCACCTTGCAGGAACTGCGAGATGAAGGGTCCTAAGAACGGCGCTGTTCCGTTCAGGTTGATGCCGACGACGGTCGCCCAGTACGCGGTCTGGTCCCACGGGAGCAAGTAGCCGGTGAATCCTTCGGCAAGGCCCATCGTCAGCAGCAGCACACCGATGATCCAGTTCAGCTCGCGCGGATACTTGTACGCGCCGAACAGGAACACGCGCCCCATGTGCATGAACATGAGGATGATGAAGACCGATGCGCCCCAGCGGTGCATGCCGCGCACGAGCCAGCCCGCGAAGACGTCGTTCGTGATGTGCTGGATCGACGAGTACGCGTTCTGCGGATCGGGCTTGTAGTACATCGCGAGGATCGAACCGGTCAGCGCCTGGACAATGAACGCGGTGAGCGTCGCCGAGCCGAGCGTCTGGAACCAGTTGATGTCGCCCGGTACCCTGCGGAACAGGAAGTACTTGATCCCGCCGACGAGGCCGGAGCGCTCCTCGAGCCAGTCGATCGGGTACAGGATCGCTTCCTGAACCTGCTCCTTGGGTGTCAGCTTCTGCGTCGCCATATCAGTGGGGCGGCTGGATCGGATAGAGCCAGGACTCGAGGCCGCTGACGGGCTCACCCGGGAACGCAAGCGTCCACTTGTGGATCTTCGCGCCCGCGCCCGTGCCGTCGACGTGCGAGACGGAGAAGGGATGGCCGAGGAACAGGTGACCGTTGCGGATGGAGAACGAGTAGCGGTCGAGCGCGCGCACCGGCGGCCCCGACGTGCGGTTGCCTTCGGTGTCGTACTGGCCGCCGTGGCACGGGCAGCCGAAGCCTGCGATCGAGACCGTCGGGATCAGCGTCACGTCGCGGATCTGCTTCTTCTGTGACTCCTCGAGCGGCCCGTTCGGCTGCACCGGACAGCCGAGGTGCGCGCAGTGGTTCGAGATGACCGTGAAGCTCGGCAGCCCGTTCAGCGGGCCGTTGTACCGGACGTACGCGGTGCGCCTCGAGACCTCGCCCTGCGCCGGGTCCGACATGAACGTCGCGACGACGTACTTGCCCTCGGGGTAATCCGTCAGCGGTCCGATGTCGTGGTCCTTCGAGCCCTGCTTGAGGAACGCAGGCGCGATCATGAAGCCGACGGCCGGCGCGGTGACGATGCCGCCGATCACGCCACCGAGCCCGAGCGTCGAGAGCTCGAGGAACTTCGAGCGCGGGAACCGCTCCTCGGTGACGGACGCCGATGTCGCCGCTGGACCGGGAGCCGCCGGGCCGTCCGCGGCGCGCTCCGGCTCCACGTCGGGCGCGTGCGTGAGCTCGGTGCCCGCCGTCAGGTCGCGCACCCAGAGGAACGCGAAGGCGAGCGCGATGACCGCGCCCAGGCCTGCGACCCACCAGGAGATGATGATCCCGACCATGAGCACCACCGCGCCGACGGCAAAGCCGACCGGCCAAAGGCTGGGGCCCGGGACGTGCGGGTGATCTTCCGGCGGTTGCAAAGGGCTAAACGGAATTCAAGCGGTCTGGAGTGCGGCAGGTCAATGTCGTAACACGCGGCGCGAACTCTGACTGATTCTGCCATTCCCCGCCACGGGAACCGTTAGGCCCAACCCATATTCAGCCCACCGGCGGTCGACGAGATCGCGCACCTCGTCGCTCATCTCGATCTCGGGTGGCCACTCCCGGGTGCCCTCGAGCGGCCCCTTGGCCGTGGCGTCGATCCCGATCTTCCCGCCCACGAACTGCAGGGTGGGCGCATGGTCGAGGTGGTCGAGCGGCCCCTCGGTGATCACCACGTCGCGCTTCGGATCGACGTTGGCGCCCACGTAGAACATCACCTGCGCGTAATCGTGGACGTCGACGTGCTCGTCGACGACAACGATGCCCTTCGTCAGGCTGAGCATCCCGAGGCCCCAGATCGCGTGCATGACTTTCTTCGCGTGCCCAGGAAACGCCTTCTTGATCGAGACGATGCAGAGGTTGTGGAAGGCGCCCGCGACCGGCAGGTCGTAGTCGACGATCTCCGGGACGGTCATCTTCACGGCGGGGAGGAAGATCCGCTCGGTCGCCTTCCCGAGCCACGCGTCCTCCTGCGGGGGCTTGCCAACCACAATCGATGGGTAGATCGCGTCCTTGCGCATCGTGATCGCCGTGACGTTGAAAACGGGGAACTGCTCGGCCGGCGTGTAGTAGCCCGTGTGATCGCCGAACGGTCCTTCGATAGCCAGTTCTTCGTCCTTCTCGACGTAGCCCTCGAGCACGATCTCGGCGTGGGCGGGAACCTCGAGGTCGACGGTCACGCCCTTCACGAGCTCGAGCGGCTCACCGCGGAGGAAGCCGGCCATCATGAACTCGTCGATGTGCTTCGGCAGCGGCGCGCTCGCCGAGTAGGCGCTGATCGGGTCGAGCCCGAGTGCGACCGCGACCTCCATGCGTCCTTCGGTGAAGAGGTAGTCGGCGCGGCCGTCCTTGTGGATCTGCCAGTGCATCGCTGTCGACCGGGGACTCAGCACCTGCATCCGGTACATGCCGACGTTGCGCTGCCCCGTGCGCGGGTCGCGCGTGATCACGGCCGGGAGCGTGATGAACGGGCCCGCGTCGCCGGGCCAGCACGTCTGCACCGGCAGGCGGCCGAGGTCGACCTCGTCGCCGCGCAGCACGACCTCCTGCGACGCGCCTCGCTTCACGACCTTCGGTCGCGAGTCCGCGATCGACTTCAGCGTCTTCAGCCCCCGCACCTTGGCGGCGAGGCCGTCGGGCGGCTGCATCTCGAGGATGTCGCCGAGCTTCGCCGCGATGTCGTCGAGCGACTCGACGCCGAAGGCGAGGCACATGCGCTTCTCCGTCCCGAACTGATTGATCAGCAGAGGGATTCCGCTTCCCTTGGGGTTCTCGAAGAGGAGCGCCGGGCCGTCCGCGCGCACCGTGCGGTCGACGATCTCCGTCACCTCGAGCTTCGGGTCGACCTCCGCGCTGACGCGGACGAGCTCACCCTCGCGCTCGAGGAGCGCGATCCAGTCGCGCAGGTCGCGGGCAGTGGCCACGCGACGAGTGTAGAGGCCTAGGCCGGGGCGTTCTCGCCGCTGCCGGACGCGAGCCGCGGGTCGTGGTCGGACGCGACCTTGAGCAGGAGCTCGTGCAGCTGCTCGCGCTGCGCGGTGTCGAGCGAGGCGAGGAACTCGTTTTCGATGCTCTTCGAGATCTTCCGCAGCTCCGCGAGCTTCTTCTTTCCGGGTGGGGTGAGGCTGACGAGATGCCGGCGCCGGTCCTCGGGATCCCGGCGGCGGTCGATCAGCCCTGCCTCTTCCAGCTCGTCGAGGAGACCGACCAGCCAGCTTCGGTCGTAGCCGAGCGCGTCGGCGATCTTCGCCTGCGTGTCGCGGGCGCCCTCTTCGAGGACTGCGAGCACCGAGTAGTGGTAGGGGCTCGCGCCGATGGCCTCGTAGGCCTCCATCGTGCGCTCCTTCACCTGCATGCCCAGCCGCTTCAGCAAAAAGGCCGTGCTGCAGACGAGCTCGTACGGCGGCTTGACGCCGACTTTGAGCACCGGAGCGGGGCTGTGGCTGTGAACAGGTGTCGTCATTTGGGAGAAGTGTAGCGCGTCCTAGAGTGGTCGTGTGCTATCGTTGGCTCGTTCCACGATCTTGAAAGGACATTAATGGCTGGTTCCTCAATTTCTCTTCCCTCGGCCTCTTCAACCCGTGGCGCGAGTCCCTGGGTCGCCCTGGCTCTGATCGTCGCTGCACAGTTCATGGTCGTCCTCGATCTGTCGATCGTGAACGTCGCGCTCGCCACGATCAAGTCCGACCTCGGCTTCTCGCAGACCGGCCTCCAGTGGGTGATCACCGCGTACGCGATCCTCTTCGGCGGCTTCCTGCTGCTCGGCGGCCGCCTGGCCGACATCCTCGGCCGCCGCCGGATCTTCATCGCGGGCGTCGCCCTCTTCACCTTTGCCTCGATCCTGAGCGGCCTCGCGTGGTCTCCCACGTCCCTCGTCATCTTCCGCGGGATTCAGGGACTCGGTGGAGCCCTCTTCGCGCCGGCCGGGCTCTCGATCCTGATGACAACGTTCCGCGAGGGGCGCGAACGCAACCTCGCGCTCGGCATCTGGGGCGCAGCCTCGGGCGGCGGCGCGGCGGTCGGCGTCCTCCTCGGAGGCGTCCTGACCTCGTACCTCTCCTGGCCGTGGATCTTCTACCTCAACCTCCCGGTCGGGCTGGCGCTCGTCCTGCTGGCGCCTCGCCGGCTCGCCGAGAGCCGCGCGGACAATGCCGGCCGTCACTTCGACGTCGCCGGCGCCTCCGCCATCACGGCCTCGCTGATGGTGCTCGTCTACGCGCTGACGCGCGCGACGCAGAGCGGCTGGAGCAGCCTCTCGACCGTCACGCTGCTCGCCACGGCGGCACTCCTCGGCGTGGCGTTCCTGGCGATCGAGCGGAGAGCGGAGTCGCCGCTCGTCCCGTTCGAGGTGTTCCGCGGCAACACGCTGGCGACGGCGAACGTGATCACCACGATCATCGCGTCGATCGCGTTCTCGCAGTTCTTCCTGCTGACGCTGTACCTGCAGCAGGGCTTGCACTACTCGGCTGCGGAGAGCGGGCTCGCCTTCACGGCGATCGCCGGCACCGTCGCAGTGATGTCGAACGTGTCGCAGCGGTTCGTGACCCGGTTCGGACCGCGGCGCGTCCTCGTCGCCGGCTTGCTGTTCATGGCCGCGTCGGAGGGCTACCTGGTCCGGCTGCCGGTACACGGGCACTACGTCACCGACCTGCTGCCCGCGTTCATCCTGGTGGGTCTTGGCATGGGCACGTCGTTCGTCGCGGTCACGATCGCGGCGCTGGCGGGAGTCCCGGGACGCGACGCCGGGATCGCGTCGGGTCTCGTCAATACGAGCCGCCAGATCGGCGGCGCGATCGGTCTCGCCGCAATCACCACGATCGCGTCGTCCGCCGCCGGCGGCAACACGCTCGCGGCGACGACCCACGGGTACCGCGTCGCGTTCGGAACGCTCACCGTGCTTGCTCTGGTGGGCGCAGTCCTGACAACCACGATGCGCGTCGCGCATCGGCATGAGAGCGAGACCATGACCGCCGACACCCCGGCGGGCGCAGGCCTCGCAGTGATCGAGGAGGCAGCATGACCCTTTGTGAAGTCGACGGCTCAGCCGTTCTCGACCATCAGGTCGACGATCTTCTGCTGCACGCGCGAGGGCTCGTCCTCGTGCGCGAGGTGCTGGCCCGGCGCGGCGCAAGCCCCGACGAGCTTGACGCTCACACCCGCGAGCTCGAGCGGGTTCGCGGCGAGCTGGTCGCGACTCTGTCGCGCGACTGAAACAGCGACTCTGTCGCGCCACTGAAAGCGACTCTGTCGCGTCCGCGACAGTTCGAGGAAGAGGTCTCATGGTCGCGCCGTCTGGCGGCCATGAGACCGAACTTCACCTGGTAGCTCGTGCGTGCAGTGCCGCCGCGTCCGTGATCGTCGTCCGGCCGCGGCCGAGCTCGACCGCGCCCGCCGCCTCCTCTTCGCGTAGGACGCGGTTCACGGTCGCACGCGACGTACCGGCCGTCTGAGCGATCTCCTCCTGCGTGAGCGGGATCGTCCCGTCGAATCCCTCGCCGAGCTCCAGGAGCCGACGGCGCACGCGCACGTCCGCATCGACGTAGTGCGCCTCGGTCAGCAATTCGTTCACGCGCCGGAGGCGCTCGGCGAGGATCTCGGCGAGCGAACGGTCGACCTGCGGCCGGGCGCGGCGCAGCGCTTCGAAGGCATCGCGGTGCAGCGCGAGCGTCTCTCCGTCGGAGAAGGCCTGCACCGTCGCCCCGCGACCGCTCTCCGAGACGAGGGCCAGCTCCCCGAAGGCGTCGCCGGGGCCGATGATCGCGAGCAGCACGCTCTCGCCCGTGGGGAGCGTGACACGGACGGCGAAGTGCCCCGCGACGACGAGGTGGAGGGCGTCCGCCGCGTCCTCGTAGTGGAAGACAACCTGCCCGCGCCGGTACGTCCGGCGCTGCGCGATCGCGACCAGGCGCCTCACGTCCTCCGCCGAGACGCCCGCCAGGAGCCGCCATTCCACGCTCGGGAGTGTCGCACGCACGACACTCGGATGCGGGCGCCGCCTCAGGGCGGCGTTCGCAGGCCCAGCGTTCCTAATACGTGTTGCGACCGGCGCGCTTGCGCGCTGCGCGGCGATGGTTCGCGTAGTGCGTGAGCTCGCCGAGCGCGATCGTGCCGAGGAAGATCAGCCCGACGACGAGCATCCCGAGGATGACGTTCCGGCCTTCGCTGGCGGCGTCGAACAGCATCACGCCGCGACTCTAGCGGAGTGCAGCTCGAGCGCGCGAGCGACAGCGTTGCCGTCCGGGGTCCCAGCCAATGCTCGTGTGGCGTCAATCCACGCCTCGCCGTCGCCGGCCAAACCGTCGGCGCGCAGCGCCGCGCAACGGGAGATCAGGTCGGCCAGCACGCGCACCGCCTCGACACCCCCGGCCTCGGCGATTCGCACGAGCCCGTGCGCGTAGAGGTAGTCACCGAGCAGCACCGCCTCGTCGGCATCCGGCGCGTCGAAGAGCCGCGGACGTCCGTAGTGCACGAGGTACGCCTCGTAGACGGTCTCCAACCCGAGCTTCAGGTGGTCCGGAACGAGCTCTGAGAACACTGCAACGAGCTGACGCTCGTCGCTGGGAAGGAGCGCTGCCCCCCAGACCGGGCTCTCCGATGCAGCGCCGTTCGCGATCGCCGCAAACGCTTCCACTAGCCGTTTCCGTCCTCGAAGAGGGCGGAAACGGCCGCGATCGTCGCGTCGATCTCGTCGTCGCCGTGCGCCAGCGACGGGAACAGGCACTCGTACTGGCTCGGCGCGATGTAGATGTCGCGCTCGAGCAGCCCGCGGAACAGCTCACCGTAGCGATCCGTGTCGAGCTCCGTGAAACGCTCGACCGGCTCGTCGCGGCCGGCGAACAACGTGAGCATCGCGCCGACACGCTGCACACGCCCGAACGGCGCGAGCCCATCGGCCAGGCGCGCCGAGCGCCGCTCGAGCTCCGCGTAGACGTCGTCGTCGCGCAACCGCCGCAGCACCGACAAGCCGGCCGCGGTCGCGATCGGGTTCCCGCTGAGCGTGCCCGCCTGGTAGACCGACCCGGACGGCGCGAGCACGCGCATCACGTCGGCGCGACCGCCGAACGCGGCGAGCGGCAGCCCGCCGCCGACGATCTTCCCGAGCACCGTCAGGTCCGGCGTGACACCGAGCCGTTCTTGCGCGCCGCCGCGCGCGACGCGGAACCCGGAGATCACCTCGTCGAAGATCAGCAGCGCGCCCGACGCGTCGCAGAGCAGCCGCAGCGCTTCGAGGAAGCCCGGCGCCGGCGGGACGCAGCCCATGTTCCCTGCGATCGGCTCGACGATGATCGCCGCGAGCCCCTCGCCGTACTCCGCAACCGCCGCCGCGACACTTTCGACGTCGTTGTACTCGCAGACGATCGTGTCATTCGTGACGCCGCTCGGCACGCCGGGCGACGCTGGGATCCCGAGCGTCGCGAGGCCTGAGCCCGCGCTCACGAGGAAGCCGTCGGCGTGGCCGTGGTAGCAGCCGGCGAACTTGATCACGCGGTCGCGATGCGTGAACCCGCGCGCCAGGCGCACGGCCGACATCGCAGCTTCGGTCCCGGACGAGACGAGCCGAACCAGCTCGACGGAGGGCACCGCGTCGACGAGTTCCTGCGCGAGCTCGACCTCGCGCTCGGTCGGCGCGCCGAAGCTCGTTCCGTCGAGCGCCGCCTCGCGCACCGCCTCCACCGTCTCAGGGTCGGCGTGGCCGAAGATCAGCGGGCCCCACGACTGCACCCAGTCGAGCAGCGTGCGCCCGTCCGCCGTCTCGAGCGTCGCGCCGTCACCGCGCTTGACGAAGAACGGCTCGTCGAGGCCGACACCGCGCATCGCACGCACCGGCGAGTTCACGCCGCCGGGAATCACCTTCTGCGCGCGGTGCCAGAGCTCCGTGCGGGTCAACGCCACGACGCGAACTCTTTGGCCCAGTACGTGAAGACGAGGTCGGCGCCCGCGCGACGGATGGCCGTCAGGCACTCGATCGCCGCGACGCGCTCGTCGAGGTCGCCCGCCGCCGCAGCCGCCTTCACCATCGCGTACTCACCGCTCACGTTGTACGCACCGAGCGGCAGGTCGAAGCGGTCGCGTGCCGCGCGGATCACGTCGAGGTACGGCAACGCGGGCTTGATCATGATCATGTCCGCGCCCTCGGCGATGTCCTGCTCGCATTCGCGCAGCGCCTCGCGCACGTTGCCGGGATCCATCTGATAGCCGCGCCTGTCGCCGAACTCCGGCGCGCTGTCCGCGACCTCTCGGAACGGCCCGTAGAACGCAGAGGCGTACTTCGCGGAGTAGGCGATGATCGGCGTGTCGGGCAGCTGCTCGCGCATCGCGCCGACGCGGCCGTCCATCATGTCGCTCGGACAGACGACGTCGGCACCCGCCTCGACGTGTGAGACCGCGGTGCG
Source organism: Actinomycetes bacterium (assembly GCA_025964395.1). Taxonomy (GTDB): domain Bacteria; phylum Actinomycetota; class Thermoleophilia; order Gaiellales; family Gaiellaceae; genus PALSA-600. The sequence goes on along the minus strand of JAOPYY010000184.1, from coordinate 18,564 downwards.
CACGATCAGATCGATCGACGCGTCGTTGTCGACGTCGCCGCTCGCGTTGACCACGCCGCAATGCCCATGCGACGTGTATTCGCAGAGGCAGACGTCCGTCATCAGCAACAGCTCGGGGAATCTCGCGCGCAGCGCGCGCAAGGCGCGCTGAATGACGCCGTCCTCGACCCACGCACCCGACCCTTCCTCGTCCTTGCCGTCGGGAAGACCGAAGAGGATCACCGACTTCACGCCGAGCCGCAGCAGCTCCTCGCACTCCTGCACCACCGAGTAGACGGTGTGCCGCGCCATCCCCGGCAGGCGCTCGTTCGGGAGCGCCTCCGGCGCGACGAACAGCGGCATCACCAGATCGTCGACCGAGAGCGAGGTCTCGCGCACGAGATCGCGGAGGACGGCTGTGCGACGCAGGCGGCGCAGACGGGTGGCCGGGAACGCGCTCATTTCTTCTCCAGCGTACGTGGCTCGACCAATTCGACCGGTACCGGCTCCTCCCCCGACCACGGTTCGAGCGTGATCCGGTCGGCGAAGAACTCCCAGATCGCGCGGCCGACCGCCAGCAGCGGCAGCGCGATCAGCGCGCCGGGGAGGCCGTAGAGCTCCGCGCCGGCAGCGAGCCCGAAGATCACGAGCAGCGGGTGCAGACGCAGCGCGCTGCCCATCACGTTCGGAACGACGATGTGGCCCTCGACCTGGTGGATCGCGAGGAAGAGCAGCACGACCCAGAGCGCCGAGATGGGATGCACCACGAGCGCGTAGATGACCGCGGGGACGGCGCCGAGCCACGGGCCGAGGTACGGGATGATCTCCGTCACTGCGACCCACGCGCCGAACAGCAGCGCGTACTGCTGTCCGTGTGGCAGCAGCCCGAGTGCCGCGAGCACCCACAGTCCGACCCCCGCGCTCGCACCGATGATCAGGCTGAGCGCCGCTTGCCCGCGCACGTACGCCGCGAGCGAACGCTCGATGCTCATCAGCAGCGGCTGCTCGCCTGGTCGCGGCGGAAACCTTCGGTCCACGACACGGCCCAGGCGTTGCATGTCGAGCAGCATGTAGACGGAGACGACGAAGAGCAGGACGACGGAGAACAACGTCTTGCCGATCGAGATCGCCGCGCCTTCGACGAAGGTGACGATCTTGTGCGTGTACTTGCCGACGTCGCGCTGCCGGATCTGACGCACGAGACGATGGCCGCGCTTCTGCACCTTCACCGACTGCAGGTGGTGCGTGTTCAGCCAGCGCTGCAGGCGATCGACGTCGCTATCGGCCGAGGTCTGTCCGGAGGGAGCGCGAGCATGCGTGAAGTACGCGTTGAACCTGTTCGCCGCCGTCGTCGTCTGACCGACAACGGCGGTGGTGACCGCAAGGATGACCAGCCCCAGCGCCACTGCGAAGCTCAGGTACACGAGCGCGACCGAGAGGCCGCGCGGCAGGCGCACCTTCTGGAGCCCACGGACGAGCGGATCGAGCAGCAGGGCCACGAGGGCGGCGACGACGAAGAGGAACACGACGTGAGCAGCAGCGCTGGCCACAATCCAGGCCAGGACGAGCAGCAGCGGCAGGCCCACCAGCTGCATCCAGCGCGGGACCTCAATCCTCGTGCTCACCGCAGCGATCCTACCCCCGCAGCCCGCCTGCTCAGGCCCCCGGATTGGGACTGGTCCTTCGGCACAGACCGGCGTAGGCTCGACGGAGCGGGCAGAGGATCTGCCTCCCTCGCGTTGAAACCGGTGGTTTCGTTCGCTACGGTGCCCCGGATGCCGCCCCGGGGGACACACCGGCGTACCCGTGCGGCCCAGCGCCGCCACGTCGAACGCGAGCGCCGGCTCCGCCGCCTTGCCGTGCTGATCGTCGTCGTCGCGATCGGCCTCGGGACCCTGCTCGTCTCTGCCTTCGGCGGCTCGGGCACACCCGTTCAGCGGGCCGCCCCGTCCAGCGCCTCCCGGCTCCTGCCCGCCGGTCCGCCGCAACCCGAGATCGTCGCGCGGCTCGGGGCGCTGCACCTGCAGTTGCCGGTCAGCCAGTCGCGCGTGACCGCGGTTGGCTACCAGGGTGGGACCGTCGGGGCACTCGCGCTGGCGCCGCTCGGCACGCAGGTCAACCAGGGCCTGCTCAAGCGCATGGTGCACACGATCTTCGGCGGCTCGACCGGTCGCCCCCGCTGGTATCAGCTTCCCGGCGGCGAAGGCCCGAGCTCCTCGGCGATCGACGTGGGCGCCGCGCCCGGCACTGACGTCTACTCGCCCGTCGACGGAATCATCGTCTCGATCGACGACGTCGTCCTGAACGGGCGCGCGTACGGCTCGCGCATCGACATCCAGCCGTCGGGCGCTCCATCGCTCGTCGTCACGATCTCGCACGTGCGCGTCGACCCCTTGCTCGCGGTCGGGTCGCCCGTCACGTCCGCAGGCTCGAGGCTCGGCTCGGTCGTCGACTTCGCGAAGGCCGAGCACCAGGCGCTGTCGCGGTACACGAACGATTCAGGGAACCACGTCGTCGTCGAGATTCACCGGTCGGCGACCCTCTCCCTCAACTGAGACACCGTCCTTGAAGATCCTCTTCGTCGCCGACGTGTTCGGCGCGCCCGGACGCCGGGCGGTCGAGACGCGCTTGCCGTCGCTGCGCGAGGAGCTGGGCGCCGACTTCTGCATCGTGAACGGCGAGAACGCCGCAGCCGGGCGCGGGATCACCGCGAAGCTCGCGGACAAGATTCTCGCGAGCGGCGCCGACGTGATCACGCTCGGGAACTGGACGTGGGGTCAGTCGGAGTTCGCGCCCTACCTCTCCGGCACCGACCGCGTGCTTCGCCCCGCCAACCTGTCGCCACGAACACCGGGCATCGGGCTCGCGGTGCACGACGGCGTCGCCGTGATCAGCCTGCTCGGCGTCTTCTCGCTCGATCCGTTCGAGAGCCCGTTCGTCACGATCGACCGGCTCGTCGACGAAGCGAGCGCGCAGACGCCCGTGATCGTCCTCGACTTCCACGCGGAGGCGACGAGCGAGAAGGTCGCGATGGCGCGCTACCTCGACGGACGCGTGACTGCCGTGCTCGGCACGCACACGCATGTGCAGACGAGCGACGCGCGTGTGCTCAAGGGCGGGACAGCGGCGATCACCGACGCGGGCATGACAGGACCGCACGACTCGGTGATCGGAAGCGACGAGCACAACGCGCTCAAGCGCTTCCTCACCGGCATGCCGACGAGGCTCGAGCCTGCGAGCGGCGACGTGCGAATCGAAGGCGCGCTTGTCGAGTGCACCGCGGACGGCCGCGCAACGAGCTGCACGGCCGTCCGGGTGGAGATCGAGCCCTAGGGCTACGGCTTCAGGATCTCGTTCGCAGCGCGCTGGCCGGTCTCGACCGCGCCCTGCAGATAGCCCTGGAAGTCCTGCGAGGTGTGCTCCCCGGCGAAGTGGCAGTTGCCGCTCTGCTCCTTCTCGGCGCCCGAGAAGCGCGTGTACTGACCGACCTTCCAGTACGAGTACGAGCCCTTCGTCCATGCATAGCCCGTCCAGTAGTCGCGGACGACCTTGCCGTTCCACTGCGCTGCCGCACCCGGCAAGACCGGCTCGACCTGCTTGAGGAACGTCGCCGCAGCCTGTTCGGGCGTGCCCTTGTTCGCGTTCGCGCCAATGGTGCCGCCGGTGTAGTTGACGAGCACGCCGCTCGTGCCCGGCTGCGCACGACTGACCTCCCACGTGTTCTGGTAGCCGCGGTCGGAGTACGTCTCGCCGTTCACGCCCTCATCGCGCCAGAAGCGCGAGTTGAACTGGAGATGGAGCTTGGAGTTCGTCCCCATGCCCAGCTCGTTGATCGCCCAGGTCTTGACCTGGTTGAAGCCGGCCTTCGAAAAGTCGACGTCGCGCAGGACCGCGAACGGGAGCGTCAGCACCACGTGGTCGGCGATCTTCGTGAACGACCCGGCCCCGTTCGCAAAGGTCAGCGTGTACGTGCCGTCGTTGTTCAGCTTGATCGCGGTCAGCGGCGTGCTGAGCGTGATCTGCGACGCCACCTTCGCGGCGAGCGCGGCCGTCACCTGGTCGTTGCCGCCGCGAACGTGGAACTTCTCGTTCGATTTGCCGAAGGTGCGGAACTGGCCCGGGCCGACGTAGCCGAGCAGGTAGAGCATGTTCAACGAGCTCTGCACCTTCGACTCGCCGCCATACTCGATGTTGTACGCGACGTCCAACAGCTGGCCGAGCTGTGAGTTATGGCCGCCGGGCACGTAGTTCTCGATCCATTGGTAGATCGACATCTGGTCGAGCTCCCGCCCGCGTGGCGTGCTGAGGTTGTAGAGCGTCGGGTAGCTCGCGGCGCTGACGTCGGAGTGCAGCTGCTGCCAGATCACCTTCAGGTCGTCCGACATCTGAGCGGCCGTATACGGCCGGCCGAAGAAGTACCCGAGCGGCTCGGAGCCGTTCGTCTCGGCCTGCAGGAGGTTGTCGAGCGTGAAGCCGAGCTCGTTCGCGAGCTGCTTCATGTCGATGTGGCCGTTGTCGATCAGCTCGCCGCCGTGCTCGTAGATCTGACCGTCGGCGAAGTCTCCGCGGCCCGTGTAGCAACGGCCGCCGATGCGGCCCGATGCCTCGAACACCTGTGCCGCGTACCCCGCCTGCTGCAGGCGATAGGCGCAGGTCAGTCCGGCAAGCCCTGCGCCGACGACGGCGATCCGTGCGCCCGGAGGCAGAGCACCCTGTGCGCTGCCCGGCTCCGCGAGCCGTCCGAGCAGCGTGGCGCCGACAACGGTCGCTCCGGCTCCCTTCAGAAATCTCCGGCGAGTCGTCCTCGTCGTCTCGTCTGCGATCTTCGCCACGGCCTCTTCGACCGCGCCTGCCAGCGGTGTGCGCGCCATCCAGCCCTCCCGTATTCGATTCGCTATCCCGGCTGACTGTGAGGCATCGCGGCGGGCGGCGCAACCCGGCCCGGCCAAACGAGTACGACCAGGAGCGCAACGAGCGCGAGGTTCCGCAGGAAAACGGCGTCGGCGTTATGGAACGCGTAGACGTAATCCCAGTAGCGACGGGGGAACCAGACCTGCGTGAGGACGAGCGCCACGGTCAGCAGCCCGGTGGCGGCAAGACCGCGGCGGCCGCGCACGAGCGGGACGAGCGGGATCAACCAGAGGAGGTACTGCGGCGAGAGCACCTTGCCGAATGCGATGAACGCGCAGACCGCCGCTGCCGAGTAGCGGAGCAGCCGGTCGCCGGTGGCGGAGCCGCGCGCGAACGCGATCCAGAGTGCGACGAGCGTCGCGACCTGAAGCAGCGAGGAGAGCGCGGCGACACGATTGTGACCCGCGAGGTTCTGCGAGCCGTGCGAGCTGATCACGGTCGGATGCCCGAACGCCGTGAAGAACGACGCGCCCAGGCTCTCGATCTGCAGCGGCCGCGAGGCCTGGCCGCTCAGGCTTTCCCACAAACCGTGCGGCGCGACGATCGCGAACGGCACGAAGAACGCTGCCGCAACGGCGAGGCCGACGAGTGCCGCGCGCAGCCGTCCTGCACGGTACGACCAGACCAGCGCGAGCGGGACGATCACAAGCGGCCAGAGCTTCGCGGCGACCGCTGCCCCGAGTAGCCCCCAGCCGAGCCGGTGCCGCTCGCGCAGCAGCGCCGCGAGCGCGACGACCGTGAGGAGCGCCGGCCAGAGGTCGAAACGCGAGAGAATCAGCGAGCCGGCGAGCACCGGCGCAAGCGCGACGTAGAACGCCGCCTCGCGCCTGATCGCCGCGACGACGGCGACGAGCACGACGCCGCACACGGACATCTCCCACGCGAACGCGGCGGCGTAGTTGCCGAACGCGGCGGGCTCGATAAACACAGCCAGCGCGGCCGGCGGGTACTCGACCGCGAAGTCGCGGTACGGGACGAGCCCGTGGTTCAGGATCGCATCGCCGTAACGCTGGTAGGTCGGCCAGTCGACGAGCGCGCCGTGCGACCAGAAGTCCAGGTGGACGAGCCCCCAGCAGAGCAGGAACAGGCCGCCGGCGGCGACCGCGGTCTCAGACCTCGAGCGCCGGCTGTTCATCGACAGGCTGCTCGACGACTGGCTGTTCGACAACAGCGCGCCCCGGCAACGGCGCGACGAGCGCAAGCGCCACGAAGGGGAAGAACCAGGGGAGGTAGAGGTAGAACCAATGCGTCAGCACCATCTCGAAGCCGATGAGCACGGCGCCGGTGAGCGCAGCCATGCGCAGCGGGGAGCGAAAACGCGGGAACCACGCGAGGGCGAGCGCGCCGACGACGAGGAGCACCTGCAGCGCGCGCTGCACGAGGTGGAGATCCGGGAGCCCCTTCGCGTGGTACTGCCCCCAGTCCCACAACGAGAACGGTGATGCGCGGCCGATCTGGAAGCTCACCGTGCGGTCATAGAACACGCGCGCGGCATGCAGCGGCGACGGCTCGAGGAACAACACGAAGAAGACGGCAGCGGTTCCGAGCGCGAAGCCGAGCAGCGTCCGCGCGATCGTCTTCGGCCGCCGTGCTTCCGGGTAGCCGGACCACAGGGGGAGCACGATCAGCGACGCGAACTTCGTCCAGCCCGAAAGCGCGACGAAGATGCCGCGGCCGGCGTCGCTCGTCAGGAACGCGAAGCCCCAGACGAGCAAGGCGGGCGCGATCGCGTCATTGGTGTTCGAGCTCGACGCGTACTGCGTGAACGGCCACGCGGCCCACGCGAACGCAGCGGTTGCCCCGAGTCGCGGGCCACCGAAGCGCCGCCCGACGACCGCGAGCCCGACCATCGCGAGCAGGTCGAACAGGATCGACGTGAAGTGCACGGCCGGCAGGAAGTCCCATTTATGACTCCAGCCGAAGATCTCGTAGCCGGGGATGTAGGCGATGTACGACATCGGGCCGTACGTATCGCCGAGCGGGTTCGCGTTCTCGCAGATGCCGTTCGTCTGAATCCGGTCGCGGATCTCGCCCTCGCTGTCGGCGGGGCCGCAGGGCGGACGAGAACCCTCGACGGGAAAGTGCCCGTACGGGCTCTGGCCGTTCATGATCCGGTTCGCGCCGATCACGCCCGAGTAGCCGACGTCGATCACGTTCGACGCGCGCCAGTTGAGGCCGACCTTGAAGCCGGCGAGGAACACGCACGCCGCGGCCAGCACCCACACCGGCCAGACGGCGGCGCCCCGCGACGGACGGTCGGTGCGCGCGATCCATACGCAGCGAAGCAGCAGCCACAACAGCGGCGGGTACACGAGCGGCATCGCAGTGAAGATGTCGCCGCGGTTGAACAACCACAGCGAGACCGAGAACGAGAGCAGTGCGATCAGATCGGCGTTGCGCACGGACCATAGGCGGCGCCAGTCGATCAGGCCAAGCAGGAAGATCGCGCACAGCCCGAGCCACACCGGGTAGCTGTTGATCTTCGCGCCGCCGAACGCGCCCGTGTAGCCGCGCGCCATCTTCCACGCGACCTGCGGCCCGGTCCACGCCTCAATCACGGCGCCGGTGCCGTCATCGACCTTGCCGGTCGCGATCTCACCGGCCTTGCCGGACCAGACGTTGACGGTCCAGATCCCCTGCTTGAACGTCGCGTCCGTTTGCGGCTTGGGCGGGTAGCGCTTCAGCCAGTCCGCGACCTTGTCGTTCGCGAGGAAGAGGGCAATCGCCTGCTGCTTCGTCGTCCGCGGCTGCGTCTGCACGAGCGGCGTGGTCGTCGTGACCGGGTTCGGGACGGACGTGGTCGTCCCGGCGTGCGCCGCAGGGACCAGCGCGAGCGCAAGCGCGGCGACGGCCGCGAGTCTCACTTGCGGAAGGACCAGAGTTTGTTGCCGAGGAAGTTCAGAGGCGTCACGAGGATAATCGCGATCGCCTGCGAGACCACCTTGCGCCAGTGCAGCAAGTCGATGAACAGGACGAGCCAGAGCTGATTGACCGCGAACGCGGCGAGCGAGACGATGAAGAAGCGCGCGCCCTGCGCGCCGATGTGGCTCTTCTGGTGGACGAACGTCCAGTGCCGGTTCCACCAATAGTTGCTCGCCGCAGCCACGACGAACGAAATCGCGGCGGCGACATGCGCGCCCCAGCTGAGCAGGGCGGCGAACACGGCCAGATTGATCACGTATCCCGATGCGCCGACGATCCCGAACTGCACGAGCTGGATCCAGTTGTGGCGCCGGCGGAGTGCGGCGGCGGTGCGCGACGAAACGGACACGGGGCGAGGCTACCTAGGCAGCGCTTAGCGTTTCATGAATACCGCCGAACTCGTCGATCCACGGATCGTCGTACCCGGCCTCGGCGAGGCGGCGCGAGTTGCGTCGGTAGTAGCCGATATCGCGTTCGTCGATCAGCGTGAGAGCGGACTCGATCGCGATCTCGTTCGCCTGGAACCGAGCGACCGAGAACGGCATGAAGCGCCGGGCGCCGTCACCGCAGAGCACTTCGAATCCGAGCAATCGGTCGACGTTGGCGTCGAGCAGCGCATCGACCGGCGTGCCGAGCTGAATGCCGTGCATGCGCACCGGCAGCGAGAGCAGCTCCGAGGCTGCGCGACCCCTCATGACTGCCCGGTCATCCCCGGTCCCGGGCCCGGCAAACCGGAGACAAGCGGCACAAACCGCACCGGCGAGAGAAACCGTGCTCGCCGCCCGGCGGACGTCCGGGTGAGGCACACCAGACTCTCGTCGATGGGCAGGACGAGCCGGCCCCCGGTGACGAGCTGCTCGTACAGCGGCTCGGGAACCTCGGGTGCGGTCGCAGCGACCGCGATCGCGTCGTAGGGCGCGCGCTCCGGGACGCCGAGCCATCCGTCCCCATCGCGAACCTCGACGTCGTAGCCGGCGGCTGCGAGATTCCGGCGCGCCTGCGCGGCGAGCTCGGGAATCCGCTCGACCGAGACGACGTCGGCGGCAAGCTCCGAGAGCACCGCCGCCTGGTAGCCGGAGCCGGTCCCGACGTCGAGCACACGCTCGTTCCCTTCAAGCTCGAGGGCCTGGCAGATCAGGGCGACGATGTACGGCTGCGAGATCGTCTGCCCGTGCGAGAGCGCGAGCGCAGCGTCGGCGTAGGCGCGCCGCCGCGCGCCGGACGGAACGAACGCCTCACGCGGCACGCGCTCCATCGCGGCGAGCACGCGCTCATCGTGGATGCCGCGGCGGCGCAACTGCCGCTCGATCCAGTCAGGCGGCACGACGAACCGATACGCCGAAGTGCTCCGCGATGAGCCCCTTGACTCCGGTGATCGAGGCCGGCGGGGGATCGAGTCCGACGGTGAGCATCGGCACCTCGGAGTCTGCGAGCTCGAGCGACCCGTGACTGCCGCCGCCCAGGTGGTGCCGGCCTGCGAGGTCGAGGAACTCCCACCCGGGCGCGGCCGACACGAGCACCTCGCCTGCGTTCGGGTTGCGCAACGCCGCCGCCGCGCGCGTGTGTCCGTCGGGAACCGCGTCGAGCAATGCAATGTCTTCATCGCCGTCGCGCCGCACGATCATCTGGCCGTCTTCCTCGAAGAGCACGATGCCCGCGGCCGGCTGCGCGTCGAGCCGCTCCGCGACAGCGCGCGGAGTCTCGGTGTAAACCATCGCCGCGCGGTTCGACGCGGTGACGAGATCGTCCCCGGCGTCGAGGCGCGCGACCTGCTCGACCCGCGACTGGCCGTGGTCGCTGCAGATCACGACTGCGTACCGTTCGAGGAATGCGTCCGGGCCGCCGGCTGCGTCCATCAACTCCGAGATCGCGGCATCGCTGCGCGCGAGCGCCTCGTGTGCGGTGTCGGGCCCGGCGGCGTGCGATGCGTAGTCGTAGTCCGGCAGGTAGTACACGAGCGCGTCGAATCCGTCGCGCGTCACGAGCCAGCGGCCGACGGACGCGGCGTACGCGTCGATCGATCCCAGCGCGCGGTTGCGCACCGCCATCGGCGCGCCGGTTCGGTCGCTTTCGTAAAGCGAGTAGAAGAAGAAGCGCTTCGGTCCGTTGACCGCGGGCACGCCGGGGATCGTCGGCAGGTGGCGATGGCTGCCGCGGTAACAGGTGATGTTGATCGCGCCTGTCGTCAGACCCGCGGACTCGAGCGCTTCGTAGATCGTCTCCGCGCCTCGCGAGAGGTGCTTCGCATTCAGGTCGATCACGGTGTCGCGCAGCGTGCGTGTGATGCCGGCTGCGCGCGCCGCGCCGAACGACGAGCCGTACTCGACGATGCGGCGCTCCTTGCGGTACCACCACACGAGGTGCGGGATCTCGTGGACGTCGGGGTACGAGCCGGTGGCGATCGAGGCGAGGCAGACCGGCGTCAGCGACGGGAAGACCGATGCGGAGCGGCGGTACTCGCCGTGCTGGGCGAGGAAGCGGATCGCGGGCGTATCGGCCGCCTCGAACATCGACGGCGTCAGGCCGTCGATCACGATCAGCACGACAGGCTTCGGTTTAGCCATAGCGACTTGATGTGAATTTAGGCCGCTCACGGATGGTGGCTCAGACACGGCGCATCTCGCCCGGGTCGGGCTTGAACGTAGACACCGCTATGCCCTACGCCCGACCCGAACGACCTGCTTGGTCTGAGCCATCCCCGCAAGCAGCCCAATCCACATCAAGCCGCTCAGTCCTTGGCAAGAGAGCGCAGGCCCGCGTGCTTGTCGGGCGCGCGGCGGCGCAACCGCAGGCCGAGCACCGGCACGGCCAGTGCCTCGAGGTAGCCCAGCACCGGCACGAACGCGAGCGCCGCGCCGGCGAGTGACGCGAGCGCGAGGAGCGTCGCAGTACCGCCGCGGGTTCCGCCGCGCCGGAGCGTGCCCGCGACGAGCGGCGCGGATCCGAGCGCACCGCAGATCGCACCGGCGGCGCCGCCGGCTGCCTCGTCCCACTGTCCGAATGCGAGGCCGATCGCCACCGAGCAGGCGGCTGCGATCACAAGCCCCACGACCGCGCGCCGCAGCGCGCCTGTCGCAGCGACGCCGATCGCCGCTCCCAACCCGACGAGGATCCCGACCGTGTACCAGTCGCCCATCAGGGCGCGAACAGTAGCGAGGGGTTTGAGTCTGACCGCACGGTGGGCATACCGGGACAACCCTTAGACAGGAGCTCACGTGTCAGACGGCGCCCAGCCCTTGCTCGTCTTCTTCTCCTCCGCCAGCTCCGGTCCCTCACGCCGGATGGAGAGCCTCATCGCACACATCGCACGCAAGGAGCGCCACCGGCTGCGCGTGCTGCAGGTGGACGTCGATCAGCGCGCCGACCTCGTGGAGAAGCTCGCGGTGCTCCACGTGCCGACGCTCGTGCTCGTCGTCGCACGCAAGGCGGTCGCGCGGATCGACGGCCGTACGAGCGCGCCGAAGATCGAAGCGATGCTCGAAGCGCACCTCACGCCTGCGCCGCTGACTGCCTAGGACTGCAGGCGGTCGATCACCGCGAGCGTGAACGCCGCGGCGCGCGCGCCGTCGACGACGCGGTGGTCGAACGTGACGCTGATGTTCCCCATCGGGCGAACGACCACCTCGCCGTCGCGCACGACCGCGCGCGGCCCGATCCGGTGGACGCCGAGGATGCCGACCTCGGGGTAGTTGACGAGCGGCGTCACGAAGAGCCCGGCGAGCTTGCCGGCGCTCGTCACGGTGAACGTCGAGCCGCGCAGCTCCTCAGCCGTGAGCGTGCCCGCCCGTGCCCGCTCGGCAAGCGCGGCGACGTCGTCGCGCAGCTGCTCGACCTCGCGCGTGTCGCAGTCGCGGACGACCGGCACGACCAGCCCCTGGTCGGTCTGCACCGCGACGCCGAGGTCGTAGCGGTCGAGGTACACGATCTCGTCACCCTCGAGACGCGCATTCAGCTCGGGAAACTCCTGCAGCGCGGCCGCCGTCGCCGTGAGCACCGTCGGCAGCAGCAGCTTGAGATCGACGTTCGAGAAGTCGCACTCCTCGACGTAGGTGACGGCCGGCACCTCGTGGTGCGCGCGCGTCAGGTGCTCGACGATCTGTCGCCGCACCCCGCGCACCTTCTCGCGCCGCCCTTCCGAACTTTGTGTTGAGTCAACACTTGCGGCGTTTCGGACATCGGCTTCGGTGACGCGTCCGCCTGCGCCGGTCGCCGCGACCGACGCGACGTCGACGCCGAGCTCCTGCGCGATCTTGCGCACGAGCGGCGTCGCCTGGACCCTTTGGACATGTCCCGGGGACTGTCCCCTAGACATGTCCGAAATGGGCGTGGCGACGGGTTGCTCAGGAGCAACCTCGCCGTCGCCGATCACGACCAGGACCGTGCCGACCGGGACGACGTCGCCCTCGGCGACGAGGATGCGCGCGACCTTGCCGGCTGCAGGCGAGGGGATCTCGACCGTCGTCTTGTCGGTCTGGATCTCGACGAGCGGCGCGTCCTCTTCGATCTCGTCGCCTTCGGCCACGAGCCACTTGGCGACCTCGCCTTCGGTCAGACCCTCGCCGAGGTCGGGCAGCTTGAACGCGTACGCCATCGGCCGCGCAGACTATCTCCTGGGCTTGCCGACCCAGGAGCCGCGCGGGACGAGGAGGATGCGCAGGCCCTCCCCCGCGCGCCACAGCGAGACGGCCTGCTCGCTGCCGTCCAGCTCGGCAGCGACCTCCCGGGGCACGTAGCCCGCCTGGAGGGTCCTCTCGGCGTTCCACACGGCGATCGCGTTCGGGTCGTGCTCGTTCTCCGGCTCGGGCACGAGCGCGAGCCGCTGCCCGGGGTTGAACGACGCATCGGCGACCGCTTCGGGCCGAAACGACACACCCGCCACCGGCACGACGCGGATGCGCGGGTCCTCCCACGAGACGCGCTCCCCGGTCGCCGCGTCACGCAGGTGGTAACCCGCACCGCGCCGGTCGCGCTCCAACCAAAGGCGAACGCGTTCGCTACTGCCAGGCATCGTCGCGCAGGACGGCGTGCACGCCGAGCGACTCGTTCACCACCTGCGTCACGCGCAAGTCGACGACGACGCTCGCGAGCGCGAGTGCGTCATCCGCCAAGAGCCCGTGCTTGCGGCCCATCAGCTCGACCATACCGTCGACCGCGATCTTCGCTGCGCGCCCCAGGTGCTCGTCGAAACCGAACGTCAGCCAGGCGCCTGGAATGCGCGCGTACGGCCATTCGCAGGTCGGGTCGTCGCGAACCTCGAGCGTCACCTGCGCAGTGCTCGCGCACTCGATCGCGGTGCCGCTCACCTCGCCGTCGCCCTGCGCGGCATGGCCGTCACCCGCGGAGAAGAGCGCCCCGTCGACTGGGATCGGCAGGTAGAGCGTCGTGCCGGCAACGAGCTCCTTGCAGTCGATGTTGCCGCCGTGCGGACGGGGCGGCGTCGTCGAGTGGACGCCGTGCTCGGGCGGCGGCATCCCGAGCACGCCGAGGAATGGGCGCAGACGCACGACGTGCCCCGTCGATGCGCGGCCGGTCGCGCCGTCGAGCTCCCAGTCGATCCGGTGCGGCCAGCCGCCGTGCGTGACGCCGCGCGGACCTGGGACAACCTCGTCGATGCGCACAGCAAGCGTTTGCCCGGCGCGCGCCCCCCGAACCTCGATCGGGCCCACGAGCGCGTGACCGTCGTCCTCGGGCGACGAGCGCGGCTCGAACGGCGTCCCGTCCTCGAGGTCCCAGCCGGCGTTCGGCGTCGAGAAGCGCACGGAGTCGCCGGAATCGATCGTCAGCACCGGTTCGAGGTCGCGCGAGAAATGCCCGTGCAGGGTGCGCCGCTCCAGTGGGAGCTGATGAATCACTGCACCAGTTTGCGCACGGCGGCGGACACCCGCTCGACCGAGGGCATGTACGCGTCCTCGATCGTCCAGTACGGGTACGGCACGTCGTAGCCGGTGACGCGAAGGACGGGGCCTTGCAGGTCGAAGATCGCGCGCTCCGCGATCAGCGCGGCGAGCTCCGCGCCGAAGCCTGCGGTGCGCGGCGCCTCGTGCACGATCACGACGCGGCCGGTCTTCGCGACCGAGGCGAGGATCGTCTCCTCGTCCAACGGGCGCAACGAACGGATGTCGATCACCTCGCACGACACGTCGAGCGCGTCGGCCGTCAGCTCGCACACGTTCACCATCGCGCCGTACGCGATCAGCGTCACGTCCGTTCCTTCGCGCGCAACGCGCGCCTTGCCGAGCGGAACGACGTAGTCGCCTTCCGGCACCTCACCGCGCGCCGTGCGGTAAACGAGCTTCGGCTCGAAGATGACAACGGGATCCGGATCGCGGATCGCGGCGGCGAGCAGTCCTTTTGCATCCGCGGGCGTCGACGGAATCGCAACCTTGATGCCGGGGGTGTGCACGTAGTACGCCTCGGGCGAGTCGTCGTGCAACTCCGGCGCGCGCACGCCGCCGCCGTACGGCATGCGGATCGTGAGCGGGAACTCCATACGCCCGCCGGTGCGCCAGTGATAGCGCCCGACGTGCGTGATCAGCTGGTCAAGACATGGATACGAGAACGCGTCGTACTGCATCTCGACGACCGGGCGCCAGCCCGCCATACAGAGGCCGACCGCTCCGCCGAGCAGGCCCGCCTCGGCAAGCGGCGTGTCGACACAGCGATCGGAACCGAAGCGATCGAGGAGCCCAGCAGTCGCGCGGAAGACGCCGCCGGCGCGGCCGACGTCCTCGCCGAGCACCATCACGTCCGCGTCGCGCGCGAGCTCCGTGTGCAGCGCGTCGTTGACCGCCTCGACGAGTGTGAGCTCAGCCATTGCGCATGTTCCCGGGCGGATCGACGTACGCGTTCCGGAAGAGGAGATCGGGATCGGCGGGCGCCTCGGCCTCCGCCGCCGTGATGCCGGCACGCAGCAGGTCCTCCGCTTCCTTGCGGACCGCCTCCGCGCGCTCGACGGTGAGCACGCCCGCGTTCTTCAGGACGTCTTCGTACCGACCAAGGCATTCGCGCGCGCGCTCTTCCTCGACGCGCGCCTGGTCGATGTAGGCGCGCGGGTCGTCGGCGGTCGCGTGCGGCGCGGCGCGGTAGTGCACCGCTTCGATCAGCGTCGGCCCGCCGCCGGAGCGCGCCCGCTCGACCGCCTCGCGCGCTGCGGCGTACACCGCGAGCACGTCGAGCCCGTCGACACGGACGCCGGGAATGCCGTAGCCGACGGCCTTGTCCGCGAGCGTCTCCGCGCGCGTCTGCGCCTCGATCGGCGTCGAGATCGCCCACTGGTTGTTGTTGCAGACGAACACTGCCGGTGCATTCATCACCGCGGCAAGGTTCACGCCCTCGTGGAACGCGCCTTCGCTCGTTGCACCGTCGCCGAAGAACGCCATCGCGACCGTCGGCAAGCCGCGCAGCTTCTTGCCCCACGCGAGCCCCGCTGCGTGAGGCACGTGCGTCGCGATCGGCACGGCGATCGACGCGACATTCCAGTCGGCGGGGTTCCACCAGCCGGACGGATGGCCGCGCCACCACTGCAGGATCGTCTCGACCGGCATGCCGCGCACGAGACCGATCGCGGACTCGCGGTACGACGGGAAGATCCAGTCGTCGCCCGACAGCGCGAACGTCGCGCCCGCCTGGATCGCCTCGTGGTTCCAGAAGATCGCGTACGTGCCGATGCGGCCCTGCCGGTGATAGACGACCGAGCGCTCGTCGTAGGTGCGCAGAAGGACCATGCGGCGATACAGCTCCAGCAGGTCACTCTCCGCGAGGCCGTGGGTCACGAGAGCTTCAGTCGAGGCCATGCGGGGCGGAAGGCTAGCGCAGCGCCGATCAGGGCGACGAGCAGCACGACGCCGCTACACCAGAACAGCGACCGCGTCACGCCGCGCCTCGAACACCACATCCGCCACGTCACCGAGGTCCTCGCCGTCCGACTGCAACGGCATCGGCTGATCGCAGCGCACGACGATCCGGTCGAGGTCGTGCCCTCGGAACACATGCGAGTCGTAGCCCTTGCCGCGCACGATCGCCGCCATCAGCCACGGCACGTCGCGTGCCCGGACGCGCTTCGGCGCCGCGAAGTCGAGCCCCTCCTCGAACTGTGCGTCGGGCGCAATGTGCAATGGGAGCGAGCCCGCGTACGAGTACGGATCGCAGTTGGCGACGAGCACGAACGCGGCGCGACCGATGCCCTCGATCTCGAGCTGGGGGTCCCAGCGCGCGCGCCGCTCGAGCAGCATCTGCCCGACCATGCGCATGAAGGCGCCGTCGCCGGGACGCGCGCCGCCCGGATCGCGTCCCAGCCGGTCGAGGCGCCGCACAGCCTCGCCGTCGAACCCGAGCCCTGCGGAGAAGCTGAAGCGCCGCCCGTTGACCGCCCCGAGCGAGATCCGCCTCGTCCGATCTTCGGCGACGGCGAGCCCGACCGCGCGTGCGGCCGCTACGGGATCGCGCGGCAGCCCGAGCGCACGCGGGAAGACACTCGTGCCGCCGCCGGGCAGGAACCCGAACGGTGTTGTGCCGTCGGCGCCGTTCAGCGCCTCGTTGTACGTCCCGTCGCCGGAGAAGACGACGATCGCGTCCACGTCAGCCGCCGACGCCTCGGCCGCGAGCTCCGTCGCGTGTCCCGGCCCCTGCGTGAACTTCGTCCGCAGTTCGACGTGTTCGGCAAGGGCGCGCGACACCTCCGTGATCCGCCGGCCGGTCACGTGCGTCGAGTACGGGTTGACGATCAGGAGCGCGTTCTTCACGCTCCGAGCATGACACGCACCGCGCTGATCGTCCCCGTCCCGGAAGCCGAGCCCCAGATCGGCGAGCTTCGCCTCGCCCACGACCCGTCGGCCGCGCTGGGTGTCCCGGCCCATGTGACGATCCTCTTCCCGTTCCTCGACGCCGCCGACCTCGACGACGCGGCGATCGCAGACCTGATGGCAGAGTTTCCCGCGTTCGACTTCGTGCTCGACCGCGTCGAGCGCTTTCCCGACGGCGTCACCTGGCTGCATCCTGCCCCGTCGCTGCCGTTCGTCGACCTGACCGCGGCGGTGTGGCAGCGCTGGCCCGAGCGCCCGCCCTACGAGGGCGCGTACGACGAGGTGATCCCGCACATGACGATCAGCGAGTCACCGATCGACGTTCAGCTCGAGCTCCCGATCGTCGCCCGCGCGCGCGAGGTGATGTTGATCGAAGAGGACGAGCCGAGCGGCCGCTGGGCCGCCCGGCTCCATCTCCCATTGCTCGGCTGAGCATTCGGCGCGGGAGCCGGGCAGATGCCCGGCTCCCGCCGCTTCCTGCCGCAGACCCTTACGGCAGCAGGAAGTCCATCGCCGGCGTGTTGTCCAGCGTGTAGAGGAACGACTGGGTGTCCTGCGTCGGGCTGGCGTTGTTCGCGAACGAGAACGCTGTTCCGTCGTAGAACCGCGCACCGGCGGCCGCGGGCTGCTCGAGCGGACGTCCGTCCGCATCGGCGCCGCTCAACTGCCGCAGGTAGCTGCGCGGCACGGTCAGCGTGATCGTCCCGGAGGTTTGGTCGACCGTGCCCGTGAGCGGCTGGTTGCCCGGATAGACGACGCACTTCTCACCCTGCGCCGAGGTGTCCGACACGCACGGCGAGCCGCCGAGTGTGTAGTCGTTCCAGCCGAACGTGAAGCCCGTCAGCGGGTTCCAGCGCGCGCTCGCCGCGGAGTCCTGGTACCCGTTGGCGAAACGCCAGACCCAGAGGAGCGACTGCCCGCCCGTGTCCAGAAGCGCTTGCTGCAGCGCGGTGCTCGACAGGTTCCCGACCTTGAGCGTGACAGTGAACCCGCCCGTGGCCGCGTCGGGCCCGATCGACGCACTCGTGAAGTCCGCCGCCGCCTCGTTCTTTGTCGGCGGGTCGGGCGGAACGGCGCCGGGCGCAGTCAGCGAGTAATTCGACTGCGCGTCACCCGTCGGATCGGTTGACGACGACCGCACGGTGTCGTGGCCCGTGACGGCGATCGTGTCGCCGTTGTTCGAGGGGCCCGCGATCTGCGAGAACACCATCGGGGTCGCGACGTGTCCGAGGGACTCGTCCGGCTTCTTGCCGTCGCGGTCGAAGACGACCGAGAGCCGGCCGCTCGACGGGTCGTAGCCGATCGCGAAGAAGTCCGCGAGCGTCCGGTCGCCCGGCGGGACCGCGAGGTCGCAGCCGAGCCCGTTCAGGCAAATCGAGTCGTAGTGGAACGGGTGGGTCGTTGCCTGCACCTGGCTGACGGTGCGTGTCGCATCGAGGGCGTTCAACGACTGGTTGACGTACACGTCCCACGCGGCCTTGAAGTCGCCGGAGTTCGGGTCGCCGTCGGACGTCGTTCCGTAGAACGCGACCGCGACACGCCCCGGCGCGCCGCCTGCCGCGACCCACGGGAAGACGGTCGTGCGAACGCTGTCGCGGTCGACCTGCAGCGGCGTCGAGAAGCCCGGATCGACCGTGGGCTCGCCGTCTGCGGTCGCCGACACGGCGTCGGTCGACTGATTGCACGCCGCCAGCTTGTCGGCGGTGAGCACGCTCAACCACGTGTGGTAGTCGGACGAGTCCGCCCACACGACGTAGATGTTCCCCGCCGAGTCGTGGTCTGCGACCGCGAAGCCGGCGGTGCCGCCCTTGACGGTGTCGCCAGTCGCGACCTTGCAGTCCGTCCACGTGGTGCCGCCGTCGCGCGAGACGGCCAGGTTGACCTGCTCGCCCTTCGTCCACGGCATGTAGACGATGTTCTGCGACTTGATGAAGCGCATCGGCCCCGGGAA
>JAOPYY010000168.1 GCA_025964395.1 Actinomycetes bacterium | reverse complement strand
ACGTCAGCCAGCCGTCCGACGTGCTCACCGCCCGGGCCGCCGCGGCGGGGGCGTTCGACAGCCTCTTCCTCGGCCTCGGGGTGGTGGCACTGATCGTGGGCGCCGTCGGTGTCGCCAACATCATGATCATCTCGGTTCTGGAACGCCGCTCCGAGATCGGCCTTCGCCGCGCCCTCGGCGCGACGAGGGGCCAGATCCGAACCCAGTTCCTCGGTGAGTCGCTCCTGCTCGCCGTCATCGGCGGCGTCGTCGGCGTGTTGGCCGGGGCCGCGGCAACGGCCGTGTACGCCAACTCGAAGGGCTGGGCCGTCGTGATCCCCGTCGAGGCGTGGTCGGGCGGCATCGCCTCGGCCATCCTGATCGGCGCGCTCGCTGGCCTGCTGCCGGCCGTTCGAGCGTCTCGGATGCCGCCTACCGTGGCATTGCGAACAGTATGAGCGGGAAGTGGATCTCTATCGAGAAGCCACGTGACTACGGTCGCACCGGCGGTTCCGCTACAAGGGCTGTGGTGGCGTCGCCCGATTCGTTGACCGGCTCCGATTCGCTCCGCTCGTGGCGGGGTGTCCTCGACGCCTACGCTAAGCCGCGCCTTGGCCGAAGCCTGGTCGACCTCGCGACGTCGGTCGTCCCGTATCTCGGGTTGCTGGTTGCTATGGCGTTTGCGCTGCGTGTCTCCTTGCTGTTGTCGTTGGTACTCGTCGTGCCCGCGTCGGGGTTTCTGATCCGCACGTTCATCGTGTTCCACGACTGCACACACGGTTCGTTCATGCGCTCGCGCCGCGCGAACGACCTCTTGGGTGTTGCCTTGGGCTTGCTCGTCTGGCTGCCCTATCGCGGCTGGCAGCATGAGCATGCAGTGCACCATGCGACGGCGGGAGATCTCGACCGCCGCGGAGTGGGGGACATTACGACGCTAACGGTGTCCGAGTACCAGGCGCTTGCGGCGTGGCGGCGCATCGCGTACCGGCTCTTCCGCAATCCTCTCGTCATGTTCGGCTTTGGCTGGATCCTCGTGCTCGTGCTGAAGCCGCGCTTCGTACCGGGTGGGTCGAAGCCGCGGGTGCGGAACAGTGTGCTTGCGACCAACGTCGCGCTCGCGCTCATCGTCGCGGCGTCCTGCCTGGCGATCGGCTGGCGCGACTATCTGCTCGTGCAGGGCCCGGTGTTGGTCGTCACCGGCGCAGTCGGGATCTGGCTGTTCTATGTGCAACACCAGTTCGAAGACACCTACTGGCAGGCGCACGCCGACTGGCGCTACGACCACGCCGCGCTCGAGGGGAGCTCATATTTGAGGTTGCCGGGCGTGCTGCGGTTCTTCACCGGCAACATCGGCTTCCACCACGTGCATCACCTGAGCGTCGGGATCCCGAACTACAACCTGCAAGCCGCGCACAACGGGACCGACCGTCTCCGGACGGTGCCGCAACTCACGCTGCGGCAAGGGCTGCGCGCGACGAGGCTCAAGCTGTGGGACGAGCGGCGCGGCCGGCTCGTCACGTTCCGCGAAATGCGCGCCTAAAGATCTCAACCGTCGACCTCTCGCGATACACGGGCGCCAGCCTCACGATGATCGACCGTCACTACGGCCACCTCGCATGTTTTGAGCTGTTTTCGGCCCGGTCCGATCTGCGACGGGTTGCCGCCGGTTGCGCCTGCTTGGCTCCATAGATGCTCCATGCGGGGACGCGCGTCCTTGATGTGGAGTCGGTTACGAGGCGAGCGTGACGCTGCGCGTCTGTGCGACGACTAGCACCGCCTCTTGGACGAAGCTCCCCGCCTCGCCTTCGCCGCGGGCGTAGCAGAGGTTGATCACGCTGAGAAGCATGTCGTCGAGCATCGCCACCGCCTCGGGGTCATCGGCCGCCTCGCTGTACAGCTCGACCGCGACCGGGTGGTGAGCTCTGAGGAAATCGCGCAGCTGGGTCTCATCGGCAAAGCCCGCCAACTCTGTGCGCCGACGGCTCATCTCGAGCGACTCGACAGATTCGCCGAACAACTTCGCCACGTACTCCTCGTCGCCCCACCGCAACGGCGACACCCCGCCGAATGTCGACGGTAGGCCGGCCAACATCTGTGAGAAGCCTGCGTTCCGCGCGGGCACTGCCGGTGCCATCAGGCCGATCGTGCCGCCCGGTCGGCTGACACGTAGTAGCTCATCGGCCACCACCTGATGATTCGGCGCGAAGACCGCCCCGAACGACGACGTGACGACGTCGAACGCGCTATCGGCGAATGGCAACGCCTCGGCGTCGGCCTCCACCCACTCGAGCCGGACCCCGTGCGCGGCTGCCTCGCGTCGTCCAGCCTCGAAGTTCTCCGGGGTCAGATCCGACGCCACCACGTCAGCGCCCGCAAGCGCGGCACGGATCGCCACGTTCCCGGTGCCTGCCGCGACATCCAGCACCCGCTGCCCCGGTCCGATCCCGCAGGCCTCGACCAGCCGCTCTCCGAACTCCCACAGCGAGCGCCGCGCGAACTCGTGATAGTCACCCAACGCCCACATCGCCCGCTGGCCGGCCTTGAACTCGCGGTCCTCGAGCACCGCGTCCGATCGCTTCGACGCCACGATGCCCACCCCCTTCGTCCGAGACCTTGATCTCCGATTCTTCCTTCGACCATCCTCCACGACGGCTGGCCCGTCGTACTGTCCGCGCCGATCCTCCGGCCAGCAATGCCCTTGTCTGGACTAGCGGACGAGGTGCGCCAAGCCTGAAGGTGTCGCACCGGTCATCGAGACGTTGACCCAGTTTGGGTCCGAGCCGCTGCGGGTTCCTGCCAACCGGTAGAGGAGATGCCCGCAGGCTGGCATGACAAGCGGGCGGTGAAGTCGTAACGCTTGAACCATCCGATTTTCCGTCAGCCCGACGGGCTACTTAGGTCCTCTGCTGGAAAGGCGGTTACCTCGATGCGCACTCCGTCCAGAAAGGTCTCGTTGGCGCTCCTGATCGGCGGGCTCCTGACCGTTCTCGCGCTTGCCCTCGCCACGGCGACGGCGCCGGGGAAGGCCGATCCCGCAGCGGCCGCCTACATCGCACGCGACAACGCCACCCCCAAGCCGACCATTGTGTTGGTGCACGGTGCGTGGGCCGATGCCTCCAGCTGGAACGGGGAGGTCGACCGCCTGCAGCGCGACGGGTACGTCGTGCGGGCCATCGACAACCCCTTGCGTGGCCTGACCAGCGATGCGGAGGAGGTCAAGGACTTCCTTTCGACCATCACGGGCCCGATCGCGCTGGTCGGCCATTCCTACGGCGGTGCGGTGATCACGAACGCAGCCGCCGGCAACCCCAACGTGAAGGCCCTGGTCTATGTCGACGCCGCCGCACCCGACGTAGGTGAGACGAACGGACAGCTCAGCGGCAAGACCTCGGCGCTCAGCGCGGATCCCGGCTCGTGGTCCGACAGCGTGCCGTATGCCGGAGCCCCCACCGGCGCGATGCAGCTGTACTTGAAGAAGAGCATCTTCCTGCGCAACTTCGCCCCCGACCTGCCCGCGCGCACCGCCAAACAGCTGTGGGCAACGCAGCGGCCCGCCGCCACGGCCGCGTTCGACACTCCTTCCTCCGCCGCGGCGTGGAAGACGATCCCGTCCTGGTACGTAATCGGGATGAACGACCAGATAATCACGCCGGAGTCGGAACTCGCCATGGCCCACCGGGCCCACTCCCACATCATGGAGGTGCCCGGCGGCTCGCACCTGACGCTCATCTCGCATCCGATTGCCGTCACCC
>JAOPYY010000149.1 GCA_025964395.1 Actinomycetes bacterium | reverse complement strand
TCCTCCGCGTCTGCGGATGTACCGTCTCGCCGCGCGCGAGCATTGCCACGAACTCCGCAATCTTGCGGGCACGAGTCTCGGGCCGCTTCACCGCCTCGATGCGATACAGAATCGCGTAGCGATTCTGACTGGTGAGTCGTCCGAACATCGTCTTCGCCTTCGGTTCAGCCGCAAGCGCAACTGCCAAGTCATCGGGCACGCGGACCGTCGCGGAGCCAGCGTAGGCAGCCTCCCAACGGCCGTCGGCCTTTGCGCGCTCGACCTCGGCGATTCCCGAAGCCTGCATCCTGCCCTCGCTGATCAGCCGCTCGGCGAGTGTCGTGTTCCGCTTAGACCAGCGACTCCGTGACCGCCTCGGCGTGAAACGCTGAAAGTACGTTCGTTCGTCGCGGCGGCGAACCTGACCGTCGATCCACCCGAAACAGATCGCCTCCTCGAGGGCCTGGTCGTAGGTGAGGCTCGTCGGCGAGGTCGTGCCCTTCTTCGCTAGTACGAGCATGACGTCCGTCCAATCGGCGTGGTTGCGCCCGAGCCACTCACGCCACGCGCGCGCGTCAGAGACAACCAGTTCGCCGTTCTCACCGCTGATCCAGTACTTCTAGCATCGCTCGGCCGGCCCAGAGCTATTCACGAACTCAGTAGCCCCGCTTGCGCCACCGTGCGGGAATGTTGCTCGACGCGGAAGATCGTGTTTCATGCGAGAGATGGCGCACCACGACCGTCCGAGTGCAATAGCCGTTTTTGTGGCGCGCCTGGGGCTCCTCTGGACGCCTTTGTTGATAGTCGGCTTTTACGTTGGCGCCCTCGGATCGCGTATTGGTGCGTTCGTCATGCTCACCGGAGTCTGCGGCAACATCGTCGGGCACCTTCTCACCGGGGCGGCTGAGTACCGACGGATCATGGGCCGTCCGTGGCCGAAAGTTCAGCCGCTGGAAGACGAGGACGACTGGTGAGACGGCGGATTACGTTCTGACCACGGACGCGCGGACGGCGGACGAACAGCACCATCGCTTGCGCCAGTGATGCGGAATGTCACCTGCGACGCTAGCCGAGACTCTTTAAAAAGTCGCCGAGGACGATCAGGTGCGACCCCGACATTGCGAGCGAATCGATCAACTGGTACTTGATCAGCCGTGGGTGGAATCGCAGGTAGCGATGCATGCGAACGTCGAACGCGCGGATGTTCCCGAACCCGGTGTTCGTTTCGGTCGTGCCGCCAAGGTAGAGCGTCGAACCGGTAAGAGCTGCGGCGCTGGAGAAGCACGGTGCGTCGACGTGGCGAAAGCGCCGGGTTGCTATGTCGACGGACATGCAGAAGCCCTTTTGGCTTCCAACAGCGAGTGTGTTTCCGACGGCGATGAGCTGGGTCGCCCACGCCATCCCGGCCTGCTCAGCAAGTGTCGCGCGTACCTGCCAACTGCTTATCGTTCCCTTCGCTGGATCAAAACGCACGATCCCGTATGGCGGTTGTGCAAGACCTCCGACGTAAAGCTCGCCATGCGCTAGGACTTCCAACCCGCGCCCCCAGATGGTGAGGTTGTGACTCCAGCGGAGCTGAGCCGTTCGCGCGTCGAACGCCTTGATGCCGAAGTCGTCCTGAACGATGACGTTCCCAGCCGCTGGCGTGATGCTGAACACGCGTCCGCCAGAGAGGCGCGGATTCCACGCTGTCACACCCTTGGTGGTCGTGTCGATCGCCGCCAGGCCATCGCGCTCGCTTCCTCCAAGACTCGTGAAGGAGCCGCCGAC
The DNA here is from genome assembly GCA_025964395.1 of Actinomycetes bacterium. Lineage (GTDB taxonomy): Bacteria > Actinomycetota > Thermoleophilia > Gaiellales > Gaiellaceae > PALSA-600. The sequence continues at coordinate 11,736 of JAOPYY010000149.1, read as the reverse complement.
ATACAGCAGGCCGCCCGCGTGGACGAGCGTCACCTGGGCACCACCGCGAAGCGCGGCCCTCATCGGGATGTTGAAATCCCGATCCCGCGAACCGTCGCGGTTGATGTGGAGGATTTGCGCCGAACGCGGATGTGGGTCGCTGAAGCCTTCGACTGCGTAGAACCCGCCTCGACCGTCCGCCGCGATCTGGAGCACGTTGCGTAGCAGCGGGAACTGCGTCAGGCGGACGTTCTTGGCAGGGTCGAACACGACGACCCGTCCGTATGGCTCGTTGTTCGGCGGAATACCGCCTCGCGCGGAAGCTGCTCCCACCAGGAGCGCGAGTCCGGCGAAGGCAATGGCGAGACCCCGTTCCATCAGTGGGGAGTAAACCCGTGCTGTCATGCGATTCGCTTCAGTCCGGTTCCATCGGCACCAACAACCCAAACCTGGCTCGCGACCGCGGCAAGCATCAATGGCATAAGCACTCCAGTCCTGCGCATCGCGCTCAAGCTAGCTCTTGATGTTAGACAGGTTTGAACGCACGCCGGCATGCGCGAGCGTTTGCGAATAACGCCCGAGCGCGTTTGGGCGTCAGCCGATTTGCTCGGCCAGCCCGATGAGAATGCCCTCGGGGCCTCGGACGTAGCAGAGCCGATACACGTCTTCGTACTGAACGACTTCGTCGACGACCTGCGCGCCGTGCTCGCGAAGGCGGGCCAGCGTATCGTCGAGGTCGTCCACCGCGAACATGACGCGCAAGTAGCCGAGGGCGTTTACCGGCGCGTTCCGGTGATCGGCGACCGGAGGCGGCGTGAGAAAGCGCGAGAGCTCGATCCTGCCGTGGCCGTCGGGCATACGCATCATGGCGACCTCGACGCGCTGGTCGCGCAGTCCAGTGACGCGCCCTGACCAGTCTCCTTCGATCATGGCTCGCCCCTCGAGTTCGAGACCCAGCTCGGCGAAAAAAGAGATGGCGGCATCAAGCGACTCCACCACGATGCCGACGTTGTCCATCCGTTGAAGCGCCACGCAGCGATTATCACGGAAGTGTCCGCAGGCTACGTGGGGTCAGACGTCAGTGCCTCTGGTTGGGCGAGCGTTCAGGAATGACGCCTGAGCGCCGTCTTGGGAGAGGCGGCTGATTCGCGATCTCCGCTGACAGTTTTCCGCTCGCGCGGGTAAAGCGTTACGGATGGAACGGCTTGTCGAGACATCGAGTGGCCCGCTGTTGATCGATCGCAACGGGCCTTACGGATCAGTCATGAGATTCGCCGAGGACGGGTGGGTCGCGGCCGAGGCGATCTTCGAGGGCGAGCGTGGCCTGGCTCAGCGCTTGGAAGAAGCGGGACTAACTCCGAACGAGGCCGCGCTGATCGCAAGTGGCTACTGGTCGACATGGGACACGCGCTTCGCAAGCGATTACTACGCGGAGGCCCGCCGCACCGTCCGCGCAATCGCGATCTGTGCGGCAGCGGTCGCCGTTCTCGCGGCCGCGCTTCTGTGGTGGATCTTCGGGTAACGCGTAGGCACCGTCCCTTGGGCCACCGTCCTTACGCCCGAGGCTTCTTGAGCAATCCGGATAGCGCACGAAAGCAGAAGAATCGGCTCGGCTAGCGGCTATCCGCCGCCGCGACCGATGATTTCGACCCTGTAGCCGTCGGGGTGCGCGCCTTTGCCGAGACAAAGGGCTGGCGCGCTCAGCGAAGCGCCTCCTCGAACCGCGGGTCGTCGCGTACGGCGGCGAAGTCGTCGTCTCGGCGTGCGTCCTCGCGGAACCGCGGGAGCAACTCGACGGACCGTCGGAGGTGGGCCAACGTCTCGTCGCTGGTGTCGCCCGCGAGCGTGGCGAAGCACGCGTAGTTGTAGTGGAAGCCCGCGTGGTCGGGCTTGCGTTCGAGGCCACCGCGGACCGCTTCGAGCGCGTCCGCATAGCGCTGCTCGCCGTAGGCGGTCAGCGAGTCTCTGTGGAACGGCCACGCCTCACCCCAGTCGATCCCCTGATATGCCTCGCCGGGTTTCCCGCCAAGGGCGAGGACGGTTCCATCCCCGGTCGCCTTGCGGCGCGCCTCCGGCCGGACGAACAAGAATGTCCCTGCGGGCGCCTCGACGGTCTCGCCGTCGACCTCGAAGGACGCGTTCCCGTCGAGCACGAAGTACAGCTCCTCCTGGCCCGACCCGGCCTCGTCGTGCTCATTGATCAGCGTGCCGTCCTCGCCGGGTGTGTAGGCGTTGATTCCGAACGCCTGGATCCCGAGGTGCTCGCGCACCGGAATATCTCTGCCGCGCCGCTCGATGTCGTCGAGGCGCGCGACCTTCCATTTCGGCTTGTCGTTCATCCGATCACCTCCGTGTAACGTGGGCCGTTTTCTTCTCTATCAATTCTTCGAGTGTCGGGTCTCCACCACACGCGGATTTACACCGCCGAAGGAGCGTCGACTGGGCGACCGTCCTTAAGCCCGATCGGCGACGCCGCGGAGCAACCCCGAGCCGATGCTCGAGCTTCCTGTCAGCCGCGACCGATGATCTCGACCCGGTAGCCGTCCGTGAGTCGCGTCGAGCTGCTCGGTGCATGCGACACCATCCGGGAGCTCGCGCAGCGAGCCGACCACACAGCGAATCGCAACTCAAGGCACCGCTCAGAGACGAATACGATGTCGGCATGATGATCGGCCCGCTTGGAGTTTGGGTCTCCCCACGCGCGATCGGCGAGGCGCAACTCGGCGAGGCCGCGCAGGTCGCCGAGACGTGCGGCTACAACGTGTTCTGGGTGGGCGGCTCCCCACGGCTGCCGACGCTGCGAGCGCTACTCGACGCGACCCAAACGCTGGTCGTCGCGACCGGCATCGTCAACATCTGGACGTACGAGCCAGCCGCACTCGCAGCAGAGTTCGCCGAGCTGGACGCGGACTTCCCCGAGCGCGTGCTCGTCGGCATCGGGGTCGGTCATCCCGAAGCGACCAGCGACTACACGAGGCCGTTGTCCGCGATGCGAACGTTCCTCGACGGCCTCGACGACGCCGATAAGCCGGTACCCCACGATCGCCGCTGCCTCGCCGCGCTAGCCCCCCGGATGCTCGACCTCAGCCGTGAGCGCGCCCTTGGCGCATGCCCCTATTTCGTTCCGGTAGCCCACACAGCGGCAGCACGCGCGGCACTCGGGAGCGGACACCTGCTCGCGCCCGAAGTCGCCGTCGTCGTCGACGAGGACAAGAACGCTGCACGCGCGACCGCACGCGAGTACGCGCGCTTGTACCTCGGGCTCGGCAACTACGCCACGAACTTGCTTCGACACGGCTTCGACGAGGCCGACGTCGCTGAAGGCGGGTCGGACCGGCTGCTCGACGCAGTCGTGCCGCAGGGGACTCCAGACGAGGTCGCAGGTGTCTTGCATGCACACCTGGATGCGGGTGCAGACCACGTCGCCGTGCAGACGCTCGGAGAGCCTGGCATCCCGGCCGGGAGCTGGGCCGCCGTCGCGCAGGCGTTCACGCGGTAGGACGAGCCAGTTAGTTCCCGCTGTGGTCGTACCGCTCGGCCGCCTCGCGCGCCCGACCGTCTTGGAACATGAGATGAGTGAGTACGTCCATGCTGGCAATGGACTGCGACTGTGAGCTCGAGGCCGGCTACCCGATGGACCGAGAGCGCGGTTTTTCTATCAACTCGCACCGGTAGCCGTCCGGGGATCGCGTCAAGCTCCCCTGGCAAGCGGAAGGGCCGTCGCCAGAGCATGGCCGAAGGTAGCACCCTCGGTGCTCAGCCAAACGCGCAGTCGACGCTGATCTTGTCGAGTGCGTTCTTGAGAACGGTGAGCTCCTGCCCGTCGAGTTGCGAGACGAATAGCTCCGTGACGGCGCGCAGGTGGATGGGAGCGGTTTCGCTGAGTCGCTTCACACCGGCGTCGGTCAGCGAGACGACGACCCCGCGTCCGTCCTCATTGGCGTCGGCTCTCCGAACGAGGCCTTCGTCGACGAGCCGGGTCACGCGCCGGGTCATGCCTGACCGCGAGATGAGCGCGCGGTCCGCGAGGTCCGTCATGCGTAGCTCGCCGCCCGCGCGCGCGAGCTGAGCGAGCACGTCGAAGTCCGCGAGGGCGAGTCCCGTCTCCTGCGCGAGATCGACCTCGAGCCGGCGCAGGAGGGTGGCGTGGGCGCGAAGGAACGAGTCCCAGGCTTCCAGTCCGGGAGCGCTCAGCGGCTCGCCAGCCGCGAGCGGACCGGGAAGGCCGGAGACGTTGGGTTTTGAAGGTACTTGCATACGCAACAACCAGTTGGTAATGTATTTGCAGATGCAAGTATATCCAAGCGGCCGCGAGAAAGGCCGGATCGCATGAGCACGGGGAGAACGCGGAAGATTCGTGTCGGCATCATCGGCGCCAATCCGGATCGGGGATGGGCGGCGCAGGCGCACATTCCTGCGTTGAGGTCGCTCTGGGAAGACTTCGAGATCACTGCGCTGTCCACGAGCCGACGCGAATCTGCCGACGCCGCCGGCGAGCTCTTCCGCGTCCCGCTGGCGTTCGACAATCACAAGGAGCTCGTGAACAGCCCCGCCGTCGACGTCGTCGCCGTCACGGTGAAAGTGCCGTATCACCTTGAGTTGGCGACAGCCGCGCTCGAGGCAGGCAAGGCTGTGTACTGCGAATGGCCGCTCGGCAATGGCCTAAGAGAGGCCGAAACCCTGGCCGCGCTCGCAAAGAAACAGGGCGTCCTCGCGGTGGCCGGCCTGCAGGCCCGCTCCGCACCGCCGGTGGCGTACGTGCGCGACCTGATCGAACAGGGCTACGTCGGCGAGGTGCTCTCAACAACGTTGGTCGGATCCGGAATGAGCTGGGGACCGACCATCGAGCCGTTCAACGCGTACATGAACGACAAGAAGAATGGCGCGACGATGCTCTCGATCGCCGTCGGCCACGCTGCCGACGCGCTATGCCACTGCCTCGGCGAAGCCCGAGATCTCTCGGCGACCATGACCGTCCGCCAACCGACCTTCACGATCGCAGGCACGGTCGCGAACAGGCCCAAGACGACAGACGACCAGGTGTCTGTCACAGGGCTGCTCGAGAACGGGGCAGCTCTCTCAATCCACTATCGCGGCGGGACCTCGCGCGGCACGAACATGCTCTGGGAGGTCAACGGCACCGAAGGCGATCTCCAACTCACCGCGGCCGGCGGCCAGGCCCAGATCTTCGAGCTGAAGGTACTCGGCGGCACCGGCACCCAGCCCGCGCTCGAGCCCCTCCCGGTGCCTGAGCAGTATCGGTGGTCGCAGCAAGAACTCGGCCCCGCGAACAACGTCGCCGAGGCATACGCGCGTTTCGCCCGCGACTACCGCGAGGGAACGCACTTCTGTCCCACATTCGACGACGCGGTCACGCGCCATCGAATGCTTGACGCGATCGAGACCGCCGCAACGACCGGCCAGCGTCAAACCCTCCGCTGATCCGCGTCGTGCCTGGCTTGCTCGCCACGGTCGGCGGCGGGTCAGGCGCCAGGCTTTTCTATCAACTCGCAACGGTAACCGTCCGGATCGCGCACGAAGCACAGCCACGAGCCGCCCTCCCGCACCTGGTACGGGGCACGCTCCGGCTCGATGCCCTGCTCGGCGAGGTTCGCGAGCGTCGCGTCGAGATCGTCGACGCCTATCGCGATGTGCCCGTAGCCGGTCCCGAGGTCGTAGGTGCTGCCGTCGTGGTTGAACGTCAGCTCGACCTCCTCGTCCTGGCCCGGGAAGCCGAGGAAGTAGAGGGTCGCCTCGAGCTCACCGTTCCGCACGATTGGCGACTCCCGGCGAGACTCCATCCCGAGCGCCTCGTAGAACGCGCGGCTCTTCTCCGGATCGGTGATCCGGATCATCGTGTGCAAGAAGCGGTTGGTCATGGCCCTATCCTAAGCCGCGACGAGATCCTGGTACTCCGGATGCCGCCGGATGTACGCGGCGACGAACGGGCAGTACGGGCGCACCTTCAGGCCCCGGGCGCGCACGTCGTCGAGCGCGCCCTGCACGAGCGCCGCGCCGACGCCCTTCCCCTCAAAGCGAGGATCGACGTCCGTGTGCACCATCTCGATCACACCCGGCTCGCGGCGGTAGTTGATGAAGCCTGCGACCTCGCCATCCACCTCGATCTCGTAGCGCAGCTCGTTCGGGCGATCGCTGACGGTCACCGACGTCACACCGGTTCGGAGGGGGCCGCGACGAGCGCTGCGCTTGCGGCGACCCGCCGCCTGCGGCCGGTGCCGAGCGACACGCCCGTCAGGATCAGCACGAGTCCTGCGACCGCGGGCCAGCCGATGTGCTCGTGCAGGAACACCGCGCCGTAGGCGAGCGCGACCGGCGGCACGAGGTACGTCACGAACGACGCGTACGCAGCGCCTGCGCCGGCGATGATCGTGTAGAAGAGCAGGTAGGCGAACGCGGTCCCGACGACGCCGAGGAACACCACCGACGCGATCGGCTTCCAGCCCGGGACGTGATCGGGCGCGAGCACCACGCCGGTCGGCAGCATCGCAATCGCGGCGACGATCGTGGTGCCCAGCGCGACGGCCTGCGGGCGCACCTCCGAGAGGTGATGCTTTGCGAGGAGGCCGCCGGCGGCGTAGCAGGTCGCCATCCCAACGACGGCGAGCGCGCCGAGGATCTTTGCCTGCGGCTGCGCGCCGACGAGCAGCGCGACGCCGACGAAGCCGACCGCGACGCCGACGAGGCGCCGCCCGGTGACCCGCTGCTCGTGGAAGAACCCGAACGCGAGCAGCGCGTTGAAGATCGGCACCGACGCCTGGATGATCGACGCGAGGCCGGAGTCGATCCGCGTCTCGCCCCACGAGAGCAGCCAGAACGGCACCGCGGTGTTCAGCAGGCCGACCACCGCGAGGAACGGCCAGTGGCCGCGCAGCTCGACGAGCGTCTGCTTCCCGCCGAGCACGAGCGGCACGACGACGCCGAGCGTCAGGGCTGCGACGCCGAGCCGGCCGAGCACGAGGGTGGCCGGGTCGAGGTCGCGAACGGCGACCTTGATGAACATGAACGAGCTGCCCCAGACGAGGGCGAGCAAGACGAGCATCGGGAGGTAGCGGCGAGTCATCTCAGGGGTTCAACGGACGAGCGGCACGTCATGTGAGATGAAACGTACGAACCGGCGTGTCGTATTTCAGACGGCAACTTCTGTCAGGCGGCGCATCGTCTCGAGCTCCGGTTCGTAGACGTGGGCCGACTTCGCGTGGATCAGGAGCGGCCCGACAGGCACCGCCACCGCGGCGGCGACCTCGTGTAGGAGGCGAGCAAGCTCGACGAGGTTTCCGTACGCCTTCTTTCCGAAGTCGAGCGAGTGCGCATAGACGACCAGCTCGAGCCTCCCCTGGGTGATCCAGAAGTCGAGCAGGGACACGCAGGGGATGTAGCTCGTGTCGTCGAGCGGCTGGAACGTCGTGATCGTCGCGGACCTCGTTTCCGGGTCGGCGCGCAGCCGTTCGATTACCCACGCCACCTGATCGCGGCCGTCGTAGTCGCGCAGGCGCCTTGCGTACGACCGCGCGCCGCCGAGCTCCGGCACGTCGTCCGGCTCCGTGAAGTTGCGCCGCATCCAGTCGAGCCAATCCGCGTCGCCGAGGGAGGCGATGAGCTCGTCTTCCGGGTCGGGCTCGGCAACGGTGAGCGTGACGACGGGGAGCTCCTTCGTCGCCTGGCCGTCATAGGTCGCGTCGGCGCCCGCCTCGAGGATTCGGCGGGAAATCTCGAGCCAGCCTTCGCCCAGCGTCCGTGTCTCCACAACTTCCACGGGGTCATCCTAGAGGCCCGGTACTCTGGCCTCCTGAGCTCGGTCGCGGAACCTCTCCACCGCAGCCTCGGCCTTACGGACGGGGAGTTCGACCGTATCCGAGAGTTGCTCGGGCGGTCACCGAACGATTTCGAGCTCGCGGTCTTCTCATTGCTGTGGTCCGAGCACTGCGGCTACAAGCACTCGGCGCGCCTGCTGAAGCGGCTGCCGTCGGGCGGCGACCGGGTGCTCCAGGGTCCGGGCGAGAACGCCGGCGTGATCGATCTCGGCGACGGAGTCGCTGTTGCTTTCAAGGCTGAGTCGCACAACCACCCGTCCGCCGTCGAGCCGTTCCAGGGCGCGGCGACGGGCGTCGGCGGGATTCTCCGCGACATCATCGCGATGGGCGCGCGCCCGATCGCGCTGCTCGACGGTCTCCGCTTCGGCGAGCCGGACTGGCACTTCAAGCGCGCCGTCGCGGGCATCAGCCATTACGGCAACTGCGTGGGCGTCCCGAACGTCGGGGGCGAGTGCGCCTTCGACGAGGCCTACGCGCTCAACCCGCTCGTCAACGCGATGTGCGTCGGTCTCTTGCCGACGGAACGCGTTCTGTCCGCAAAAGCGCAAGGCCCCGGCAATGCGCTCGTGCTCTACGGCGCGTTCACCGGCCGCGACGGGATCGGCGGCGCGTCCGTCCTCGCGTCGCAGGATCTCGAAGGCTCGGACGAAAAGCGCCCCTCGGTCCAGATCGGCGACCCGTTCCGCGGCAAGGCGCTGATCGAGGTGTCGCTCGAGCTCGTCGAGCAAGACCTCGTGATCTCACTGCAGGACTGCGGCGCTGCCGGTCTCGCCTCGTCGCTGTCGGAGATGGCGCGCGACGTCGGCGTCGACGTGCACCTCGATCGCGTGCCGCTCCGCGAAGCAGATCTCGAGCCGTGGGAGATCATGATCTCCGAGTCGCAGGAGCGGATGGTCGCCGTCGTCGCCCCGGAGCGCATCGACGAGGTGCGCGCCGTGTGCGAGCGGTGGGAGCTGCCGTGCACGGTGATCGGCGAGGTCACCGACCACGGCGAGCTGCGGTGCTTCTTCGACAACGACGTCGTCGGCTCGATCCCAGCCGCGTTGCTCACGGACGAATGCCCGCGCTACGACATCGCAACGAAGTCACACGCTGTCGAGGCGGCGCCCGTCGCGGCGATCAACCACGAGCCCAAGACGTGGGTGTTCGAGCAGTACGACCACCTCGTGGGCTCGCGCACCGTTCGCCGTCCCGGCCTCGACGCGGCCGTGCTGCGCATCGACGGAACGCGTGGGATCGCCGTCTCACTCGACGGCCCACGCCTCGGCGAGCGTGATCCGTTCGCGGCAGGCTGGGGCGCGGTGATGGAAGCGGCGATGAACGTCGCGTGCGCCGGCGGCGAGCCGCTTGCGCTCACCGACTGCCTCAACTTCGGCAACCCGGAGAAGCCCGAGATCGGCTGGGAGCTCGAGCAGGCGATCGAGGGCATCACGCGCGCCGCCAACGAGCTCGGCATCCCCGTGGTGTCGGGGAACGTGTCGCTCTACAACGAGACCGGCGGCAGCCCGATCCCGCCTACTCCCGTCGTCGGCTGCGTCGGGCTTGTGCGTGACGTGACCGCGATCCCGTCGTAGTGGCAGAGCGGGCACACGATCTATTTCCTGCCCGGCCGGGGCGCTGCGCTTGTGCGCTTCGTCTGGGAGAACACCCACCGCTTCTCGCTCGCGCACGACGTCTCCGACGGCGGCGTCGCGCTGGCGCTGGCCGAGGCCGCATCCTGGTCCGGACGCGACTTTGTGTTGAGTCAACACAAAGAGGGTGAGGGCGTCCTGGTGGCCGCCACGGAGCGGCCTGACTGGGACGGCGTCGTCGAGCTCGGGATGGTCGCCTGATGTGCGGCGTGTTCGGTGTTCGCGCGCCGGGACGCGACGTGGCGCGGCTCTCGTACTTCGGCCTCTACGCGCTGCAGCACCGCGGCCAGGAGTCGGCCGGCATCGCCGTCTCCGAAGCCGGGCGCCTCACCGCGGTGCGCGACCTCGGGCTCGTGCCGCAGGTCTTTGACGAGCGCACGCTGTCCGGCCTCCACGGCGAGTACGCGATCGGGCACACCCGCTACTCGACGACCGGCGGCAACGCCTGGGAGAACGCGCAGCCGCTGCTGCACCACGGCCGCAAGCGGATCGTCGCCCTCGGCCACAACGGCAACCTCGTGAACGCCGAGGCGCTGCGCGAGCAGGCCGGCAAGCCGCTCGCCTCGAGCTCCGACTCCGAGGTGATCGCCGCGCTGATCGCCGACGACGAGCAGCCGCTTGAAGAGGCGATCGCGTCCACGATGGCGCGTCTCGAAGGCGCGGCGACCGTGGTCGGGCTCGCCGAAGGGAAGCTCTTCGCGTTCCGCGACTCGTTCGGGTTCCGGCCGCTCGCGATCGGGCGCCTCGGCGACGACCCGGTCGTTGCGTCCGAGTCGTGCGCGCTCGACCTCGTCGGTGCGACGTTCGAGCGGGAGGTGCGCCCGGGAGAGCTCCTGATCGTCGACGACGACGGCCTGCGGTCGATCCAGGCGGTCGAGCCCGAGAACCACGGCGCGCTCTGCATCTTCGAGTTCTTCTACCTGGCGCGTCCCGACACGCGCCTGGCGGGAGTCGAGGTGCACGGCGCGCGCGTGCGCATGGGCGAGCGCCTCGCGGCCGAGTCGCCGGTCGAGGCCGACCTGGTGCTGCCGATCCCCGACTCGGGGACGCCGGCGGCAATCGGCTTCGCGCGCGCGACCGGGATCCCGTTCAGCGAGGGCCTGATCAAGAACCGCTACGTCGGCCGTACGTTCATCCAGCCCGAGCAGGGCATGCGCGAGCAGGGGATCCGGATGAAGTTCAACCCGCTCGCCGAAGTCGCGGGCAAACGCCTTGTCGTCGTCGACGACTCGATCGTGCGCGGCTCGACGACGCGGCAGATCGTGCAGATGCTGTTCGACGCCGGCGCGGCCGAGGTGCACGTGCGCGTTTCGTCTCCGCCCGTGATCTCGCCGTGTTACTACGGGATCGATCTCGCGTCCGAGGACGAGATGATCGCCGCGCACTCGACGGTCGAAGAGGTGCGCGCCGCGATCGGCGCAACGAGCCTCGCCTACATCTCGCTCGAAGGACTGCAAGCAGCGACGCGCCGGCCCGCAAGCGCGCTGTGCCGCGCCTGCCTGACGCGCGAGTATCCAACCCGCGTGCCGGCAGACGCGGCCAAGCTTCGCTTCGAACCGGTCTAGCTACTTACTGCTCGAGTACGCGCGACGCCTTCGCGATCCCGCGTGAGATCAAGTACGCCGCCGTCGTCCACTTCATGAAGTCGACCCACGTGCTGGAGTCGACGCGGTCGGAGGCAAGCGCGACAATTGCCACCACGATGGCCATCACGGCCCACCACAGCCATTCCGCGTTGCCTGGGATCGGAAGCCGGGCGCCTGCCGGCCAGTTCGGCCCCGGCGCGTAGTTCGGGCGATTCTCGGGGGTTGCCATCAGAACCTCCTGCTCGCTAACAGAGGCGGATTCAGCGTGGAGCGCCGAGATCCTCTGCGCGGCCGTAGCGAACCGCGCGCTTGACCTGGCGCGGATCGAGCCCCTGCTCGAGCAGACGCTGCCGCGTCTCCCCCTCCGACGCCATGCGGAGGAAGAGCCAGACGAGCGCAGCGAGCGTCACCAGCGAGCCTTCGGCCATCATCACGATCCCGCCGAGGTTGAGATCGTGCGCCGGCGTGATCCCCCACTCCGGCGCGTGCCGGTACACGCTGTAGAAGGCGGAGTTCGACCAGATGAAGATGTTGCCGAGGATCGTCTCGATCAGCCGCACCGCGAAGATATAGGCGATCTTCGGGCCGGTCCCGAACCACGCGGGCGCCGGCAGCGTCTCGACGACCGGCTCCCACATCAGGCAGCCGAACGTGAAGAAGCAGAAGTGCTCGAGCGCATGCACGGCGGTGTGGTGCAGCGCCGCGTCG
>JAOPYY010000104.1 GCA_025964395.1 Actinomycetes bacterium | reverse complement strand
GCGACGGCGCGTTCGGCCGCGCCGGTCAGGTCGGCAGCGCCCTCGCCGTCCTCGGGCGTGAGTGCCGCCGCCGCCGCGGCCGCCCCGTCCGCGAGCTCGCCGACGTGGCGCAACCGCTCGCGCTCGGCGCGCAACTCGTCCTCGCGACTCGCCTCCAGGCCTTCGGTGTCCTCCGCGAGCTTGCGCAGCTCCTCCAGGCGGGCTTGCGCGGCGTCGGCATCGCGCGTCAGCTCGTCATAGGCGCGCCGGGCAGCCTGCAGGTCGCGCCACGCGCGCTGCGCCTCGCGCACGTCCAGCCCCGCGAACGCGTCGAGCACCCCGCGCTGGTACGCCGGGCGCGCGAGCCGCCGCTGCTCGAACTGGCCGCTCATCGCGATCAACGCCTCCGCCGCCCCGGCGACGTCCTCGCGTGCGGCGCTGCGACCCCACGCGTAGGCGCGCGTGCGCCCGTCGGCGAAGATCCGTCGCGCGAGCACGACGCCGTCCTCGCCTTCGGGCCGCAGCTCGGCGAGCGCGCCGAGCGCGTCGTCGTCGACACCGTCGAACTCGGCCTCGACGTAGGCCTCGTCGCCGGCCGCCCCGATCAGCGCAGCGTCGCCCTTCGCCCCGAGCAGGAGTCCGATCGCGTTCGTGAGGATCGTCTTGCCCGCGCCGGTCTCGCCGGTGATCGCGTTCAGGCCGGCGGCCAGGTCGAGCTCCGCCTCCCGGATGAGGACGAGATTCGAGATGCGCAGGGACCGGAGCATCCCACCATCGTAGGGAGGGCACCTGCGGGCGTCATCGTCTCGAATGGGCGCCCGGGCGCCCGCGCGGCACTCTCGCAGGCCCCGACTGCTTGTCGGGTAGCCGGGTATCGCTCAGAATGCCCCGGTGGACTCCGGCGTTCAGGGAATGGCAGACGCCGACATCAGGTACGCGCGTAACGGCGGGGTCGCGATTGCCTATCAGGTGGTGGGCGAAGGGGACGTTGATCTCGTCTACGTTCCCGACTTCGTCTCGAATCTCGTCTATGGGTGGGAGTATCCGCCGTACCGCGACTTCTACCTTCGCCTCGCCCGTTCGTTTCGGCTGATCCTGTTCGACAAGCGTGGAACCGGCATCTCCGATCACGGAGGGCAGTTCGCCACCCTGGAAACGCGGATGGAGGACCTTCACGCCGTCCTCGATGCCGCGGGGTCGCCGCGCCCGGTGATCCTGAGCTCCCACGAGGGCAGCGGCATGGCCGTGATGTTCGCCGCCTCGTACCCGGAGCGGACGCGGGCGCTCGTGCTCTTCCACGCAGTGGCGAAAGGCTCCGGGATCGAGACCGAAGTAGCCCAGCACGAGCTCGCCCGCTTGCGGGACGGGTGGGGAACGCGGGAGTGGAGTGAGGAATTGCTCAGGGAGGGGTGCCCGTCCCTGGCAGATGACGAGGAGGCTCGGCGCTGGTTCACGAGATCGCTGCGTGTCGGTGCGAGTCCCGCAGTCGCATATGCGCTCAATCGCGCCCACTTCGAGACCGACTTGCGCGGCGTGCTACCGGCGGTGCGCGTCCCGACGTTGCTCCTGTACCGCTCCGTTTTCGAGGCGGAGACGACCGACCTCGCCTCGCGCATCTCCGGCGCGAGGACCATGCGGGTCACAGGCGATGACTACCTGGAGATGTTTCTCTCGCCTGACATCACCGACGAGATCGAGCGATTCGTCGCGGGTGAAGAAGCTCAGTCCGTTCCGGAAAGCGTCCTCGCAACCGTCATGTTCACCGACATCGTCGGTTCAACCGACCACGCAGCGAGGGTCGGCGATCGCGCTTGGCGTGACCTCCTGGAACGCCATCACACGATCGTCCGAAGGGAGCTCAGCCACTACCGCGGTCACGAACGAGACACCGCCGGTGACGGTTTCTTCGCGACGTTCGACGGCCCTGCACGCGCGATCCGCGCGGGACAGGCAATCACTGACGGTGTTCGAACGCTCGGCCTGGAAGCGCGCATCGGCATCCACGTCGGAGAGTGCGAGCTCCACGATGACAAGCTCGCGGGCCTCGCCGTCGTCATCGGCGCTCGCGTCGCAGCCAACGCCGATGCGAGCGAAGTCCTCGTCTCGCAAACCGTTCGTGACCTGGTCGCCGGGTCAGGAATCGAGCTCACGGATCGTGGCGCGCACGAGTTGAAAGGCATTCCAGGAAGCTGGCAACTCTTCGCAGTCGCCGACGGTTGACACATGAGCCAGCGTCCTACCGCCCGAAGGTGGCGGCGTAGCGGCTGAAGAACGTCACCTCGGGGAGCGTTGCGAGCAGGCTGTGCTGGCTACCCACCCGGACGACGGCCTGCTCGCCGCTGGCGAGCGTCCCGACGGGCTGGCCGTCCACCAACACGGTTGCCTCGAGATCGGGCGTCAGGTTCGTGATCGTGACGTCCGGGCCGCGGGGGACGACGAGCGGCCGGATCACGAGTGCATGCGGCGCGACGAAGGTCAGCACCATCGCATCGAGGCCCCAGACGAGCACCGGGCCGCCGTTCGACAGGTTGTAGGCGGTCGAGCCCGTCGGCGTCGCGCAGAGCAGCCCATCGCACGGCTGGTGTCCGAGATCCTCGCCGCCGATCGCATAGCCGATCTCGACCATCCGGCCGAGCGTCCCGCCGGCGACGACAACGTCGTTGACTGCGACCTTCGTCGTCCCGTTCACAGCCGCCTCGAGCGTCGAGAGCTCCACCGTCTCGTACTCCCCGTCGAAGACGCGCTCCAGGCCCACTTCGAGGTCGTCAGCGGACATCGCGGTCAGGAAACCGACGCGGCCGTAGTTGACGCCGATCACGGGGACGCCCGTGCCGAGGAAGCGCGCCAGCGCGCGCAGCATCGTGCCGTCGCCGCCGAGCACGATCGCGATGTCGGCGTCGTCACCGTCCACCAACTCGACGCCTTTCCGCTCCGCAACGGCCCGCAGCCGCGCAAGCGCCACGTCGACGCCGTCACGCTCGATCGTGACGACAGCAGCGCGCTTAACCGACGGCATGCGCGATCCACCGGTCGAGGTCGGCCGGCCGTTCGGGGCTTTCTCGGTGGACGAGGTGGAGGACGAACTCATGATTTCCCTTCGGGCCGGGCAACCCAGAGTCTATGACCCCGCGCGGCTCTCCCCCGCTCGCGAGCAGTGCGTCCGCAACTTCTCTCACGACGCGCCGCTGCACCTCCGCATCGCGCACGACGCCTTTCGGCGTCTCCGCGCGCCCGGCTTCGAACTGCGGCTTGACGAGCACGAGCGCCTGCCAACCGGGTGCGGCCAGCCCGAGCGCCGGCGGCAGCGCGAGCTTCACCGAGATGAACGAGACGTCGCACGTCACGAACTGCGGCGCGAACGGCAGCTCCGTCAGCGACCGCGCATTGACGCGCTCCAGCACGACGACGCGCGGATCGTCGCGGATCTTCGAGTGCAGCTGTCCGTAGCCGACGTCGAGCGCGATCACGCGCGCCGCGCCGCGTTGCAGGAGCACGTCGGTAAACCCGCCCGTCGACGCGCCGACGTCGAGCGCATCGAACCCGGTGACGTCGATCCCGAACGCGTCGAGCGCGTTCGCGAGCTTGTGCCCCGCGCGCGAGACGTACGGCGGGGGCGCCTCGACCTCGAGCTCGATGTCGTCTGCAACCTGCTCCCCGGGCTTCGAGTGGCCCGGCACACGGCCCGCCATGACGAGCGCCTGCGCCTGCGTGCGCGACTCCGCGAGGCCGCGCTCGACGAGCAGGATGTCAAGCCGCTTCTTCATGCCGGCGCCGGCTCGAGACGCCGCATCGTCCAGACCACCGGTTGCACGACGACGAGTAGATTCGTCACGACCGTGATCACGCCCGCAGCGATCAGGGTCTCCTTGATGCCGATCGCCGCGGCGATCGGCCCAGCGGCCGCAGTGCCGAGCGGGATGAGCACGAATGAACCGAGTGCGTCGTAGGAGCTGACGCGCGAGCGAGCGCTTTCAGGCACCTGCTGCTGGAACACCGTGAACCAGAGCGCCAGGTGGATCGCGAGCCCCACGCCCGCCGCGAATTGGGCTGCCAGGAGCACGGGCAGCGGCACCAGAAACGCGATCATCCAGGTGCCGAGCCCAAACGGGAGCGCGCTGAGGCACGAGACCAGTAGTGGCCGCG
Source organism: Actinomycetes bacterium (assembly GCA_025964395.1). Lineage (GTDB taxonomy): Bacteria > Actinomycetota > Thermoleophilia > Gaiellales > Gaiellaceae > PALSA-600. Next base: position 5,132 of record JAOPYY010000104.1, on the reverse strand, counting down.
CGGGACGCCACCGCAACACGATCAGACCGCCGACGACCATCCCGGCGCCGAACAACCCGAGCACGACGCCGTAGGTCGAGGCGCCGCCGTAGTGCTCCTCCATCACGAGCGGCGCAAGCACGCCCCACGCCTGCCCTGCGAAGTTGCCGATACCGAAGAACACGATGGTGTTGAAGATCCAGCGCTGCCGACGGAACTCCGACCACCCCTCCCGCAGCTCGCGGAGGAACGGCTCCGGTTCGACGACATCCGCGCGCGGCTGGACGTGAACGCGCGCGAGGAGCACGGCGGCGACTGCGAAGCTCGCAGCGTCGATCAGGATGGCGCCCCCGGGGCTGCCGGCGGCAACGAGGATGCCGCCGAAGACCGGCGCCGCGAAGCCGAGGATCGAGCGGCTGAGACCGATCAACGCGTTCGCCTGCTGCAGGCGAACGGCGCTGACGACCGCCGGGATAAGCCCGTTCTGCGCCGGGATGACGAATCCGTCGGCGAGGCCGTAGACGACGCTCAACCCCGCGAGCAACGCCACCGTCGCGTGCCCGGTCACGAGCAGCGCGCCGACAATCGCCTGCACCACGGCCTGCACGGCGGCGACAGCGACGAGAACCACGTGACGGGGAAGACGATCTGCGAGCACCCCGGCCGCAAGTGCGATCGCCGCAGCAGCGACCTGACGGCACGCGAGCACGACGCCGACCGCTGTCGGCGAGTTGTGCGCGATGTGGAGGACTGCGAAGACGAGCGCGATCGCCGCGACGCCGTCGCCGATCGCCGAGATCGTCGTCGACGAGAAGACAAGGCGGAAGTTGCGCTCGGCGAGCGCGCCGAGCCTGCCGCCCAGGTTCATGCCGTGCGGACGGCCAGCTCGTCGACGATCGAGGCGAGCACGTCGGTGTCCGCGTCGAGCTCGGCGAGCCTCGCCTGCGCGCGCTCCGCCGCTTCGTCGGCCAGGCGGCGTGCGCCCTCCTCGCCCACCTCGAGCACGTAGCCGTCGCCGTCGAGCAGGTCGTCGACGATCTGGAAGAGCAGGCCGAGCTCGCCGGCGAACACGCGCCACGGCTCGTGCTCTGTGATCGGGACATCGGCGGCCCAGAGCGCGCACATCACGGACGCAGAGAAGAGCGCACCCGTCTTCAGCGAGTGCAGCTGCTCGAGCGGCGCGCTGCCTTCGAGATCCAGCTGCTGGCCGCCGATCATCGCGAGCGTCGCGTGCACGAGCTCGCGCGCGACCGAGCCCGTCGGGTAGGTCAGCGCCAGGCGCATCGCCTCAAGGAGCAGCGCGTCACCGGCGAGGATCGCCGTCGACTCGCCGTACTGCGCCCAGACCGAGGGCGCCCCGCGCCGCTCGCTGTCGTTGTCGAGCGAAGGCAGGTCGTCGTGGACGAGCGAGAACGAATGGACGAGCTCGACCGCGGCGGCCGCGGGAAGCAGGTTCTCGACCGTCGCGCCGATCGCGTCGCCGGTCGCGAGGCAAAGCACCGGCCGCACGCGCTTCCCGCCGAGCGCATGGCGCATCGGCTCGTCGAGCGAGCCGAGGTCGGGTGTCAGCGGAAGCTCGGCGAGATACGCCTCGACGAGCGCGCGAAGCTTCTCGGGAGACTGCACGTCTACGACTCGGCGGCGTCGGGGGGCTGAGCCGCCTCGGTCTCCGCGGCGCGCTTGGCGCGCTGTAGCTCGGCCTCGACCTCCTTCGCCAGCTCGGCGAGCTCCTGCAGGATCTCGATCGCCTGATCGGGGTCCTGCGTCTCGTCGAGCCGTGCGCGCGCAGCCTCCAGCCGTGCGAGGAGGTTTTCTGCGTTGTTCAATGACTCATCGGCGCTCATGCTGCCTCCTCCCGTTGGATCTTTCCGAGAATGCCGTTGACGAGCCGTGCGCCGTCTTCGGATGCATACCGCTTCGTAAACGCGACCGCCTCGTTGATCGCCACCTCCGCCGGCACCTCGCCCGTCTGCAGTTCGTGCACCGCGACGCGCAAGGCACTGCGCTCAACTGTGCCGAGGCGGTCGGCCGTCCACCCTTCGGAGGCGCCCGTGATGCGCGCGTCGAGCTCCTCGGCGCGCTGGGCGACGGCCTCGGCGACCCCGCGGGCCCACGGGTCGATCTCGCCCGCGTACTGCGAGCCGATCTTCTGGCCGGAGAGGTCCCACTGGTAGAGCAGGAACAACGCCTGCCGGCGTGCCTTGCGCCTCGAGAGGGTCACCGTTGGACTCCCGCTCCGTCAAGCCGACGCTCGTCGACCGCCCGCAGCGCGTCGAGCGTCGACGTCGAGTAGTCGCCGCTGCGGAACGGCTCGCTCGCGAGCACCTCGAGCGCGAGGTCGCGGGTCGTCGGGACGCCGGCCACGGTCGTCTCCCGCAACGCGCGCTCGGCGCGTGCGATCGCGGCGGCGCGGTCGTTGTCCCACACGACGAGCTTCGCGATCATCGAGTCGTAGAAGGGCGGGATGACCGTGCCCGACTCGATGAAGGTGTCGACGCGCACGCCCGGTCCTTCCGCAGGCTTGAACAGCGAAACGAGCCCCGGCGACGGCCTGAAGTCGTGCTCGGGGTCCTCGGCGTTGAGGCGGATCTCGATCGAGTGGCCGCGCCGCGGCGCGCGGCCGGTCACCGACAGGCGCTCGCCCGCCGCCACGAGCAACTGCTCGCGCACGATGTCGATGCCGGTGCACATCTCCGTCACCGGGTGCTCGACCTGCAGGCGTGCGTTCAGCTCGATGAAATAGAAGCTGCCGTCGGGGCCGAGGAGGAACTCGAACGTGCCCGCGTTGCGGTAGCCGACGGCACGGCACGCGCGCTCCGCGGCCGTCTCCATCGCCTCGCGCGCCTCCGGCGTCAGCGCGGCCGACGGCGACTCCTCGATCAGCTTCTGGTGGCGCCTTTGGATCGAGCACTCGCGCTCGCCGAGCGTCAGCACGTTGCCGTGGTTGTCGCAGATCACCTGGATCTCGACGTGGCGCGCGGGCACGAGCGCCTTCTCGACGTACATCGTCGAGTCGCCGAAGGCCGCATCCGCTTCGTTCGCGGCCATGCTGAACGCGTCGTCGAGCTCTTCCGCCGCGCGCACGAGGCGCATGCCCTTTCCGCCGCCGCCCGCCGTCGCCTTGAGGAGGACAGGGAAGCCGATCTCCTCCGCTGCTGCCCGCGCCGCCTCGGCGGTTGTCGCGCCCTCGGTGCCGGGCACGGTCGGCACGTCGGCCGCGCGCATCGCCTGCTTCGCGGAGATCTTGTCGCCCATCATCGCCATCACATCCGCAGGCGGGCCGACGAAGACCAGGTCGTTGTCGACGCACGCCTCGACGAACGCGGGGTTCTCGGCGAGAAAGCCGTAGCCCGGATGCACCGCCTCGCAGCCGGTGGTGTTCGCAGCGGCGATCACGCTCGGGATGCGCAGGTAGCTCTCGGCCGCCGACGGCGGCCCGATGTGCACGGCGTGGTCTGCCATTCGCACGTGCAGCGCGTCCTTGTCGGCGGTCGAGTAGATCGCCACAGCCTCGACGCCGAGCTCGTGCAGCGCGCGGATCACCCGGACGGCGATCTCACCCCGGTTCGCGACGAGAACTCTGCTGAACATCAGACGGCGTCGAGAGGACGGCCGTTGATCGGCTCGAGCTCGAAGAGGAGCTGGCCGTACTCGACTGCCTCCCCGTTGCCGACATGAATCTTGCGAACGATGCCTTCGATCTCTGATTTGACCTCGTTCATCAGCTTCATCGCCTCGAGGATGCAGAGCGTCGCACCGGCGCCGACAGCGTCGCCTTCCTCGACGAACGCAGCGGAGCCCGGCGCAGGAGCGCGATAGAACGTGCCGACCATCGGGCTCTCGACGCGCACCAGGCCGTTGTCGCGCGGCGCGACGGGCGGCAGCTCGCCCTCCGCGGTTGCCGCCGCGGGAGCCGGGACATACGTCTGCTCCGCAGTGCGGCGGACGCTGACGCGCGTTCCGTCCTCCTCGATCGTGATCTCGCCCACGCCGGTCTCCTGGACGATCCGCACGACCTCGCGGATGCGCTCGGCGCGCTCGCGGTCGACGCCGCTCGCGCCGAGTGACTCGTCGCCGCCCGCGCGCTCGCGAATCGACTTGAGGAGCGGCTCGGCCTCCTCGCCGAAGAGCGCGAGCAGCAACAGCTCTTCCTCCGACGAGGCGAGGCCCCCGGCCTCGTCGCGGAGTTGGTCGAGATCGACGGCGTCGGTCTCGGTCTGGCCGTTTTCGAACAGCTCGACGGCACGCTGGAGCGCCGGGTCGACCGGAGCAGGCGTTCGCCCGAAGCGGCCCTCGACGAGGTCGCGCAGCTCGTCGACCATAGTCGAGTAGCGGTTCGCGGTGAGGACGTTCAGCAGCGCCTGCGAGGCGACGATCTGCCCGATCGGCGCCGCGAGCGGCGGCGAGCCGACCTCGGTCCGCACCTTGTCGAGCTCGGCGAGCACCTCGTCGAGACGGTCGCCCGCGTCGCGGGCGCGCAGCTGGACGTCGAGCGCGGCGACCACGCCGACGGGGATCTTCCGCTGCGCGGCGCGCACGGCGATCCGCGGCGGAACCGGCGCAACGGGCTCGTCGCCGATGTGCTCGTCGACGAGGTCGGCGGCGTCCCAGAGCTTGTCCAAATCGATGCCGGTGTTGAGACCCAGTCCGGCGAGCGCCTGCGCGGCGGCTTCCGCCGAGACGCGGTGCATCGTCAGCGCGACCGGGTAGGAGGCGACGGCGATCACGTCGGCGCCCGCGCGCGCGGCTTCGAGCGCGGCAGCGAGGGCGCCACCGCCTGCGCCCTGCGCGTAGAGGCCGACCGGCAAGCCCGAGACGTCACGCAGCTCCGCGACGAGCTCGCTCGCTCGGTGCGGCTGCAGGACGGCGGCCGGGTCGTTCAAGAGGATGCGCGCGGCGCCCATCTCCGGCAGGCGCTTCGCGGCGTCGACGAGCGCTTCGTGGCGGCCGCTGCCGTAGAGCAGCCCCGCCTCGAACTCCGCGCCGGACGCGACGATCGCCTCGGCCGCCTCGCGCAGGTTGTCCACGTCGTTCAGTGGGTCGTGCAGCCGGAAGACGTCGATCCCGCTCTGGGCTGCGCTGGCGACGAACCGCCGCGCGAAGTCACCGCCGACGGGCCGCGAGCCGACGAGGAAGCGCCCGCGCACCGCGAG
>JAOPYY010000102.1 GCA_025964395.1 Actinomycetes bacterium | reverse complement strand
GGTGGTTGTCACCGTTCGTCGACTTGACCTCGAACACACCGTCACCGAGCTCGAGCACCGACACGTCGAACGTGCCGCCACCGAGGTCGAAGACGAGGATCGTCTGGTCGGCGCCTTCCTTGTCGAGCCCGTACGCGAGCGCCGCCGCGGTCGGCTCGTTGATGATGCGAACGACGTTGAGGCCGGCGATGCTGCCCGCCGTCTTCGTCGCCTCGCGCTGTGCGTTGTTGAAGTACGCAGGGACGGTGATGACCGCGTCGTTCACGGTCTCGCCGAGGTAGGCCTCCGCGTCGGACTTCAGCTTCTGGAGGATCATCGCGCTGATTTCCTCGGGGGCATACTCCTTGCCGCCCGCCAGAACGCGCACGTCTTCGTTCGGGCCCTGGATGACCTTGTACGGGACGATGGTCATCTCTTCGTTGACCTCGCTGTACTTGCGGCCCATGAAGCGCTTGATCGAGAACACGGTGTTCTCGGGGTTCGTGACCTGCTGCCGCCTCGCCGGGGCGCCGACGAGCCGCTGACCGTCCTTCGTGAACGCGACGACGGACGGGGTCGTCCGGCCGCCCTCCGCGTTCGGGATCACGGTCGGCTCGCCGCCCTCCAGGGTGGCCATGCACGAGTTGGTCGTGCCGAGGTCGATCCCGATCGTCTTTGCCATGGGTTTCTGCTCCTTAGTGGTGGTACTCAGAAAATCTAAGTCCTTTTATATCAGGTCACCGCCTCCGTGTGGTTTTGCGGCTTGTCGCCTAGCGAAAGGCGCCGATCACAGCGCTCCCGATCACGACGAGCAGCGCCCCGAAGGCGAGCTTCCGCCCCACGCCCTCGGTGTGGCGGATCAGGAGAGCCGAGAGGCCGACGCCCCAGAGCGACTCGGTCGCGACGAGCGGCGAGACGACGCTCACCCGCCCGCGCCAGTAGGCCTCGAACAGGCAGACGTACGAGAGCCCGAAGAACACGCCTGCCGGAGCGAGGCGGCGCAGCTCCTGCGCAGTCGGCGCTCGGCGCGTCCACGCGAGCGCCACGAGCGTGCCGGCGATCAGCGTCGCGGCAGCGGCCGTCTCCGGACTTGCCTGAGCGTGCAGCGCGCGCACGACGTTGTCGCGCGTTGCGAAGAGCGTCGCCGCGCCGGCCGCGTACAGCAGGCCCCGCGCTCGCAGGTGACCCGGGCGGTCGCGCTCAGCGGCAAGCAGGATCCCGCCGGTGACGATCGCGAGCGCGCCGAGGAGGAGCGGCGCGCGCAACGGCTCACCGAGGAAGATGAGCGCGATCGCGACGGCAACGAGCGGCGCGCCGCCGACTGCGACCGACGTTCGCGACGCGCCGATCTCCCGCACGGCGAGCGTGAAGAGGAGCTGCGAGCCGCCGGGCGCGAGGAGGCCGGCGAGCAGGAACGGCCAGGCATGGTGGAGGTCGTGGCGGAACGCCGCGGCGATCAACGCGACTGCGAGCGCGGGAAGGATCGTCGCGAGCGCGGCGCCGCCGGCGTTGGTGAGCTCGCGCAGGCCGAGCCGGACCGCGACGGTCATCGCGCCGAACAGCGCGGCCGAGGCGAGCGAGAGAAAAACGACTGTCATCTGCGACGCATGAGTGTCGCGGGCACACCGGCTGCCGCGGGCCCGCGAGCGGCTTCAGCCGGCGATTCAACACCTGTCCGGTACGGACATGCCCAGGGACAGTCCCTGGACATGTCCGAAACGGGCAGTTCCTTGCGGTCGTCGATTTGACCCCGCCTCGCATTGTTCCCCCGGCTGCGAGCTACGGTTTCCGGCATGGACGCGCTTGACACCTTTGGACGGCCGCTGCGCGACTTGAGGATCTCGGTCACCGACCGCTGCAACTACCGCTGCGTCTACTGCATGCCGAAGGAGGTCTACGGCCGCGATCACAAGTTCCTCGAGCGACGGGAGCTCCTCTCGTTCGAGGAGATCGCGCGGGTCGCGCAGACATTCGTCTCCGCCGGGGTCACGAAGATCCGCATCACCGGTGGCGAGCCGCTCGTGCGCCGCGAGCTCGACCGCCTGATCGCGAAGCTCGCCGAGCTGGACGTCGACCTGACGCTGACGACCAACGGCTCGCTGCTCCCGAAGCAAGCGCAGGGCCTCGCCGACGCGGGGCTGCGCCGGATCACGGTGAGCCTGGATTCGCTCGACGACGCGATCTTCCGCGCGCTGAACGACGTCGACTTCTCGGTCGAGCGCGTGCTCGACGGGATCGTCGCTGCGGCGGCCGCCGGGCTGCCGGTCAAGGTCAACGCCGTAATCAAGCGCGGCGTGAACGACGACCAGGTCGTGCCGCTCGCTGCATTCTTCCGCGAGCGCGGCCACACCCTGCGCTTCATCGAGTACATGGACGTCGGCCACACGAACGGCTGGCGCCTGGACGACGTGGTGCCGGCGAAGGAGATCGTGGCGCGGCTCGACGACGCGTTCGGGGTCGAGCCGGCCGAGGCGCTCTACCGCGGCGAGGTCGCGCAGCGCTGGCGCTACACGGACGGCAGCGGCGAGGTCGGCGTGATCGCCTCGGTCACGCAGCCATTCTGCGGCGACTGCACCCGTGCGCGCCTCTCGGCCGAGGGAAAGCTGTTCACGTGCCTCTTCGCCGTGCGCGGCCACGACCTGCGGGCGCTGGTCCGCGGGGGCGCCAGCGACGAGGACCTGGAGGCCGCGGTGCGCACCGTCTGGGGCGGCCGAGCCGACCGCTACTCCGACCTGCGCTCGGCCGCGACGACCGGTCTCGACAAGGTCGAGATGTCCTACATCGGCGGCTAGAACACCCGAAATCTCCTCCCAGAGGCGGATTTCCCTCCCCCGCGAGTGGGTCTAGACTTAGGGGACAGTGTCTGCCATGGTCGCAGCGGGGCGGCGGCATTTGCCGCGCGGTTGGTCGGATCTGGGTCTCCAGCTGGGGATCTGGTTCGGCTTCGCCGTGCTCTATCAGCTCGCCCGCGGAATCGCCGACCGCAACCCGACGAGGGCGTTCTCGAACGGGCAGCGTGTCTTCGACCTGGAGATCCGGGTCACGCACCGCCTCTACGAGCTCACCTTCCAGAACTTCGTCGACCAGCGGCACCTGCTCGCCACGCTCGTCTCGTGGACGTACTGGAACTCCGAGTTCACCGTGGTCGGGCTGGCCGTGCTCTTCGTCTACCTCCGCCGGCACGAGGCGTTCACGCGCTTCCGGAACGCGATCCTCCTTGCGAACGTGATCGGCCTGCTCGGCTACATCCTCATGCCGACCGCTCCGCCGCGCCTGCTCGGCATCGGTTTCGTCAACGAGCACCGCGACGGGCTCGTGAGCCTTGCCGCCAACCCCTACGCCGCGATGCCGAGCCTCCATGCCGCGGACGCGCTGATCGTCGGGATCGTCCTCTTCAGCGTCTGCCGGAGCCCCTGGGCGAAGGCGTTCTGGGCGATCTGGCCCGCGTGGGTCTGGTTCGCGGTCATGGCGACCGGCAACCACTTCTGGCTCGACTGCGTCGCAGGCATCGGGGTCGCGCTGGTGGCGATGGCGATCGTCTACAACGACCGCTCGCGCTCCCTGTTTGCCGCTCAACGGGCGTAAACGACCGCCTGTCGACCCGGACGGGGCGGGCGCAGAAACCGCTGGTACGGTCCCAGCCGTGACCAGAGCGGCCGCGATCAAGCAGGGCTACACCACTGGTGCCCGCACGCTCGCGTCGCGGTCCGTCCTGGGGCTCACCCGCACGCGGGTGACGCCGAACGCCCTCACGACGAGCGGGGTGCTGCTCTGCGGCATCGCCTCGGTGCTCGTCCTGTTCGAGGGCCGCAACGAGCTCCTCTTCTACTGGCTCGCCGCGCTCGTCTTCGTCGTGGGCTCGCTCCTCGACATCCTGGACGGCGCGCTGGCCCGTGCCGGCGGCAAGACCACACCGTTCGGCGCGTTCCTCGACTCAACGACCGACCGCATCAGCGAGGGCTTCATGCTGACCGCAATCGCGTACGTCCTGGCACGGCACCACCACCCCGTCTTCGTCGCAGTCGCGATGGCCGCGGTCGCGGGGTCGTTCCTCGTCTCGTACACGCGCGCGAAGGCCGAAGCGATCGGCCTCCGCGGCGACGTGGGCATCGGCTCACGCGCGGAGCGCGTCGTCGTCATCACCGCAGGGCTCGTGCTCGCACC
>JAOPYY010000100.1 GCA_025964395.1 Actinomycetes bacterium | reverse complement strand
TGGGCGACCGCCGCCGGCGTCTTCACGAACACGATCTTCGGGTTCATCCAGGCGTACATCCTTCTGGCCGTTTTCCGGCACCGCACACACGTCGGGAACTACGACGCCTCGGACGCCGTCACGTACGTGTGGCTGGCGCAGGCGCTGATCATGACCGTGTACGCGTTCGGCTGGACCGAGCTCGCGCTCCGGATCCGCGACGGCTCGATCGCGACCGACCTCTCGCGGCCGCTCGATCCGCAGCGTTACTGGCTCGCCTTCGATCTCGGCCGTGCGCCGTACCACCTGATCTTCCGCGGCATTCTCCCGTTCGCCGTCGGAGCAGCCATCTTCCAGCTGCACTACCCCACGCTGCTCGACCTCGTCGCGTTCTTCGTCAGCGTCGTGCTCGCGGTCGTCGTGAGCCTCGGCTTCCGCTTCCTCTACAACTCGGCGGCGTTCTGGCTGGTGGACATCCGCGGCGTCGTCACCCTCGCGCTCACCGTGTCGCTCTTCTTCTCGGGGATGATCCTGCCGCTGACGTTCTTTCCCTCATGGCTGCGCGCGATCGCGCACGCGCTGCCGTTCGCGTCGATCATGCAGACGCCGATCGACGTCTGGCTCGGCAAGCACCACGGAGCTGAGCTCGTCGGGATCCTCGCGGTCCAGGCGGCGTGGGCGCTTGCCCTGCTTGGCCTCGGCAGGGTGACGCTGCGGCTCGGCGCGAAGAAGCTGGTCATCCAGGGTGGTTGATTCCGTCGTCCTCTGGCGGCGCCTCGTCGGCGCGCAGATCCGTTCGCAGCTTCAGTACCGGACGTCGTTCGTCCTCGATGCCTGCAGCGCGTTCCTGATCTCGTTCATCGACTTCCTCGCGGTGCTGGTGATCTTCCACAACACACAGCGGCTCGGCGCGTGGAGTATTCGTGAGGTCGCGTTCCTCTACGCGATGTCGTCGATCTCGTTCGCGCTGACCGACCTACTCGTCGGTCACTTCGATCAGTTCCCGCAGAAGATTCGCGACGGCAACTTCGACATCCTCCTCGTGCGGCCGCGGGGCACGCTCTTCCAGGTGATCGGCTCGGACTTCCAGCTTCGCCGGCTCGGCAAGGCGCTGCAGGGCGTGTTCGTCCTCGTTTACGTGATCGGTTCGCTCGCGATCCCGTGGGACGCCGGTCGCATCGCGATGGTCGTCGTGATGATCCCGGCGGCAATCGTGATCTTCGCGTCGGTCTGGACGATTGGCTCGTGCCTCTCGTTCTGGACGACGGACGGCGGCGAGTTCACGAACGCCTTCACCTACGGCGGCAACTTCCTCGCGCAGTACCCGATCGACATCTTCTCGAGCTGGCTCCGGCGCTTCCTCGCGTACATCGTGCCACTCGCGTTCGTCTGCTACTTCCCGGCGCTCTACATCCTCGACAAGCCCGACCCGCTCGGCTTGCCGCGGGCGCTCGAGTTCTCCTCGCCGCTCGTCGCGGTCGCCGGTGTGTGTGTCGCAGGACTGGTCTGGCGGTTCGCGGTGCGGCACTACCGGAGCGCCGGCGGATGATCGAGGTCGAGCACCTCAGCAAGCAGTTCGTCGTGCGCCGGGGCCGCTTCCGCCGCGAGCGTCACGTCGTCGAGGCCGTGCGCGATATCACGTTCCGCGTCCGGGGCGGCGAGCTGCTCGGCTACCTCGGCCCGAACGGCGCAGGCAAGTCGACGACGATCAAGATGCTCACCGGCATCCTCGTCCCGTCGAGCGGGCGCGTGTCCGTCGCCGGACTCGATCCGTCCAAGCGCCGCATCGAGCTCGCGAAGCGCATCGGCGCGATGTTTGGACAGCGCGTGCAGCTCTGGTGGGACCTGCCGCTGATCGACTCGTTCGAGCTACTGCGGCACATCTACAAGGTTCCCGCCGACCGGTACCGCACGTCGCTCGCGCGCTTCCGCGAGGTGCTCGACCTCGATCCGTTCCTGCACACGCCGGTGCGCCAGCTCTCACTGGGCCAGCGCATCCGCGGCGAGCTGACCGCGTCGATGCTGCACGAGCCGGAGCTGCTCTTCCTCGACGAGCCGACGATCGGACTCGATGTCGTCGCGAAGCAGCGCGTGCGCGACTTCCTCGTCGAGATCAACCGCGAGCGCGGCGTCACCGTGCTCCTGACGACGCATGACCTCGGCGACATCGAGCGGCTGTGCAAACGCCTGCTCGTGATCGACCAGGGCAGCCTGATCTGGGACGGGCGCATCGACGAACTGAGGGAGCGCTACGGCGGCGAGCGCACGCTGATCGTCGACCTCGAGGAGCCGGCCCCGCCCCTGCAGATCGACGGCGCGCGCGTGGAGAGGGTCGACGGCCCGCGCCAGTGGTTGCGTTTCCGCGGCCCCGCCGCGGAGCTGACGGCGCGCGTAGCGTCAGCCGCGCGGCTCGTCGACCTGCAGATCACGGAACCGGACATCGAAGAAATTGTCCGGCGGATCTATCAGGCGTGAAGCTCTCGAAGCTGGTTAAACAACGAACCAGGTTCGTCCTTAGATCTCAACCTGGTTCGGTCTTTGAACCAGGTTGACGAGTTTCGAACCGGCGCGGCATTCCAGAGGAAACCCACCCAGGTTCGGACTAGCCCTGCCGCCGTCCGCGGCGCCTCGAACGCAACTCTCGAATCTGGTTCCCTGTTGGGAATCAGGTTCGGCCGAGGGTTCGAACCTGATTCGGTCTCAGCCGAACCAGATTCGAGCAGTTCACATCGAGTCCGGCGCTTCGACCCCGATCAGGTCGAGCGACCGCGCGATCACCAGCTGTGTCTTGCGGATCAGGCCGAGGCGGAACGCCTGCTCGGGTTCGCCGAGAACGCGGCGCTCGTGGTAGAAGCGATGGAAGTCGTCGGCGAGACGGATCGCGTAGTTCGGGAGCAGCTGCGGGCCGCGGCGCTCGACTGCCTCGCGGACGGTGGTCGGGAAGTCGGTCAGCCGCTTGATCAGCTCCTTCTCCTCCGTCGATAGCGGGCCTGGCGGATCGCCGCCGACCTCGGCATCGTCGGCGCTCCGCAGGATCGATGCGATGCGCGCGTGCGCGTACTGGACGTAGTACACCGGGTTCTTCGGCGACTTCTCGGCCGCAAGGTCGAGGTCGATCTCGATCGTCTGATCGGGGCCGCGGTTGACCAGGTACCACCGTGCCGCGTCGACGCCGACCTCCTCGATGAACTCGTCGAGCAGGAAGACGTTGCCGGAGCGCTTCGACGCCTTCGTGCTCTCGCCACCACGTGTGAGGTGGACGAACTGGTACAGCAGCACCTCGACACGCGACTCGTCGTAGCCGAGCATCCGCGCGATCGCCCGGTACCACTTCGCCGTCGCGTGATGGTCGGCGCCGAGCACGTACATCGCCCGATCGAGGCCGCGCTCGAGCTTGTCGACGAGGTAGACGATGTCGGCGGCGCGATAGGTCGGCGTGCCTCCCTTCTCCGCCGAGCGGATGATCACCCAGTCGGCGTCGTCGCCGTACGCCGAGGAGCGGGCCCAGAGCGCGCCGTCCTTCTCGTAGGTGTCGAGCCGCGGCAGGAACTCGGGCAGGCGCTGCTCGAGCTCGCTCTGCAGCGCCCAGCTGTCGAAGTGGATCCGGAACCGCTCCATCGTCTGCTCGATCGATGCGAGCATCCGCGGGACCGGGTCGCCCTCGAGCTTCGCGAGGCCGACGACGTACTCGCCCTTGTAGCCGTCCTCGGGCACGTCCTCACCGCGGCGCAGCGCGTCGACCGACGCGCGGAACAGGTCGATCTGACGGCCGGCGTCGTTGTAGTAGTACTCGCGCGAGACGTCGTGCCCTGCGAACTCGAGCAGGCGCGCGACGGAGTCGCCGTACACGCCGTTCCGCGCGGCCGAGACGACGATCGGGCCCGTCGGGTTCGCGGAGACCATCTCGACCTGGACGCGCTCCGGTGTCTCCGCCCAGCCGCCGCCGTAGCCCTCGTCGACCTCGGCGAGCGCGTCGAGGAAGAAGCGGTCGCCGACGCGCAGGTTGAGGAAGCCGGGGCCGGCCACGTCGGCCGACTCGATCTCGTCGAGCTCGACGACCTTCTCGGCGAGCTCCTGCGCAAGCTCGCGCGGTGGCCGGCCGATCGCCTTCGCCGAGCGCATCGCGACGTTCGTCGCGAAATCGCCGTGCGCCGGATCCTTCGGCCGTTCGAGCTCGACCTCTGCGCCCACGGCCTCGCCGACACGCGCCGCCAGGCGCTCGACCGCGCTAGCCAAGAACGCCCCGCGCCTCGAACATCTCTTCGAGCTTCTTGATCTCCGCCGGCGAGCCGAGCCCCACGATCACGTCCGACTCCTCCAGCAGCGTGTCCTTTGTCGGCCGCAGCTCGAGCGCGCCGCCATGCCTGCGCACGGCGACGATGTTCGCGCCCGTCTTGGTCGAGATGCTCAGCGCGCCGATCGTCTGGCCCGCGGCGCCGCAGCTCGATGTGACCTCGATCTCCTCGAAGTTCAGCTCGGGCGCCTCCGACGAGATCATCGCGTTCACGAACGACGTGACCTGCGGTTTGATCATCAGCTGGGCCATCACGCGGCCCGCGGTCGTGTACGGCGTGACGACCCGGTCGGCGCCGGCGAGCTTGAGCTTGCGCTCCGCCTCCTCGCTCGAGCCTCGCGCGATCACGATCGCGTCAGGGCGGCGCGACTTCACGGAGAGCGTGATGTAGAGATTGTCGCCGTCGTCGTCCGAGGCCACGAGGATGCCGCGGGCGCGATCGAGGCCTGCCTGGAGGAGGTCGTCGTCCTCTGAGCCACTCCCGTCGACGAACAGCACGTCGTCTTCGCGCGCGTGCTCGAGCGCCTCCTCGCTGAAGTCGAGCACGACATACGGGACTCCGGCCTCGCGCAACTCCTCGCCCGCGCGGCGGCCGACCCGGCCGTAGCCGCAGACGATGATGTGGTCGCGAAGCTGGTCGATCATGTTGCGGCGTTTCTTCTCCCTCCAGGCTCCACCAAGGACGCTGTGCGCGATCGAATCGAAGATCTGCGCGGCGAAGTAGCCAAAGATAGCCACGCCGGAGAGAACGACCCCGATTGTCAGCAGTTCTGCCCCCAGGCCGTGCGGAGTCGAGTCGAGGCCTGTGAGGGATGCCGTGACGATCGTCCGGTAGAGCGCTTCGTGCCAGGACTCGTGCAGGAGATGCATGAAACCGGCGGTGCCGCCGGCGAAGACGACGACCATCGCGACCACGAGGATCGTGACCTCCCGGCGCGTGAATCCGTCGCCTTTCATGGGCTCTAGTATCGTGGCCTTTGATGGACGACACCCCTCCCGAGCGCCAGCTGAACATCCACATGGATCCCCAGCACCTTGCCGGGGTCTATGCGAACTTCGCGAACATCACGTTCTCGGACTACGAGTTCACGCTCACGTTCGCGCGGATCGACCACGAGGTCGAGGAGGGCGACGTCCCGGGCGTCGTCGTATCACGGGTCAACATGTCGCAGCAGTTCGCGGGCGAGCTCCTCGTAGCGCTGCAGGAGGCCTACTCGAAGTACACGACGGTCAAGGGCATCCAGGACTTGCCCGAGACCGACGAGCGCTAACCCGCTCTTCTCTTCTTCCACCGCTCGACCATCGCGATGCGCTGCGCCAGCGTCGGGTGGGTCTCGAGCCAGAGGTAGTCCCACGTCGGCGGGCTCGGGTTCTCGAGGCTCGTGCGCTCGAACGTCTGAAAGAGCTTGCGCGCCGACGCCGGATCGCGAGTCGCGTTCAGCGCCCGCCAGTCGGCCTCCGCCTCGTAGCGGCGTGAGACCACGTTCTGGACCGGCGTGCTCAGCAGCCCGATCACCGTCAGCACCAGGATCACGAAGGGCAGGTTCGCGGGGTCGCCGACGCCGCCGCGCCGCCGCGTGGCGAGCGCGAGGATCCATAGCGTCGGCAGCGCGACGAGCGCCGTCCAGCCGACGCCCTTGATGATGTGGCGGCTGCGCACGTGCCCGAGCTCGTGCGCGATCACGACGACCTGCTCGCCGCGCGTGAAACGCTTGTCGAGCAGCGTGTTCCAGAGGATCACGTGGGCCGACGGTCCGAAGCCGACGGTGAAGGCGTTCGGCTGGTCGGTCCACTTCGAGACGTCCTGCACGCTGACGGGCGTGCCGGTCACGTGCTCGATGCGCTCCATCTGGCGCGCGTCCGCGGCCAGCTGGTGGTTCCGAAGCGGATTCGTCCCTGACGCCTGCAGCCAGCCGGAGACGAACGCAAAGAACGCCGCGATCACGACGACGATCGGCGTGGCGAAGAGCCACCAATGGCGGAAGCGGCCCGCCAGCCCGACGAGGAGCACGATCGTCGCGAGCGCGGAGAGCGCCGCCGGCGCGAGCATCGACCACTGCCCGCTCAGCCAGGCGAGGATGTCGAACGGACCGAGCCCCCAGTGGTGCTGCCACCACAGCTCGGCGAAGCTGAACGGCAGCCCGACGAACCAGAGCGCGACAATCAGGACCATCCCGAGGACCACCGCGCTGCCGATCCGCCCGAGGCCGATCGACCGGGCTCGCTGCGGCAGGAGCCGCGCGAGCACGACGAGTGCCGCCAGCGTCGCGGCGGTGCTGAGCAGCCACAGCAGTTGGACGCCGCGGGTGTAGCTGGCGGCCCGGTCGAGCGAGCGCTGGGAGAAGTAGCGGTGCACGTCGAGCCCCGAGACGTCGAGCGACGGCACACTCGTTCGAGCGAGCAGCCACGCACAGGTGCACCACACCCCTGCGGCGACGGCTAGCGTGGCGGCGTTCCTGATGCGCATCGCGGTCATCTCCGACATTCATTCAAATCTTCACGCCCTCGAAGCGGTCCTAACCGACATCGAGGCGGAGGCGGCCGACGAGATCTGGTGCCTCGGCGACGTCGTGGGCTACGGCCCCAGGCCGAACGAGTGTGCCGACATCGTGCGCGAGCGAGCCGCGGTTGTGCTGGTTGGGAACCACGACCTCGCGGCGATCGGCAAGCTCCCCACATCCGATTTCGGGCCGCTCGCAGCCGAGTCGGCGCACTGGACCGCAGGCGCGCTCGGCGAGGAGCAGGCGACCTGGCTGCGCACCCTCGAGCCGTCCGCGACGCGCGAGGGGCTCGAGCTGTACCACGGCAGCGCGCGCGATCCGGTCTGGGAGTACGTGCTCAGCGAGGACGTTGCGCTCGAGAATCTCGAGGTCACGACCGCGCCGATCGTGCTCGTCGGGCACAGCCACGTCGCGCTGGCGCTCTCCTGGGACGGCGAGACACTGGACGGCGGGCTGGCCCACGGGGGCACCGAGGTCGACACCTCGGGCGCCCGCTGGCTGATCAACCCAGGCTCGGTCGGCCAGCCTCGGGACAGCGACGCCCGCGCGGGGTGGGTTTTGATTGACACCGATGCGGGACGGGCTGCCTTCCGACGTGTTCCGTATCCGATCGACCAGACGCAGGCGGAAATGCGGGCGGCGGGCCTCCCTGAGGACCTGGCGACCCGGCTTGCACGCGGCGTCTGATGATCCGAACGAGGCCTCGTCGTAGGACTGCGTTCCTCCCCGCCGTCGCCGCCGTGCTGCTCGCCGGCTGCGGCGGTGGGGGACCGCACATGGCGCGTCAAGATGCCGCGCCGCTGATCGCACTCGCCGAAAAGATCCCTCGCGAAGCGCCGTGCGCGCAGGCGCGCGACATCCGCGCACTGAGCAGGCAGGCGATCGCACTCGTCAATGCGCACCGCATCCCACCCGCGCTGCAGGAATCGCTGACCTCAGGCGTGAACGCCCTTGTGGTGCAGACGCCGCCGTGCCTGCCGCCGGTCCCAGCGGCGACGGAGACGCCGCCGGTGGTCACGATCGTCCCCGAGCACGGGAAGAAACCCCCGCACGGCCATCACGGCAAGGGCAAGGATTGAGCACCTATCGCCTCGACACCGAGATCGGCCGCGGCGGCATGGCGGTCGTCTACGCGGGCTGGCACGAGCAGCTCGAGCGCCCGGTCGCGCTGAAGGTACTCGCCGAGCATCTTGCAGGCGACGCGGAGTTTCGCGCGCGCTTCCTGCGCGAGGCGCGCATCGCCTCGAAGCTCCACCACCCGAACCTCGTCCAGACGTACGACATCACCGAGATCGACGGGCTCCCGTGCATCGTGATGGAGCTCGTGACCGGCGGCACGCTGGAAGGAGATGCGCTGACGCGCGAGGAGGCCGGCGAGGTCGCCGCCGGCCTCGCGCACGCCCACGGCCGCGGCGTCGTCCACCGTGACTTGAAGCCCGCGAACCTCCTGCGCTCGGAGAACGGGCACGTGAAGATCGCGGACTTCGGGATCGCGCGCGCACTCGAGGAGACGATGGTCACGCAGATCGGAACGGTCCTCGGCACCATGCGCTACCTCTCGCCGGAGCAGGCCGAGGGGCGAGTCGTCGGAACGGAGGCGGACGTCTATTCGCTCGGCGTCGTCTTCGACGAGTTGCTCGAGGGCGCGACCGACGACGACCGCACGCTGATCGAACGCATGCGCGCGCACGATCTCTGGTCGCGGCCGTCCGCTGAAGAAGTTGCGTCGTCGTTCGGCGTCACACAGGTCCTGCGGCCGTCGCGTATAGAACACCGGCCGCGGTTCTCGGGGCGTTCGAAGCTGCTGGCGGCCGGAGCGGCTGCAGCGAGCGTGGCCGCGCTCGCAAGCGCAGCTACGACCGGCTGGACGAACCACCCGGCAGGCGTCGACCCGGTACCGCACGCAACGACACCCGCGCAGCAGGCGCGTAACCTCAGCGCCTGGCTGAGGACCTACTCGCGCTGACGAGGCTGACGCTTAAAGAGCTTGTGCGCCGGCGGCGGCGCCGAACGTGATGCCCTCGCGGGCGAGCGCTAGCTGGACGTCCTCGCGTGCCTTGAAGATCCGCCACTTGACCGTCGCGAGCGTGACCTCGAGCGAGTCGGCGATTTCGTTGTAGGAGAGGCCGACGACGTCGCGGAGGAGCAGCGCCATCTTGAGATCGACGGGCAGACCGTCGATCGCATGCCAGAGGGCGTCGATCGCCTCGGCCCGCTCGACGGGCTGGTCGAGCACCTCGAGCTGCGGTGCGTCGTCCAGGTTGATCGGGTTGAGCGGCCGGCGCTCCTTCGCGCGCAGCTCGTCGAGCACCCGGTTCTTCGTCACCTGGAAGAGCCACGTCGTGAACTTGCACCGGAGCGAGAAGCGCGGCAGCCCCTGGAAGACGCGGAGAAAAACCTCCTGCGTCAGGTCCTCGGCGAGCGCCCGGTCGCCGTTCGTCAGGCGCAGGACGTAGTTGTAGACCGGCGTCTCGTACGTACGCAGAATGATCGCGAAGGCGCGCTCGTCTCCTCGTTGGGCCTTCCGGAGGACCGCCAGGTCAGGCTGAGGGAGAGACAAGGGAGCCGGAGTATAGCCCTGCTTTCGGCCGTTCTCATCCACCTTACGGGCGATTTACAAGGGCCTTCCCGGTCATTTGCAACGGCGGCTCGATTCCCAGCAAATCCAGGGCAGTCGGAGCCAGATCGGCGAGCTCGCCGCCCTCCGCCAGCGTCGCTCCGGCGATCGTCACGATGAGCGGGACGGGGTTCGTCGTGTGGGCGGTGTGCGGGCTGACGCCGTCCGCCTCGAGCATCTTCTCGGCGTTCCCGTGGTCGGCGGTGACCAGGCAGACGCCGCCGAGCTCGCTCACGCGCTCGACGATCCGGCCGAGGCAGCGGTCGGCCGTCTCCACCGCTTCGACGACCGCGGGGATCGAACCGGTGTGGCCGACCATGTCGGGGTTCGCGAAGTTGACGATGCAGAACCCGTAGCCGTCGTCGATCTGCTCGACGACCTCGTCCGCCACCTCGCTCGCCGACATCTCGGGCTTGAAGTCGTAGCTCGGGACGTCGCGCGGGCTCGGCACGAGCGTCCGGGTCTCGCCGGGCCAGGCGTCCTCACGGCCGCCGTTGAAGAAGTACGTGACGTGCGCGTACTTCTCGGTCTCGGCGACGTGCAGTTGGCGCACGTCGTGCTCAGCGAGCACCTCCGCGAGCGTGCCTGCGATGTCCTGCTCCGCGAACGCGATCGGCGTGTCGAGGTCGGACGAATACCGCGTCATGGTCGTGACGTCGATCCCGTGGTCGAGCAGCATGCGCGTCAGCTGCCGGCCGCGATCCGGGCGGAAGTTGAAGAAGATCACCGTGTCCCCGTGCTCGACCCGCGGCGCTCCCTCGATGCAGACCGGCTCGATGAACTCGTCGGTGATGCCCGCGTCGTAGCTCGCCTGCACGGCGGCCAGGATCCCGTCGGCGGAGACCTCCTTGCCCAGGCCGTGGACGATCGCGTCGAACGCGGTCTGCGTGCGCTCGAGGCGCTGGTCGCGATCCATCGCGTAGTAGCGACCGACGACGGTGGCGATCCGGTCCAGCGGCAGCTCGGCGAGGTCGCGCACGGACGAGGTCGGTGAGACGTCGCGGCCGTCGGTGAACGCGTGGAGCCAGGTCTTCTCGGGCGCGAAGCGGAGCAGTGCCTTGACGTGGTCGATGTGCGAGTGGACGCCGCCGTGCGAGACGAGCCCCATCAAGTGCACGCGCTGCCCGCGGTCGAACGCCGCCCGCAGCACCGGGTTCTCGAAGAACGAGCCGTCTTCGATCGCCTTGTTCACGCGCATCAGGTCCTGGTAGAGCCTGCGCCCCGCGCCGATCGTCAGGTGCCCGACCTCGCTGTTCCCCATCTGGCCGGGCGGCAGGCCCGCTGCCTCGCCCGACGCCTCGATCGTCGTGTGCGGGTAGTCGCGCCACAGCGCGTCGAAGACGGGCGTGTCAGCGAGCTCGACCGCGTTCCCCGGGCCGGCGGGCGCGATGCCCCAGCCGTCGAGGATGACGAGGGTTACAAGCTGGCGGCGCGGCATATCGCGGCGAACGACTCGACGTCGAGGGAAGCGCCGCCGACGAGCGCGCCGTCGACTGCCGGCTGCGACATCAGCTCGGCCGCGTTGTCGGGCTTGACCGAGCCGCCGTAGAGCACCGGCAGGTCGAGCACCGACTTGATCGTCTCGTGCGCCTGCTGCGCCATCTCGGGCGTCGCGGTCTTTCCGGTGCCGATTGCCCACACCGGCTCGTAGGCGATGACGAGGTTCTCGTCTGCTTCGAGCACGCCGACCTGGCGCCGGAGCACCGCGTCGGTCTCCCCCGCTTCGCGCTCGGCCTCGCTCTCGCCGACGCACGCGATCACGTGCAGGCCCTGAGCGAGCGCGGTCCGCACGCGCTGCGCGACGGTCTCATCCGTCTCGCCGAACCACTGGCGCCGTTCGGAGTGACCGACGAGCGTGCCGTACACCCCGAGCTCGTGGAGCATCGGCGCCGAGATCTCGCCGGTGAACGCACCTTCGAGCTCCCAGTGGCAGTTCTGCGCGAACACGCCGACCTCGGTGCCCGCGAGCGTCTGCACGGCGGCCTCGAGCGAGACGTACGGCGGGCACACGACGACATCGACGTCGTCGGGCAGATCCGCGTCGCGCAGCGCGCGGCAGAACGCGCCTGCCTCGTCGGGGCCCTTGAACATCTTCCAGTTGCCGGCGATCAGCATCGGCTCAGTCTCTCAGGCATTAGGTATGGCTGCGACGCCGGGTAGCTCCTTGCCTTCGAGCAGCTCGAGGGCAGCGCCGCCGCCCGTGGAGATCCACGAGATGCGATCGGCGACGCCTGCGTCGTGAACAGCCCGCACGGAGTCGCCGCCGCCGACGACGGTGAACCCGTCGCTCTCCGCGAGCGCGCGCGCCACCGCGAACGTGCCCTCGGAGAACTTCGGCCATTCGAAGACGCCCATCGGGCCGTTCCAGAAGACGGTGCGCGCGCCCGCGATCCGGCGCGCGAAGTCCTCGCGTGTCTCCGGCCCGACATCGAGTCCGAGCCAGCCCTCAGGCAGCGAGTCGAACGGCGTCACCTGGGTGTCCGCATCCGGGGAGAACGACGATGCCGCGACGACGTCCTTCGGGAGCACGGCATCGAACGAGAACGGGTTGTCCGAGCGAACGTCCTCGGCCATCTTCCCGCCGATCAGCACCTCGTCCGCACGCGAGCCGAGGTTCTCGAGCACGCCGATCTTGTCTTCCACCTTCGCGCCACCCGAGACGATCACGAACGGGCGCTCGACCTCGCCAAGCAGCTTGCCGAGGTTCTCCAGCTCGGCCAGCAGCAGCAAGCCCGCGTACGCCGGCAGCAGCTGCGCGACGCCGACGGTCGAGGCATGCGCGCGGTGCGCGGAGCCGAACGCGTCGTTGACGAACACGTCGCAGCCCTCTGCGAGCTCGCGCGCGTACGCCTCGTCGTTCTTCGTCTCGCCGGGGTTGAAGCGGGTGTTCTCGAGCACGGTCACGCGCTCGTCGCCGACGAGCTCCCGCAGCCGCTCGCGCACCGGAGCGATCGCGTACTTGTCGTCCGGGCCTTTCGGCCGTCCCAGATGCGAGCAGACGTGGACCTCGCGCGCGCCACGCTCGAGCAGCAGCTCGATCGTTGGAAGTGACGAGCGGATGCGCGTGTCGTCCGCGACGCGGCCGTCCTCGAGCGGCACGTTCAGATCCGACCGAACGAGGACGACCTTGCCATCGACTTCTGCGGCCTCGACAGACCGCGGCAGCCTCATACCGCCTCTGTTAGACAACCCGCGGCACGAGGTCGACCAGCCGGCACGAGTAGCCCCACTCGTTGTCGTACCAGCCGAAGACCTTCACAGTCGTCCCGCTTGCCATCGTCAAGCCGCTGTCGAAGGTGCAGGACGCCGGCGAGTGCTGGATCGCCGTCGAGACCAGCGGTTCCGTCGAGTATGAGAGGTACGGCGCGAGCGGCCCGCTCTCGGCGGCCGCCTTGAACGCAGCGTTGATCTCGTCCGCGGTCGCCTCGCGCCCGAGCGTGACGACGAAGTCGGTGATCGAGCCGGTCGGGACAGGTGCGCGAACCGAGATGCCGTCGACCTTGCCCTTGAGATGCGGAAGCACGAGGCCGATCGCCTTTGCGGCGCCGGTCGACGTAGGAATCAAATTGATCGCGGCCGCGTGCGCGCGCCGAAGATCCTTGTGCGGGAGATCGAGCACCTGCTGATCGTTCGTGTAGGCGTGGATGGTGGTCATGAAGCCCTGCTGGATCCCACCGAACGTCTCGTCGAGCACCTTCGCCATCGGCGCGACACAGTTGGTCGTGCACGACGCGTTCGAAATGATCGCGTGCTGCTCCGGGTCGTACTGGTCGTCGTTGACGCCCAGGACGAGCGTGATGTCGGGGTCGGTTGCGGGCGCGGAGATGATCACCTTCTTCGCACCGGCGTCGAGATGCTTCTGTGCGGACGCGCGATCCGTGAAGAAGCCCGTCGACTCGACCACGACGTCGACACCGAGCTCTCCCCACGGCAGGTTCGCCGGATCGCGCTCGGCGAGGCCCTTCAGCTCCTTGCCGTCGACCTTCAGCGATCCGCCTTCCACCTCAACCGTTCCCTTGAACGGGCCGGACACCGAATCGTGGCGGAGGAGGTGCGCCATGGTCGGGACATCACCGAGGTCGTTGAACGCAACGATCTCGAAATCCGCACCGCGCTCCTGCGCCGCTCGGAAGAAGTTACGGCCGATCCGGCCGAATCCATTGATACCTACGCGAGTTTTGGCCATGCGCCTACGTTACCCGGAGGCTTGATGTGGGAGCACGCGTACTCGCGGATGGTCAGGCTGGCTCAGCGATCCCGTAGATCGCAGCGAGCTTCTCGCGCAGGTACCGCACGTACGGCGCCGGGTCGATCTCGGAGGTGCCGCAGACGCGCTCGAGCATCTCGCCCGGCGTGAACTTGCGGCCGTGCCGGTGCAGGTTCTCGCGCAGCCAGTCGCGGAGTTGGCCGAACTCTCCGTGCTCGAACCCGTCGTACATGTCGGGAAGCTCGGCAGTGATGCGCTCCCAGATCTGCGCGGAGATCAAGTTGCCGAGGGCGTACGTCGGGAAGTAGCCGATCGAGCCGCCCGACCAGTGGACGTCCTGGAGCACGCCCTCCGTGTCGTTCGGGACGGTGATCCCGAGGTAGTCCCACATGCGGCTGTTCCACTCGTCCGGCAGTTGCTCGAGCGGGAACTCGTCCGCGAGCATTGCCTGCTCCAGCTCGAAGCGCAGGATGATGTGCAGGTTGTAGGTCGCCTCGTCCGCCTCGACACGGATCAGAGAGGGCTCGACCAGGTTGACCTCGCGGTACCAGCGCTCGACGTCGTAGTCGCCGAGCGCGTCCGGGTGCAGCTCCTGCAGGCGCGGGAAGAAGTGACGCCAGAACGGCATCGAGCGCCCGACGAGGTTCTCCCACATGCGGCTCTGCGACTCGTGCATGCCGAGCGACACACCACGGGCGAGCGGCGTGCGCTCGAGCGCCTTGTCGATCTGGTGCTCGTAGAGCCCGTGGCCGAACTCGTGCATCGTCCCGAAGAGGCCGCCAAGGTGTTCGGTGAAGTAGCGGGTCGTGATGCGGATGTCCTCGATGCCGGCGCCCGAGGCGAACGGGTGCACGGTCGGGTCGAGCCGCCACGCGTCGTCCGTGAAGCCGAAGGCGTGCGCGACCTCGAGCTCGAAGACCTTCTGGGGCGCGATTTCGAAGCGCGGCGCACGCGGCTGGTTCCCGCCGCGCGCGGCGACCTCCTTGACGAGCGGCGCCTGATGCTCCTTCAGGTAGTCGAAGATGCGGCGCACTTCCTTCGTCTTCATCCCGCGCTCGTAGTCGTCGAGCACGACGTCGTATGGCTCATCGTCGATCTCGAAGCACTCGATGTAGCGCTTGCGCAGATCGAGGTTCTTGCGCAGGACCGGCAGGAAGGTCTTGAAGTCGTTGTTCTTGCGCGCCTCGACCCAGACCGGGTTCGCGAGTGCGGCCGAGCGTGACATCTCGGCGCGCAGATCGGCCGGAACCTTGCTCGCCTTCTCCCAGTCCTTCGCGGCGACGCGGATCAGGCTCGCCTCGAGCGAGTCGTACTCCTGCTGCTCGCCCCAGCCGCGGAGTTCGTCGATCAGCTTGCCGACTTCGGCTGAGGTGAATTTCTGGTGCGCGATGCGCCCAACCGTCGCCATCTGCTCGGCGCGAATCGCCGCGCCGCGCGGCGGCATCATCACGTGCTGGTCCCACCCGAGGATGGAGGCGGTCTTCACCAGATCCGCGATCTCTGCGAGCCGCGTCCTGAGCTCGTCGAATTTCGCCTGGCTCACGGCCGGGAAAGGTATCGAAATGCGAACGGCGGGCCTGGAGGGAGGCTCCGAGGACGACCCTCCCCCCAGGCTTTGAACCGTGTTCAGCGGGGACGGTGGACGGGGTCTGTATCCGCCGTCAACTGAACTCGGACCCGCCGCGAACCCCCAGTATCGGGCCCCGGCACGACCATCGCTAGAGCAGTTGCAAAGTAGACAACACTACGTTTCAACAAGCTTCACGACAGCCTGCAAACGGCGGTGCGCCGCGGCCTTGGAGAGCGGTGGCCGTGCCTTGGCCGCCAGCTCCCGCAGTGAGGCCGACGGATGGCGGAGACGGAGCTCCGCGACCTCGGCGAGGTGCGGCGGCAACGCGTCGAGGTCAAGCGCGCGGATCGCTTCGAGCTGGCGATGCGCCGCGCGCGCGGCACGGACGAGGTTCGCCTCGTCGGCGTTCGCAAGCCGGTTCGCGTCGGCGCGAAGCGCCGCGAGCACCGCGTGCTCCTCGAGGCGCAGGGCGGTGTCCCCCGCTCCGGCGAGCACGAGCACGTCGGTGATCGGCTCGTGGCCCTTGGCATAGGCAACCGCGTGCGAGCGGCGCTCGACAGCGGCGAGCTCCACGCCCTCGCGGGCTGCGACGTCGGCGATGAAGCGCGCGCCGTCAAGCCCGCTCGCGCGCACTTCGAGGTGCGGATCGCGCGGGCCTGAGAGCGAGCCGCCACCGAGCAGCGCGCCGCGGAGGTACCCGCCCCGGCAGCACGAGCGGCCGACGACACGCTTTGGTGGATGCTCGAGCGGCGCGCCGATCGCCGAGAGGACGCCTGCCTCCCGCAGCACCTTCAGCGCGCGCTCATCGACCTCGACGTGCAGCTGGTAGCGCGTGGCCTGGTCGAACGAGCTCCGCTTGTAGGTGCGGATCTCCGAGCGCACGCCAAGGTCGCGAAGGAGCGCGAACGCCCGCCGCGCCGCCGCCGAGCTCGCGAGATCGAGGTGCACGGCGACGTGCCCGCCGCGCAGGTGCCAGGCACCTGACGCGTGGAAGAGCGCCGAGAGCTCGGCGAGGCGGCAACAGCGACGGGTCGGCGCGATCTGCGCCAGCTCGTCACGGAGTTCGTCAGACAACGACATCGTCAGAGCATCCAGCCCTCGAGCGCCAGCATCCGCCTTTTGTAGGCGACGCCGTGCGAGCCCCAGCTGCCGATCCCGTTCGCGGCGACCACGCGGTGCACGGGCAAGAACGGTGCGAGCTCGCAGCGCGCGCAGAACGTCCCCGCGGCGCGCGCCGCACCGGGCCGGCCGGCGAGCGCTGCGAGCTCGCCGTAGGTGACGACCTCTCCGCGCTTGACCGCGCGCAGGGCGCGTGCGCAATCGCCGTAGAACCCGTCGTCGATCCGCAGCGGCACGTCGGCGAAGTCGTCCGGCTCGCCGGCGAAGAAGGCCGCCAACCGTCTCGAAAGGACATGGCTAGGGACAGTCCCTAGACGCGTCCGTTTCGGACGAGGGAGCTCGCTGTAGAAGACGCGTCCGTCGTCGTCGAGCCACACCTCGCCCACGCCCCAGCCGGGTGCGTCGTACTGCACGAGCGTCGGCTTCATCCCTCGATGTTGTAGCTTCGCCGCGTGACGCGGGCGAGTCTCCCGGCTCTCGGGTACGCATATGTGGCGCTCGCCCTGCCGGCGGTGGTGCTCGGCCGCGACCACGGTCGGGCCACGACGGCGCTTCTCACGGGCGCGGCGTTCGCCTA
Organism: Actinomycetes bacterium; assembly: GCA_025964395.1. Taxonomy (GTDB): domain Bacteria; phylum Actinomycetota; class Thermoleophilia; order Gaiellales; family Gaiellaceae; genus PALSA-600. Next base: position 1,060 of record JAOPYY010000100.1, on the reverse strand, counting down.
CCTCTGGTTCATCGCGAGCCTGCGCGCGCGGCTCGTCCGCTTCGACCCCGATGGGTTCTTCGCGAGCGTCGTCGTGCTCGGCGGCGCGGCGTACCTCGCGCTCGAGACGCTCGCGGTCCTGGCCGGCACGACGCAGGCGGCCGGCCCAGCGTCCGCCTGCGCCGCGACGGTAATCATCGGCTCGTCGCAGGCCGCGTGGCGCGCGCGCAAGATCCCGAAGTGGTTCGGTCAAGCCGGCGTCGTCGGCGGCCTCGCCGTCCTGGCGGTCGGCCTGGTCGAGGCTGCCGCGAACTGGACGCTCGCGGGGGACGCCGTATACGCCTCGTCACTCGGCTTCATGGTGTGGGTCGTCGTCACGGCGACCTATCTCTTGCGGCGCTGATCACGGGTAGGAAGTGCGCTGCGGCGCGCTCGACCATCTCCTCGAGCGGCGCGTCAACGTTCAGCGTTGCGAGCCGAAGATCTCTCGCCTCCCAGCCGATGCGCTGCGTGACCGTGTCCTGGTCGACCGGGAGGAGGAACAACGCATGCGACGGATCACGGAGCACCGCGGCGACCGAGGTCGGAAAGAGCGGCGGTCCCTCAACGATCGCCCACGGTGACGGAGGGAGCGAGGCTAGGTCCTCGAGCAGCAGCCGAAATCGATGTCGCGACGCCGTCATGAACGCATCCGGCGCCTCGCCCTCGGCCAGTGTCGGCATCCGCGGCTCGTGCGCTGCCTCGTGCTCGTCGACCGAGTAGAGCTGTAGATCGAACCGGCGGGCGAGCTCTCGCGCGATCGACGATCTCCCGCTCCTTGGCCCGCCGCCGATCCACAGCACGTGCGACAGGTCCACGCCCGTAATCTACGGCGCATGAGCACCCACGCGATCTTCCGTCCACCGCCCGCGCACAACGAGCCGATCCACGATTACGCCCCGGGCAGCCCGGAGCGCCTGCGCCTCCAGCTCCGGCTCGAGCAGATGCGCAACGAGCGCACCGAGATCCCGCTGGTGATCGGCGGTCAGGACGTCTTCACCGGCGAGACGAAGCCGGCCGTGATGCCGCACGACAAGGAGCA